>JBEKQS010000385.1:0-7919 GCA_049519475.1 Bryobacteraceae bacterium | reverse complement strand
CGCTCGACGTCCGTGACGGTGATGGCGATCTGGCCGATGGCAGAGAGCCTGAAGGGGCTGGCGGCTGGGGCGGTGGCGGATTCCATAGATGTCTTTAGGGTACAAAGGCGACAGACCACGAAAAGCGATGGTCTGTCCCACTGTTCCCGAGGTAAATAGGATACCCGAGTCCAGGTGGCGCCGCAGAGCTTAAAGGGAAATGCTTACAGACGCCGGCCGGCTCTGGCCAGGTGGCGCAGCAGGCCGCCGCACACGGCCAGGCGGTCGGCATCGGGCTCGGCGGTTTTGAGAGCTTGTAAGAGGCTGTCGAGCAGTTCGCGGCGCTCTTCCTCCAGGCTGTTGGGCTTGCGGCCCGGCGGCCGCCTTTCGGTAAAGGCGAATTCCGGGGTGTAGATGCATCGGATGGTTTCCACGGCGGGAAGCTCGGCTTGGCGGTTCGGGCGGCTCAATCCTCACCTCTAAAGGGCTTATCGGACACGTTTTCCCGTGTATTAATGTCTTCGCGCCGGGCCGCCGATATGGTTCATGAAGAGTCCATGATTCGGCTGACTCGCCTGAATCGCGCGCCCATGGTTCTGAACGCCGATCTGATCGAACATATCGACGTGACGCCGGATACCGTGATCACGCTGACCACCGGACAGATTCTGCGTGTGCGCGAGACCGCCGAAGAAGTGGTGCGGCGCATTGTCGAATTCCGGCGGCGCATTTACTCGCCCGCCGGCGATCCCTCCGGACTGCGCGACCCGGCCGATCCGGCTGGGAGCCTGGAACAAGCCGCGGCTCCGGAGGAAGCCGAGGACACGAACTGAATTCCGATGGCAGCCGCTCCCAAACCCGCTCCCCAAGCCCCCAAGGCCGCCAAGGCCGCCAAGGCGCCTCCCCGGAAGGCGGCTCTCCGGCCGGATCTTTCCACGCTGGCGGGAATCGGTGTGGCGCTCACCGGCATCATCGGGGGGCTCTTGCTGGAAAAAGGCAACATCCAGGACGTGGCCCAGGGCACCGCCGCCATGATCGTGCTGGGCGGAACCCTGGGCGCGGTGCTGGTGACCACACCGCTGCCGGTCTTCCTGCGAGCCGTCAGGGGTTTGCGATGGGCCTTCATGGAACAGGCCAGCTCCACCGCGGCGACCATCGAAGCCCTCATTCAATACGCCGCCAAGGCACGCAAGAACGGCATCGTCAGCCTGGAAAGCGAGACGGCCACTATCCCGGACCCGTTCCTCCGCAGGGCCGTCAGCCTGGCGGTGGACGGCACCGATTTGCAGGAGCTCCGCAAAATGATGGAGCTGGACCTCAGCCTCGGCGAGCACGCCAGCGAGGCGGAGGCCAAAGTGTGGGAAGCGGCCGGCGGCTATGCCCCGACTATCGGAATCATCGGCGCCGTGATGGGACTGATCCAGGTGATGAAACACCTGGAAGACATCGTGGCCGTGGGCCACGGCATCGCGGTAGCCTTTGTGGCCACCGTGTACGGAGTGGGGTCGGCCAACATTTTCTTCCTGCCGGTGGCCAATAAGCTCAAGGCGCGCATGCGCGATGCCTCACTGCGCAAGGAGATGATCCTCGAGGGGGTGGTGGGGATTGTCGAAGGGCTGAACCCCACGCTGATCCGGATGAAGCTCGAAGCCTACGATCA
Organism: Bryobacteraceae bacterium; assembly: GCA_049519475.1. Taxonomy (GTDB): domain Bacteria; phylum Acidobacteriota; class Terriglobia; order Bryobacterales; family Bryobacteraceae; genus PALSA-129. The sequence goes on along the minus strand of JBEKQS010000385.1, from coordinate 6,280 downwards.
GGAGCCGGCGAAATCCGGCAAGCCGGGAGCGGCCAAGGATGCCGGCGCGCCGGCGAAGGCCAAAGCCGGGCCGCAGCCGGCCTCAGTGCGGAGTTAGGGGAAGATGCGACACAAGCGGGCGAGCGAACCCGAAAATCACGAGCGCTGGTTGGTTTCCTATGCCGACTTCATCACCCTGCTTTTCGCATTTTTCGTGGTGATGTTCGCCTCCACTCAGTCCAATAAGCTCAAGGCCAAGGAAGTTTCCGATTCGGTGCGCGAGGCGCTGGAACACGGCCAGTTCAGCGCCGCCATCTCCACCGTGCTGGGCCGCGGCAAGCACGAAAACAGCCGCCCGCCGGTCAACCCCGACCGCGTCGCTCATTCGGAGAACCTTCCGCCCAAGCCGCCGCCGCCGCAACAGCCAGCCGACCTGGCGAAGTCGCTCGACCGGCTGCAGAATGGTCTGGCGGCGGAATTGAAGGCCGGCAAGATCGGTCTCAAGCTGGAAGGACGCGGCCTGATCATCAGCCTGCGGGAAGCCGCCTTTTTCGCTTCGGGCGACGACAGCGTGGCTTCCGCCAGCGTTCCGATTCTGGCCAAGGTGGCGGCGGAACTGCAGGCATCGTCCAATCCGCTGCGCCTGGAAGGCTACACCGATGCGATCCCCATCCACAATTCGCGGTTCCGCAGCAACTGGGAGCTTTCGACGGCGCGCAGCATCGCCATGCTGGAAGTGCTGCGCCAGCGGTTCCAGATCGCGCCGGAGCGGATGGCCGTGGTGGGCTACGCCGAGAACGCGCCGGTGGACACGAACGAAACCGAAGAAGGCCGGGCCCACAACCGCCGCGTCGATCTGGTGGTGCTTTCGACCGAAGGGCAGAAGGCCGAGCCGGTATCCGCGGCGGCGCCGGTTGTGCACAACCCGTAAATCGAGGGGCGGGTTCAGCGGAGCGGCCGGCCGTGGGTTCAGGGTTACCCCGGGCTGGCCTGCATTTCTCACGGATTTTCGGCGACGATGCTGTGGCGCAGGCACTTCCGCCAAATGTCACTTAGTTTTCCCATTTCAGTATTCTGTACAAATCGTGGGGCGGGCAGTTTTGCCGGCAGCCGCCTTCAGACGGCTGCTTCGGGCTTAAAGAGATCTCTCGCACCCGGCAAGCGCCGACTGAAAGACGGCGGCAGCCAGGATTGGCTGCCCCACAATTTGTGCAGATGTTCAGTATTGGGAACACTAAGTGGCATTGGACACCTCTGCTACTAGCCCGCCGATGTGAAACTATTTTTGCGCCGGCCTCAGTGATCCGTATTGGGGCTAGCCCGGGGCGACCCAGGGTGCCTCACCACGTTTCGTCGCGAGGCGCGTAAGAAAGCCACCATCATCAACATGGACACGAGACGCGCGGAGGCGCACTGGAACAGCACGTCAGGCACCAGAATGCGTGCCTTCCCGATTTGGGCGCCGGAACGATTGAGGAGCAGGCGGTTGAGATCGAAGCGCGAGTAAATCAAGACCGGCCGATCGAGAGGGAGGAACGGCGACGTTGGCCCGCCGGGCGGAAAGCGCGCATATGGGGGTGACGGGTGAAGCGCAGGCGGGGCTTGGGGCCGGGGAACGAAAAAAGGCGGCGGGCCCCGTGTGGGCGCCCGCCGCCGAAGTACCTTGCGTGAGAGCAGGTGCTAGTTCATGTTGATAGTTAGCTGGATGCTGCCGGTAGCTCCGCTGCTGGTATCCAGTACGTTGACAGTGACGGTGTACGGGCCACCAGTTGGGGCGTTGATGTTCAGCGTGCCGGTGTTGAGCGAGAAATACCCGGTCGTGTCAGGGGTGGTATAGAGGTAGTGGGTGCTGCCACCACTGGCGGTCAGAGTCAGCGTGTATGGGGTACTGCCTGTGCCGGTGTAGCTTCCGTTGCTCCCCGTGAGTCCCGAGGAAGGCGAGCCGGCGGCGACCGTCAGGCCCAGGCTGATGGACAGCGTGAGCGTGCCGGTGGCGTTGGGAGAGTTGTTATCCTGTGCCTGGATCACGACGGTGTACGGGGCACTGGAAGCGGTCGCGAGTGCGCTAGTGGCGATGGTCAGGACGTTGGTAGTGATCGAGAAGTCGCCGCCCTGGCTGGCGGTGCTGTAGAAGATGCTGCTGCTGCCGCCGGTGGCCGCCAGGTTCACCTTTAAGGTGCCCCCGGCTAAGCCGCTGAAGTTCGGGCTGGTGCCCGTGATCCCGGTGCCGGCAGTGGCGCTGACGGTCAAGCCCACAGTGATGGTTAGCGAGAGGCTTCCGGTAGCGCCGGTACCGGAATCGGATGCGTTGACGACGACGGTGTACGCCGTGCCGGAAGCGGGCGCGTTAACGGTCAGCGTGGTGCCGCCGATCGAGAATTGTTGGCCCTGGCTGGGGGTGGTAAAGGTGTAGTTGCTGCCACCGCTGGCCGCCAGTGTAATAGTGAAATTGGCGCTGGCTGGGCCGCTGAAGTTCGGGCTGGTGCCGGTGACTCCTCCGGTGCCGGCGCTGGCGGTGACCGTCAAGCCCACGGTAATGTGTAGCGTGAGCGTGCCGGTAGCGCCGCTAACGATATCGGTTGCCACCATGGTGGCGTTGTACGCAGTACCGGAAGCGGGAGCGGTAATGGTCAGCACGTTGCCTGCGACCCCGAAGTCGGTCACCGGGGTTTGGAGGCTATAGGTGTAGCTGGTGCCACCGCTGGCCTGTAGGTTCACGGTTAATGTGCCTCCGGCTGGGCCGCTGTAGTTCGGGCTGGTGCCCGAGAGGGTGGTCGAAGCGACGGAGACCACAAGGTGCAGGGTGATGTTTAGCGTGATGGTGCCGGTGCCGGTCCCTTGGCCGGACTCGGTCACGTTGATGATGACGGCCTCCGCGGTAGCGGCAGCAGCGTTATTAGCAATGGTTAGAACGTTGGCGCTGCCTCCGTTGCCGAACGAGAAGCCGGTCACCGGTGCGGCGAGGGCATAGACGTAGTTGGAGCCACCGACAGAGGCCATGGTCACGGTGTACTGGGTTCCGGCGTTGCCGCTGTAGTTCGGGCTGGTGCCCGTGAGGGTGGTCGCATTGACAGAGACCACCAGATTGAGAGTGACCGCGAAAGTAACGTTGCCGGTCACGAGGGCGGCATCGGTTGCCTTGACATTTACGTTGTAGACGCCAGCGGGCGTTGCCGAGGTGATGGTGACGGTGCCCAAGTTGGGGTCAATCTTCATTCCAGCGGGACTGGTGAAGCTGCTGTCGAACGCGTAGGTGTAAGGATAGGTCCCGCCCGTAGCGGTCACGGTGTCGATGGTGGAGGTGACGGTGGGATCCGTGACGACGGCATGAGTATAGGTGAGCGGGTTGGGCGTTACCACCAATCCGGCGGCGACGGTCAGGGTGAAGGTAGTGGTGCCGGTCAGCGGGACGCTGTTGGAATCAGTAGCCGTGGCGGTGATGACGTAGGACCCGGACCGGTCGGCCGCGGGAGTTCCGCTAATGGTCCCGGCGGTCGCTCCGGAGGCGGCGAGCGAGAGGCCGGTGGGGAGCACACCGGAGGTGACCGCGTAACGGTAGGGCGATTGTCCTTCCGAAGCGACCACGACGTTATTGGTGTTTGGCCATGCAACGCCCACATCGCCGCTAAGAGCGGTGGGCGGAGCCACTTTGAGGCGGGGCGCAACCCACACCGAGATGCCGGTCTGGCTCGGGATGCCACCGGCAGTGACCACGATGGGCAATTGCACGGGGGCCGTGATGCTGGTGTGAGTGACGCCGGCGACATCGGTGAAGCTGCCGGCGGCGGTGGTGGCCGGGAGCGTGGCATTGACCTGGTAGAGGCCGGCCACCGAATCGGCCACCCATCCGGCATAACTGACCGACGTGGCTGGCTGGTTGCCGATGGTTACCGTGGGACTGGTGCCAAGGCATGGGGGAAAGACGCCAGTTTTTAGCAGCGAGCTCTGAATGACCGCGCCGTCGAGGGTGGTCAGTTGGGTCGCGTTCGAGTTGGCGCTATTGACTGCGCTCATGTAATTCGCAGGGCTGATACAGTTCGTCGGGGCCGACGATTGGCCGTTAGGAGTGGTATTAGCGCCTGTGCTATTGGGCACGCCGAGTCCGGTCATATAGATCTGAATGGTGTCGGAATCCGTGCCGGTTGAACGCATCCCGGCGGGATTGGCAGCGCCGATCACGGACCAGTTTGCGGCCAGGATGGCGCCGGCCCCCTGGCCATCGGCGCCGATGGCGAAGGTGCCGGGGTCGGTCGCAACCACATTTACCGTGACGGGGCTGCTGAGCAGCAGGTTCGGCGCGGTGGCGCCATAGCCGTAGCTGACGATGATGTCGGTGTTGGCGGCGCCGGTCGTGAGCGCATCCGGAACCAGCAGGTTGATCTGGCTATTGGTGGCGAAAAGCAGCGGCGCGTTGATGCACGAATTACCGCCAGTAAGAGGAGTCGTCCCCGTGGGACAGAAGGCCACCGTGAGCTTGCGCTGAGTGCCGCTGACCGCATCCATGCTCAGCCAGTTCTGATAGACCATGGTGCCGGTGCTCAGGACGCCCGGCAGGATCTGGGCGCTGGAGCAGGCGGGTGCGCTGGAGGAGCAGAAGTTGGTGCCGAAGACGCTGACCATGTCGCCCTGCGCGATGTTCTGCGTTTGTCCCGGACTCACTTCCTGGAAGGACGAAGCGCTGGCGACTCCCTGAATGATGGGACCGTTGCCGATGGAGAGCGTAATGGTCGCGCTGGGCACCGTGCAGGTAGCCGCGCCCTGCGGGTTACAGACCCCCAGAATCGGCGTGCCGCCGGCCACGAAATTCAGGTACGTGTCCGACGATACGGGCGTAATGGTAAGGATGATGTTGGAAGAGTTGGTCACGTTGACGGCGATGTTGGTGTCCTGGATCAGCACGTTGCTCGAAACCACGCCGACCTTGGTCTTCTGAGTCGGATCCGAACTGGACACAAAGCCGGTGCCGATCAGGGTCACAGTGACTGGTTGGCCGCTGGTAGCACCCGTGGGCAGGCTGGCCAGGCTGGCCGGACTGATGGACGATAGCGTGGCCTGCGGCGACTGAACAGTGATATTGAAGGTGACTACGGTAGTGGTGGAAGGGCTGCCCCAAGTTACCGTAACGGTTCCGGTAAGCACGCTGGCGGGCTGAGCGGCCGCGAACACCAGGCTGTTGAATTGGATCGGAATCTGGGTGCCCCAGCTATAGGCCAGACCGCTGGCCTCGGCGCCGCTGACGGGGGTGGGCGCCAGCGGACCGCCGCCGGTAAGGGCGTAAGCAATCGGCGAATCGCTCGAGGTCAACGTGATGAAGGTGACGGGCAGAGGCTGCCCCATGGTCCAGGGCGGCGTCGCGCCTTGAGTGACCGTGAGCTTGGGAGCCGGGTTGGTGATGAGCAAACTGAAGTTGACCGTGAGATCTCCATAGGTGGACACCTTCAGGCGAACGGCAGCCGAGTAGGTGCCGGGCGCCAGAGAGTCGCAGACGCTGGTGGAAGAGAAGTGAACAGCTTTGGGTACGGTGCCGCTGATCGCGTCCATGGTGAGCCAGGTGGGGACGCTCGTGGTATCGATTGAGAAGAAGGGAGCCGGTGAAGCACTCGACGTCACAGCGACCGTGACTGTGCCGGGCTGCCCGGAACCCTTGGTATAAGCAAGTGTTGCCGGGCTGGGCGCCGCCACCAGGGGAGAGATTGGCGTGATCTGTAATATGACCGAGATGGTCACAGCCGGTCCGGGCGAGTTCGTCAGGACCAGGGAACCGGTAGTGCTTGTGCCCGACTGGCCTCCACCGCACCCGCTGGCCGCGACGAAAGAGAGGATCGCCGCAGTGCCGTTCGCCGTACCACCACCCGAACCAGCAGAGCTGGGGGTGACGGTCACTCCGCTCGGCAAGGTGGTAGTGGAAAAGGTGTACGGTGTTCCGCCGTTCGCCCCGGCCGTGGACGTGACCGAAACGGTCTGCGCCACACCGGGTGTGTAGGTTCCATTATTAAGGACGCAGTTCACCATCACCAGACTGGAAGAGAGCGCCAGCCCGGAGGTGGTGTTGGTCAGCGTGGTCGTCACCGTGACCACCGCGTCAGCCGCGGCGCCGCTCCCGGTGTTGGCCTGGAAGGCGAAAGTTGGGGTGGCAGCATTGGTCATGCCCACGCAGCCGGCCGCCGCCTTGACGGTGTAAGCGAGCGTTTTGACGGTGGTGGCGTTGAGTGTGGTGATCGTCGGCGCTGTAACCACGAAACCGCCCGTGATGCTGGGCAATGTCACCACAATGGTATTGCCGCCGGTGAGCGCGGTTGCC
>JBEKQS010000384.1:0-3128 GCA_049519475.1 Bryobacteraceae bacterium | reverse complement strand
TGCCGCTACCGCTCGCCCGCCCGTTTCGACGATGAAGTCATCATCAAGACTTGGATCGAAGAGGCCAGTACCCGGATCGCGATCTTTCACTATGAAATGCGGGTGGCGGAAGGCGATCGTCTGTTGGCTACCGGCCACACCCGGCATGTCTTCGTGAACCGGGATATGCACCGGGTCCAACTGCCCCAGAAATACCATCCCATGTTCGGCCTATAGGCTCGCGCGCGGCCGATCACAGCCTTGATCGCCACGCCTATGCCACCAATTTCTCCTTCAGGAAAGGGGCATATTTTTGATCGGATCCGGCGATGTGGGCCGTTAGCCAGTCTCGCAGGAAATACATTAGTTCGACGGTTATGACCGTCGTACCCGCATTGAATTCGACCTGAAACTGCTGCACCTGCCTGGTGAGCGCCTCATGTTGCGCTGTATGGGCGGCCAAGTCGGGGTAATCGTGGAGACGCATCAGCCGCTCTTCGTTCGCGAAATGGACCATGGTGTATTGCACCAGGCGGTCTAGAGTCTGGGAGATCGCAGACTTGCCGCGGCCCGCTGCCATGGCGGTATTCAGTTCTTCCGCGAGGCGAAACAGAGTTTGGTGCTGAGCGTCGATGCTGCCGATCTGAACGCTATAACGATTGTTCCATTCAAACATGCATAGCAAATCGGCGGAACGGCGGCGGAACTTGAGCCTGGAGCTGGAAATTACTCAGTGCCGTTCTTCTTGCGCTCGGGGACGCCCAGTTCTTTGAGCAGGCCCGTGGCTTTGTAGACCGTATCGAGCGCCTCGGTGATGCCTTGCGACGCCACGTGCACGGCGCGCGCCAGATCGTCGGTATACATATAGGTGGAAGGCAGGGCTTCCAGGTTGGCGTCGAAGACCATGCCCACCAGTTCGCCTTTCCGGTTCACGGTGGGGCTGCCGGAATTGCCGGCGGAAATGTCGCAGGTGCTCACGAAATCGAAGGGCGCGATCAGGTCGAGCCGGGCTTTGGCGTCCATCCACCGCTGCGGCAGTTTGAAGGGCTCCTTCGGACCGGCCAGGTGAAAGAGGCCGCCGAAGGTGGTGGCGAAGACCACGGACGATTCGGTGCGGTCGTGATAAGCCTTCACCGCGCCGAAGGTCACACGCGGCGTGGAGGTGGCGTCGGGATAATCCGCCGGGCCCCAGATGCGGAAACGGTATTGCGCAATCTTCTCCGATGCCGAGGCAGCCAGCGCCTCGATGGTTTCCTGATGTTTCTTGAGCAGCTTGCGGGCCGGCTCATCCAGCGCGCGGACCAGCCGCAGCATGCCGTCGTCGGATTGCAGGGCGGCTGCTTTGTCGCCGGCCAGCCGTTTTCGTTCCGCCACGTCTTTCAGCTTGCTCGTGGTGACGAACTCCGCGGCCATTTGCGCCGGCGTCTTGGAGCCCAGGATGGCTTTCAGCGGAACCTCTCTTTCACCGAGCGCTTTCAGCTCTTCCAGATACTGAGTGAGCAGCGCGGTCTCCAGAGCGTCGTCGATGGGCGCGGGGGAGTAAAGCCCGAGCTCGAGCGAAGCGAGCGCGGTGTCGCGGTATTCGGGCAGGCGCTGTTCGTTGGGCTTGGCGCGCTCTTGGCTCAACCGCAGCACCTGGCGCGCGATGCGGAAAAGCGCCGAACCTTGCGCGGCCGGCTGTTCCAGAATCTGGTAGGGCCGCTCGAACGGCGTCCAGGTCTTGTAAGCGGCAGCCACTTCGTCCCACACCTTGCCGCCTTCGGTTCCCAGCTTAGGATCGTGTTCCACCGCGTTGCGCAGGCGCTTCTCGAAATTCACTTTGCGGATCAGCAGGCGCTCATCGCGCAGGCCGATCAGCAGGCCGGCGGTGGACTTGTAATTCAGCCCGAGGGTGGAGAGCGCCGCTTCGGCGATGCGCCGGCTCTCGTCGGTCTTGGGCGTGAAATTGCGCAGCATGTCGATGCGCGCCGCCAGCCGCTGGGCCCTCAGCGGCATTTCAGTATCCCGGTAGAAGATCAGTTGCGCGCTGGTGTCCAGCCGCGACGTGGCCGCGGGGTTCCCGGCCACGAAGAGCAGGTCGGTAGCCTTGACGCCCTCGGCGCTCCATTTCAGGAAGTGCGGGGTGGCGGCCGGCTTGCCGTTCTCATAGGCGCGCAGAAAGGCTATGTCCAGCTCATACCGCTGATAGGTGAAGGTGGCGGCGTCGCCGCCGAAAAAGGCCATCGCGCGTTCCGGCGCGAACACCAGCCGCAGATCGGTGTAGTTCTTGTAGTGGTAAAGGTGGTAACGTTCGCCCGAAGAGAGCGCCACCACCGTGCAGACGTCTCCGGTTTTTTCCGCGCAGGCCTTCTCCACGCGCGCGATCGCGGCGTTGCGCCTGGCCAGCGTGTCGGCGGCTTTCTCGGCTACAACCGCGGCCTTGGCGTTCTTGGGCGCTTCCTTCACCGGCTCTTTGATCTGGCTGGTGACATCTTCCAGGCTCACCAGGACGCTGGCTTCGAGCGACGCGCAGGCCCGTTCGTCCGAGCCGGCCGCCGCATAGAACCCATCCTTAAGGTAGTCGTGCTCCGGCGTGCTGAGCTTGGCTGCGCAGTTCGCCACAGCCTCGCGGTTCGTCAGCACTAAGCCGCCCGCCGACACGAACGAGCCGGAAGAGCCGCCGATCCGCAACGTGGCCAGACGCAAGCTTTCGAGAAACGCGTCGGTGACTTCGAAACTGTAAGCCTTCTTGACCGCGTCTTTCGGAAACTCGTTGAAAAGCCACATGCCCTCGTCGCCCAAAACGGGCAGAGCGAGAGCGCACGCAAAAAGCACACCGGGGATTTTCATGCAGACTCCAGGATATATTGATTCCGGCGGACGGGCCAATTGGTTCCCAAAGTTCGGGTCGGCACAGAACCGCGAGCGTCAGCAAGCGGCCTCTCGAAAGAGGTTTGTACGGCCGCTCGCTGACGCTCGCGGTTCTGTGCCGGCCGATTTCGCTTGACAACGCTAATGAATTAGTACTAAATCACATCTATGCCGCGCACCGTTTTCTTCTTTCTCACGGCAGCCGCCTGCCTGTTGGCCCAGGACCAAACAACGCCGCCGCCGCCGGCCATCCCCGACCTGATCAAGACCGGCCAGGCCAGCTACATGAAGGGCGATTA
>JBEKQS010000383.1:0-12516 GCA_049519475.1 Bryobacteraceae bacterium | reverse complement strand
GCTCTTTTTGTGGGGGCGCCAGATCACGGGGGGGCTGGCGGCGGCGGGCGCCGTGTTGCTCTACACCATGGATCCCACCGTCCTGGGCCACTCCTATCTGGTCACCACCGACGTGGGCATCACCGCTTTCCTGATGCTGTTTCTCTTTGCGCTCTGGAACTATGTGCTCCATCCCGGGAGGTACCGGCTGGCGCTTTGCGGCTTGGCATTGGGAGCGCTGCTGTGCACCAAGTTTTCGGCGGTGCTGCTGCTTCCGGTGATTCCGGTGCTCCTGCTGGCGTCGGCGATATGGCCGCCCGCAGCGGATGTTGAAGCGCCCAGCGCCGCACCGCGTTACCGCGCCGGCCGCAACGATCCGTGCCCCTGCGGCAGCGGCAGGAAGTTCAAGGCGTGCCACGGCGCGCCCGGAGCCGCCAGGCCCGCTTCACTTCTCAGGCCGGATCAGCGCCGCAAAGCGCTTCCGTTCCTCTATGCGTTCCTGGCGATGTGCGTAGTGGCGGTGGTGGTGATTCAGGCGGTCTATCTCTTTTCGAGCGACCCGCTCCTCTATGTCAAGGGTTTCCAGCGGGTCAACGCCGACCACATCAAGGACTACCCGATTTATTTCGGCGGCCGGATTCAAGACCGATTCCTGAGTTACTTCGTGTTCGCCTGGTTGTTGAAGGAACCGCTGGCCACCATCATTCTGGCGGCCATCGGCCTGGTGGCGCTGATTCGCAGCAAGAGGATTTCCATCACCGCGAAACTGTTTCTCCTGCTTCCGCCGGCGGCTATGTTTCTGGGCGCCGTGATCCTGGCCGACGAAGTGGGGGTGCGGTACATCATGCCCGCATTTCCGTTCGGCCACCTGCTGGGCGGCGTCGGCCTGGCAACGCTCTTTCGCATGACGGCCGGGTGGGCGCGCGCCGCCGCCGTGATTCTGTGCGCTTGGGTGGTGGTGGCCGCGCTGGGGGTCTATCCCGACCACCTGCCTTATTTCAACGAATCCGCCTGCCTGTTGCGCGATCCCGGCGAAATCGGGCTGGATGGAGGCACGCGCTGCGGACCGCTCTGGCTGGACGACAGCAATGTCGACTGGGGCCAGAGTCTGAAGCAGTTGAAGACCTGGCTTGGCCGCAATGCGCCGGGCCGCGAGATCCTGCTCTTGAACACTTTCGGCTTCCCGGCGGAAGTCTACGGCATCCCCTATCGAAAGCTCGCGCCCAATGACCTGGCGGTCGAGCCGCGGCCGGGATTGTACGCCGTTACCGCGCACATGGTGGCGCGTATACCCGCGTACCCGGGAGCCAGCGACTGGCTGCGCCGCATGCCGCCTCTGGCGATCGCCGGCCACTCCATATACATCTATGATATCACGCGGCCGGCAGCGTTCCGGTAGCGCGCAGCCCCGCAACGCTTTGGAGATCGAAACCGCCACTGTGCCGGGCGCGCTCCGGGCAGTACAGCCACGCCACCCTTTTCCGGATAGTGTCCTGTGTTGACCACTTCCGCGCACATGGACTCGTGTATAATGGATGCCGCAACTAGAAGTCCTGGACAGCGGGTCGTGGCAGCCCCCGGTACAGCAGGATTTCACTCAGTGACGCCCCCAGCCCGGGACTCCTTCACAAACTGGGTCACACGTCGTCGGGAATCACGGGAAAAGGATGCGCTGCCTGAAAGCACACATGAGAAAACTGCGTATTGGGATCATCGATATCGTGTCCAAGGGCCCTACCCGGGCTCTGTACGCGCGCGTCATGAATGCCAGCCTGGCCAGCATCATGCCCCAAGTGATTGGCGTCTGGTGCAAAGAGGAGGGCCACGACGTTACCTTCGTCTGCTACACCGGTTTTGAAGATCTGCTGACGGAGTTACCGGACGACGTCGACGTGGTTTTCATCGGCGCGTTTACCGAAGCCGCACACACGGCATACGCCCTGAGTAATCTCTTCCGCGGGAGGGGGGCGATCACAGTGCTCGGAGGGCCTCACGCCCGATGCTATCCCGAAGACTCGGCCCGCTACTTCGACTACGTGCTGGGCTTCACGGATAAGGACACGCTCCGCGATGTTTTGCACGATTGCTCGCAACACCGGCCCATGGGTGTGCAGATGGCGGCCAGGCAACAGCCGAGAACCCTGCCCGGAGTGCGCGAGCGTTGGCAGTTTATCGACCCGACGCTCAAGAAGGCGCCACTGCTGAAGATGGTTCCCATGCTCGCGAGTCTGGGATGCCCGTACACCTGCAGTTTTTGTATTGATGCGACGGTGCCTTACCAGCCGATGGACTTCGATGCTATCCGCGAGGATCTGCGCTTTCTGCGGACCAAGTTCCGGCGGCCGCTGGTCGCGTGGCACGATCCGAATTTCGGAGTGCGCTTCGACGACATCCTGGATATGGTCGAAGATGCCGTGCCTCCAGGCAGCATTGACTTCGCCGCCGAAAGCAGTTTGTCGCTGCTCTCCGAACCACATTTGAAGCGGCTTAAGAAGAATGGGTTCAAGGCCGTCTTACCGGGTGTCGAATCCTGGTTCGCCCTGGGCGATAAGTCGAAGACCGGAAAGCATCTGGGGATGGAGAAAGTCCGCCAGGTATCCGAGCACGTTAATTTGATTCTGAAGTACATCCCATACATACAAACCAACTTCGTGCTGGGACTGGATACCGACGAAGGGCCGGAGCCCTTTGAACTTACGAAGCGGTTCCTGGATATGACTCCGGGAGCTTTCCCGGGCTATTCGCTGCTGTCCGCCTTCGGACGGGCCGCGCCCCTCAACCTGGATTACCAGCGCCACAACCGCGTGCTGCCCTTCCCGTTCCACTTCCTGAACAACAACGGGGCCATGAACGTCAAACCGAAAAACTACTCGTGGCAGAGCTTCTACGAACAGGTCATCGATCTGACCCGGTATTCCTTTTCGGCGCGCGCCATCTTCCAGCGCTTCGTGGCGACGCAAGGAATTACCTCGCGTTGGATGAACGTGGTGCGCGCGGTTTCGACGGAAGGTTGGGGAAGAGTCAAATACTACCAGGAGATTCGCAACCGGCTGGACAACGACCCGCAATTCCTTCCTTACTTTGAACACCGGAGCAGCGAGCTTCCCCGGTTCTACGTGGACCAGGTGCGGAAAGATCTGGGGCCCTTGTGGGAATGGCTGCCGGAAGGGGGCCTGGAGCACGACCCCACTGCCTACCTAAAGGCCGAGGAGTCCCGAGCCACGGTCGCGATCGCTTAGAGGAAGACGGACTTTGCGGCCTGCCGGTTGCTCGCAGGCCTCTTGCGGTTATTCACGGCTTACTTCCTTTCACCCATGGCCCACAGAATTCCGCCCAGAATATGGTTGTACAGAATCGGGTTTGAGTAGTCTTCTTTCTTATGCCCTAAGGCCGTATAGAACTTGCGGCCGCCATCCTGGTGTAAGGTCCAGGCCAGCGGCATCGCGTCGCCGACCAGCCCTCGCGGATTCTCCGCGCGCTGGGGATCGTCGAGCTTTGCAGGATCGGTGACCAGCAGCGGATGCAGATCCGGATTCATGAACTCCAGGAAGTAGCACTCGTCTTCCCACTCGAAAGCGGCGGACATTCCTTTAGTGGCCGGATGATTGGCGTCTTTCACCCGGATCACGAATTTTTGCAATTTCGGGTGGCGCAGAAATTTGCCGCCCAGGATGGACCAGTAGTAGGGCCATTGGCGCTCCGATCCGGAAGCGGAGTGAATTCCGGCGAAGCCCCCGCCAGCCCTGATGTAGCGCTGGAAAGCGTCGCGTTGGGTGTCGCTGGTGAACGCTTCGTTGTTGCTATTGGAAAAAACGATAGCCTTGTATGGCTTCAGCGTGGCATCGGCGAAGACCATTGGATCATCGGTGGCATCCACCGAGAAAGCGTTTTCGGAGCCCATCTTGCGAATGGCGAATACACTGCTGGCGATGTTGTCGTGCACGTAGCCGGGGCCGTTCCGGGTGTAAACCAGAATCCGGGTGGCCGAGGACTGGGCGGAAGCACCGGCCAGAGAAAGCTGCAACGCGGTCCCCGCCAGGAAACCGCGCCGCGTCACTGAGTGGAGATGTGGCATATCAGACACATATCAGAACGAAACCTGAGCGCGAAGCGGAGCTGGCCCCGCCCGTGGGGCACGCCTGGTTTGCACCGTTGCAGCCTATTTGAACCCGTAAGGCGCCCGCTGCGGCCGGCTCAGCATGGCATTGGCTTCGTCGTCGTTCTGGAAGCGCTCCTTCGCGGGATCCCAGTACAGCTTGCGTTTCGTCTTCATCGCGATATGGTGCAGCAGGCAAGTGGAACACGCCCGATGCGCGATTTCGGCGGGTGCGATAGTCTCCTTGCGGGTTCGGATGCAATCCAGCCAGTTCCCGTGATGTTCGTCGCTGGTGTAGAGGTGAATCTCATTCGGCCCGATGACACTATCCAGGATCTTCGGATCGCTCGCCACCAGGGGCTGCCCTTTGACTTGCCCACCGGGATCGCTTGCCGTCACATTCTCCTCGCGCGTCACAAAGATCCAACCCTTCGTGCCGATGAACTTGATGCCGTTCGGATAGTCGCCGGAGATCGACATGGTCATGCCGTTCGCGTATAGGGCATCGGTCTTGAACTTCCCATGCACGTTCCATAATCCATGCGTCGGGAATTCGGCGGTTCCCCAGATCTCCACCGGCCCGGTAAGCTCCGTGTTCATGCCCCAATGGGCCGTGTCCACATGGTGGGCTCCCCAGCCCGTGATCATACCGGCGCCGAACTGCTCGCAGCGCAGCCATCCCGGCCGGTCGAACCCCTTTTGCGGGTGCACGCGAATTTCCGTGTAGTAGACTACCGGGGTGGTGCCCAGCCACGCATCGTAGTTCAGGTTTGGCGGCACCGGCATTTCCAGAGCCTCCGGTCCCGACGGATCGCCCGGCAGACCCACCTCCACGTGTTTCACTTCCCCGATGCGTCCGTTTCGCACCAGCTCGCAACACCGGTGAAACTGCTTCCACGAACGCTGCTGCGACCCGATCTGAAAAATCCGTTTGGACGCTCTCACCGCGTCGCTCATGGTACGGCCCTCGGCAATCGTCAGCGAGGCGGGCTTTTGCAAGTACACATCCTTGCCCGCGCGCACCGCGTTCACGGCCAGAACCGCGTGCTGGTGGTCCGGCGTCGAGATCACCACGGCATCCACGTCCTTGTTCGCCAGCAGTTCACGATAATCGCGATAACCCGTGACGCCGTCGTATGGTTTGCCGCCCGTCGCGTAATAACCGTTCACCAACGTCTTGCCCTGCTCCACGCGATTCGCATCCAGATCGCACACCGCCATAATGCGGGCGAAATCGTATTTCCGGATGGCCGCCAGATCGTGCCCGCGCGAAATCCGCCCGACGCCGATCGCGCCGATGTTGATCCGGTTGCTGGGAGCCGTCTGCCCGAACACCGTTGCGGGCACAATCGTCGGGAACCCCGCCGCGACCGCTACGCCCAAGCCTGTCTTCAGCATCGATCGCCGCGACACTCTTTGTATCTCTGCCATAAACCCGTGCTCCTTTCGTCTCTCAGCCGGTTGCTATCACAGAATTCGCGCATTCTTCTGCGCCTTGAGAACCAGTTCGGTGGCCAGCAGCGCCTGTTCCTGATTCTGCGCCACGTGCGTGCGGTTCACGATATCGCCCACGAACTGCGGTCCGAACGGCAACTCCACCTGGTTACAGTTCATATACGTGGCCTGCTTCCGGTCGACCAGGAACAGGTGGTTGCCGCCCGGGCGCCCCGCAATATCCGCATACTTCCGCAATTCGATGTATCCCTCGGTTCCCAAAATGAACAGGCGCCCATCGCCCCACACTCCCAGGCCATCGGGAGTGAACCAATCCACGCGGACGTATCCCATCCCGCCGTTGCCGTGCAGCATCATGTCGCCGAAGTCCTGGAACTTCGGATGGCGCGGCCAATTCACATTCGCAACCTGCGACGCCGTCACATCCGCCACAGTCGATCCGGTGTAATAAACGAACTGGTCCGCCTGGTGCGATCCGATGTCGCACAGAATGCCGCCGTAGCGGGCCGGATCCCAAAACCAATCCGGGCGGCTCTTCTCGTTCACCTGGTGCGGAGCCAGGTTCACGGTCTGGACCACGCGCCCGATGGCGCCCGCCTTCACCAGTTCGCCCGCCTGGACCGCGGCCTTCACCTCCAGCCGTTCCGAGTACATGATGGCGAACATACGGCCCGTCTCTGTGACCGCCCGGCGGACCTCGGCAAGCTGTTCGAGCGTGGTGACGCCGGGCTTGTCGCTGAGATAGTCTTTGCCGTGGCGCATCACGCGCACCCCGAGCGGCGCACGCAGATCCGGGATGGCCGCGCTGGCCACCAGTTGGATGGATGGATTGCTCAGAATCTCATCCTCGCTTGCCGCCACCTTTACATCCGGATACCGCTTCTGGAAGTCCGCGAGCGCCGGCGCATTCGTGGAATAGACAGCCGCCAGTTGGCCGCCGCCGCGCCGGACCGCGTCCGTCATGCCGAGGATGTGATTGTGGTCCAGTCCGATGACCGCGAATTGAATGGAGTACTTGGGCTTCGCCGGTGGGCTGGCCGGGACCGTCACCTCCTGCTTAACCTGTGTCGCAGCCTGGAAGCCCAGCGCCGCTCCGGGCAGGCCTCCCGCCATTAATCCTGCAGGCCCCGTCGCTTTCAGGAAGGACCGCCGGCTCACGTCATCCGCCATCGCCATTTCTCCTCTTCAAGAGTGTAGCTCCCCGCAAAGCCCGATGGGCAGTGCGAGTTGGATCTCCAGGGGGCGGCGCCGCTGCGAGGAGTGATTCAATTCAAGTTTTAAGCCAAATGGCGGATCATCATGCGACGAGGCCGGCATTTGGCAACTCTCTCACCAATAATGTCGGGGAAACCGGTGGGGACGATTAATTAAGCCCGACGAGACCGGAAGCAGGCCGCGAGTATGGATGCAGCGGGACCGAAGCACAGAGTAACCAGGTTCGGCAGTGGTGTAGAATGAGTGCAGTCGGGGCGTAGCGCAGCCTGGTAGCGCACCTGCCTTGGGCGCAGGGGGTCGGGCGTTCAAATCGCCCCGCCCCGACCAATAGAATCAGTGGGTTAGGACGGAATTACGGTAGGCAAAACGGGGGCGGTTTCTTGACTTTGGGGGAAACTTTGGGGAGTAGGTTGGACTTTGGGTTTCAGGCTTAGAGATTCCACAGCCTGACGTTTGGCGTTCATTCTGATGTGGCTGTACCGTTCCATCATTGCGCGGGAAAGGTGCCCGGCCAAGGCCATGATGGTGGAATCGGACGCGCCGCTCTCTGCCAGCTTCGTAATCGCCGTGTGCCGAAGGTCATGAATCCGGCAACTGACCTTGGCTTTCTTCCGTAGGTTTCCCCATGCCGTCTTGAACCGCTTTGATGGCAGCGTGGGGTCATTGGGCCAGCACTCCCCAGCGGGAAAAAGGAAGTGTTCAGGCAGGGTTTGCCCAAACCGCTTGGTGAACCACTGGGCATGGTCCTTCATCACTTCAAATAGTTCCTGATTCATCGGAATCTGACGCCCGGTACCCGCGTCCGTCTTGGCCTTCCCTACCGTCATGACGCGTTGGGCAAAGTCCACTTGTGCCCAGCGCATGCCGGTCAATTCCCCACAGCGCATACAGGTCAACAGCAGCGCCTTTACGAAGGTGGCCAGGACCGGGGAACGGGCTTCCTCCAGTTCCTTCAACAGCCGGGTTTCTTCCTCCGGGGACAGTGCGCGGCCCGTGTCGCTGGGTTCCTCAAAGTGCTTAACCTTGGGCCACAGGATAGACCACTTCCTACCGATGGCCCGCGCAAGCATGGACACTTCCATATTGACCGTGCGGCCCCCAACGCCTTCAGCCTTACGCGTCTTCATGTACTCACGGATGCGCTCTTCGTTTAGATCGGGTAGCAGGACGCTGCCCAGCGCCTTTTCCACGTGTGGCAGACGTTCCGCAACCCACGTCAGGGACTTTTCACGGTGGCCCTGTTCGTATGCCTTGCGGTACGCCTTGGTGCAATCCAGAACCGTGTTGATGCGCATGGCAGCCGCTTCCACAGGAAGCCCGGCATAGGCGCGTTCCAAATCCAGCCGCTTGCGCTTCTCTGCCTCTACAGCAATGGTCTTCCGGGTGGTCTTGGCAGATTCCCGGATGCGCTTATTTGCGTACGTGAACTCGTACCAGTAGACGTTGGACTGAACGAGTGCGCCGCCCTTGTCCCGGTACTTCGGCTTGAAAACTGACATCTGTTTCCCCTTTCTGATTTAGATTCCACTGCACACTACGCCAGGGGGCATTTCGCCCGATGGCTCTTCAATGCTCTCGATGCGCGCCGATAGGGCCTGTTCCGCCGCGTGTGCCCATTCCGTCACTGGTGGCGGAAGATAGCCAAGCGGCCATGCCGGTTTCAGCGAGTCCAGCCGGGCCGCAATCGCCGCATCATCGCAAACTGCGGCCCATTCATCCGATAGCGTGGCCTTCACCCAAATGGTTCTGCGGCCCACGCGTTTGGGAACGGAAAGGTGTATTCGCTTCATGACTCCAATTCCTCCCACGGCTGAATGACGCCAAGTTTCCGGGCCAGTTTTTCCAGGTCCACGTTTACGTGGGCCACCCCTGACGATGCGGCCCGCTTAGGCTGTTGGCCCGTCTCAACCACATAGAAGCGGCCAAGCTGTTGCCTTGCGCTATCGCTGCGTGCCGTGCAGAGCTTTTCGCCGTCCTGATTCAGTTTGCGATTGACGCGCTGGAAAAGCGCCCGTTCTGTGATCTTGATTCGCGTGCTGCGTTTCTTTTCCATACGAGTCCAGTATAGCAAGAAAGGTGAGCATGTGAGCAAATGAGCAAACCAGCAAAATGCGGACCTGAACAGGGCCAGCCGAACGTGACCGCACAGACGCTACAGAGTGCGTTCCACTTTGAAACGCCGTTCCAAGATGGAACAGAAGCGCGCGGCCCGGTTCACGGGTCCAAACGACTTGCACGCGGCCCCCGGATTGCTCTTACCGGCCCATGCGCCCATTCATCCTGTTCCTGGTGTCCGTGCTCCAAGCGCTGGCAGCGGACCCGTTCACGGCCCGCGTGGTCCGCGTGACCGATGGCGACACTATCACCGTGGAAGCGCCCGGCCATATCGTCAGGGTGCGGCTATTCGGCATTGATTGCCCTGAGAGCAAGCAGGACGGCGGCCCACAGGCCACATGGTTCACCAGGGACGCGGCGCTAGACCGCACAGTCCAGGTCATCCAACACGATACAGACCGCTACGGGCGCATGGTGGCTGACATCGTGTTACCTGATGGCCGCATGCTGAACAAGGAATTGGTGCGCAGCGGTAACGCTTGGTGGTACTCGCAATATGACCGTGATGACGCGGGCCTGAAGGTGCTGGAAGCGGATGCCAGGGAACAGCACAAGGGCCTATGGGCCGCGTCCAATCCGATGCCCCCGTGGGAGTGGCGCAAGCTAGCCAAGGCCACGCCACAGCCTAAGCAGGCCCGTTCCAAGCGTTCCCAGCCACGTTCAGAACGTCGGTCAATCCGGTGAAGGCGCTACGCAGCGCGCTTGAAGCGCTGGCCCGGTTCGCGCGGGTACCTCAATAGCAGGCGCTTCACATCGAATGGGCGAAACTCCCCACCGTTGGGCGTGAGCACCCTAAACCGGACAAGCGCATACGTTATCTGGGCAAGGCTCTGCCCAGCGTGAAACCGCTTCCTTGCGTAGCGCGCTACTTCAACTTCATCGGCGGAATTGAACGGGGCCACGGGCGCGGGTTCCGGGTCCGGGGGCGCTGGCAGCGCGCACACAACGGGCGCGGGTGGCATGGCTACAGGGGCCGCTATTTCGGCAGCCGGGGCCGGGGGGCGCGGGGCCAGTGGGGGGCGCAAGGGCCTGCCCAGACGCGCGGGCCGTATCAGGAAGGGCCGCACATCAACACGGCGCGTGCAAGCACTGAAGTACTCATCTAGCGGGTACAGCGCGTACGGCTTCAGGGTGGCCCACACCTTGCCCAGCCTTTGTTCAACCCGGTACGCGGCATGAAAGAACGTGCCCTTGTCCATTCCCAACTGATGCCCGCACAGTTTCCAGTCCGCTCCCATTAGGTAGTGAAAACGGAAAACGGCCCACTCGGTGTGGTCCGTCAGGGTGCGTTTGGCTGTGAGGTACACATCGGCGGAAAACTCTTCATGCTTTCGCCCGCTGACTCTGCGACCTTTCGGCCCGCTGGCAGCCAACAGGGAAAACGGGCGCGCCAAGTGGCTACCCTGTGCGCAGTCACGGAACTTGTTCATGACCGCGCGGAAAATGCGCCGGTAGACGCAGCCGCATGTACCTTCTGGCCTAAGCCCGGTGCCCTGGCAGTGCGCACACGTGGCCAGGGCCAAGGCCACCCAATCAGAACGTAACGGAGAATCAGTGCTCATGGTTTATTCACTCGAAAACGGCTGAACAAGCTGGACACCTGCTCTCACAGCAGGGGGTCACAGATTTGGCGAACACACGCCAAAGGTGCGTATTTAGGCGCTTTCGTGACCACTTCCACAGCGCCCGGAACCATCAAATACCGTGACTTTGGGGGATACTTTGGGGGCCGGTGTCCCGATACCGGCCCCCGTGCGTATAAACGGTCATCTTGCCCAATGGCCGTTTGGCATCCGTTCCAAGTCTTCAATCGGGTCACGCGCGGGCCGCGTTCCCGGTTCAGCGGGTCCGCAGATGCGCGCGGGTTCCGGGGCCGGGGTTTCGGCTTGCGCCATGGCGATTGCAAGACTCTGGGCCATTTCGACTAGGGCCGGGTCAGACATGATCTTGTCCAGACCAAAGGAAACAGTTTCAATCGGCCCTTCGTTCGGACCACTGACGGCTGTTGAGTTCAGCCGGGGATACAGGTAGTTCGTCACAGCCTTGGCCGCATCCAAGCGCGTGGCCAAGTCCACAGCCACCTTAACCCGCTTCTCTTTGCCATCCGGCCCAATCACCGTTTGCTCTATGGTGTCGGAATTGATAATCGACATCATGAAGGCCAGGGGGTCACAGCCCAGCGAGTCCGCAAGATCCCGCGCCATTTGCGCGGTGCGCTTGCGTCTGCCACCCACGCGGGGGTGGCCTATCTGAAAGCCCGGTTCAGCTTTGGGCATTACTTCCGGGGTTGGTATGTTCTGCTTCTTAGACATGCTCTGTATTCCTATGGTGCTGGGGGTCCTGGTGACTCCCAGCGCGTACGTGATGGCCAGGGGGTGTGTTGACTCCCACCCGGCCCCGTGAGGCTGCCTACCGCCCCGCTTGCCGCGCTGTATAAGGCGCGTGTTCGGGGCCGGGTGGCAGTATTAGTGTGCTTTCCGCATTCGCCAATAACGGCGCTGTGTATCTACTTCATAACGCAAAGTACTTTCACGTGCAGTGGATAGGCTGGATTAACAAACCTTCATGTAGCCGTGGCGCGCGTCCGGGCGCACCAGCCGTTAGCCAGGGGTGTTGTCACAGGTGTCACGGGTGTCACGGGTCCCCACATATACCCGCACCCCTTCTTACCGTCCCCACTCTTCATTCCTTTTTCAAGTTGGTGTATGTGGGTGGGTAGATGGTGACACCCGTGACACCCGTGACAGCCGTGACACCCTGGCCCTAAAACAGCCCGTCACCGGGCACCGGGTCCTGGATCAAAAACCCCAGATTCAGGAACACCCGCGTGGGCTTCCTATCCACCCGGCGCTGTGCGGATTCAACCTTGGGGCGTAGCCGTTTCAGCGCAGCCGTAAACTGCGTGTCCGGCATGATCGGGCGTCCGGCATCCTGGCACGCTTGCCCGTACATGCTACGCAGCTTGTCCTTGGGGACCATGGCGTCAGGCCGTTCCACGGTGTTCTGGTCCAACCACACGGCTAAGGGGTCAGTGGTCCGTCTGAACTCTTCAAGCGCGGCCCGCGTGGAAGCGGATTCCGTAAACCGGCCCTTGCGGATGGTGGGCAACGCGTCCAACGCCCGATTGAGCAACCCGGACAATTCCCCTGGCTGTGATAGCCGGGCATCCAACACGGCGCGGGGCACGGTGTCCGGGTCCGATTCATCGAAAGTGCGATTGAACGGAATCACCAGCCATCGGCGGAAAAATCCGTGGGTGGCATCGTCTGAACGCGGGGCGCTGTTCGCGGAAAACAGAAGCCGGGCAAACGGGCGAAACTCAAAGCTGGTTTCAAACTTCCGTTCCGCCGTGATGGTATCGCCCCCGGTCAGGGCCTTGAACATCGAAGTACCAGCCAACGCCACGGTGGGTAAGTCGCTCCCGGTGTTACAGAGTTTCCCCACCAGCCGGGCCGCTGCAAACTTGTCCGCTTCGATGCGATGCAAGGAAAGCGTGCTTACATTCTCGCGTCCAAGGTAGTTCAGCATCAGGTTCAGCCAAACGCTTTTACCATTGGCCCCTTCACCCAGTAGCAACACGGCTTTCTGAATGCTGGTGTCCGGGAGCATCAACCATGCGGCCACTTCAAACGGTAGGTGCTGCGTATCGTCTGGGA
>JBEKQS010000382.1:0-3313 GCA_049519475.1 Bryobacteraceae bacterium | reverse complement strand
GCTCCAGCGGCTCGGCTTGAAACTGCCCAGCGCGCTGGAACCAGCGGCGATGTAGTGGAAACTCGCCCACGCCGCCGCTGAAACCAAAGACTTTATGCTTCAAACTGCGGAACCTGGGCTAAACAAGGCTACTTCAACATTTCCCGGGTCCGCCATGTGAAAACTCCGGCGCCGCTGCGCTTCTGACTTCTGACTCCTGACTCCTGACTTCCAAATCCCGCAGGGATTTCAAGGGCGAGAAGCCCTTGGCCCGGGCCTGCACTATAGTAGTTCTTGGTGCCTTCATGAGCCCGCCTTCCGCCCACAAACTCCGCTCCATCCTTTCCCAGAGTGGTTGGGAGAAGGCCGCCGAAATCCTCCAGAAGCTGGACCCCGCGGTGGCCGCCGACGCGCTCCTCGACGTCCCTTTCGATGAGCAGCGAGAGCTCTACCGGCGTCTTCCCATTCCATTCGCCGCCTCGCTCACCGCCGAGTTTCCTTACTACCACGCCTACGTCCTGCTGCACGCCCGCCCGCTCGACGAAATGAAGGAAATCCTCGACCACATGAGCGCCTCGGACCGCATGCAGTTCATCGAGCAACTGCCCGAGGACGCCTGGGGCCAGTTGACCAGGGAGATGGCGGATAAGCCCGCGCCCACCGCCCCCGAAGAGGCGCCCGTCCCTGCCGTCGAGCCCATCATCGAAGCCCGCAAAATCGAAAAACTCTACGAGCGGCCCGACGGCGGGCCCGTCCAGATTATCGCGCCCACCGATCTCTCCATCTCGCCCGGCATGATCGTCGCCCTGCTCGGGCCCTCCGGCTGCGGCAAGTCCACCCTGCTGCGCATGCTCACCGGGCTCACGCCGGTCTCCTCCGGCGAAGTCCTCTGGCACGGCAAACCGTTGGCGGAAACCACCCCCAACGTCGCCATCGTGTTCCAGAGCTTTGCGCTTTTTCCCTGGCTCACCGTCATGGAGAACGTGGAAGTGCCGCTCATGGCGCGCGGGATGGACGAAGCCGAACGCCGCCGCCGCGCCCTGCGCACGCTCGCCTCGGTCGGTTTGCACGGTTTCGAAACCGCTTACCCCAAGGAACTGTCCGGCGGCATGCGGCAGCGCGTGGGGTTCGCCCGCGCGCTGGCGGTGGAACCGGAAATCCTCTTCATGGACGAACCCTTCTCCTCGCTCGACGTGCTCACCGCCGAGAACCTGCGCGGCGAACTCCTCGAGCTCTGGACCCGAAAGAAAATTCCTACCAAGAGCATTTTTGTGGTCACCCACAATATTGAGGAAGCCGTGCTGCTGGCCGATCGCGTCCTGGTGCTCGGCCGCAATCCCGCGCGCATGCGCGCCGACTTCCCCATTCCCCTGCCCCAGCCCCGCGACCGCGCCGCCGCCGAGTTCCTGCTCTACGTCGACTACATCTACAAGCTGATGACCCAGCCCGACCTGGTCACCGCCCCGCCCTCCGCCGCCGCCAAACCCGCCTGGCCGATGCTGCCGCATGCGCGCCCCGGTTCCGTGGGCGGCCTGCTCGAGCTGCTCAACGAGCGCGGCGGCAAGGAAGATCTCTATAAGATCGCCGACGAATTGCAGATGGAAGTGGATGACCTGCTGCCCATCGTGGAAGCCGCCGCCCTGCTGGGCTTCGCCCGCTCCGTGCGCGGCGATCTGGAACTCACTCCCGAAGGCAAGCAGTTTGCGGAAGCCGATATCGAACAGCGCGCCACCCTGTTTCGCATCGCCGCCCTGACCCACGTGCCCCTGTTGCAGCAGATCTTGAGCGCACTGGCCAGCAAGAGCGATCACTCCATGCCGCTCGAATTCTTCCGCGACGTGCTGGACGAACACTTCTCCGCCGAAGAAGTGCAACGCCAGATCGAAACCGCCCTCACCTGGGGCCGTTACGGCCGTATCTTCACTTACGATTCCGAGACCGACCGCCTGGGCGCGCACGACCACGCCGCCGAAGTCCAGGCCAAAGTGCTGGAACCGTAATGGCCGAGCGCCCCGCCACAGACAGCGCCGGCATGCCGTTGTGGGGTCATCTGCCGGCATCCACCGCCGTCGCCCTACTGCGCGATCTGCCCATCGTCGTGGCCGCCTTGGCGCTGTTCTATGGCCTGCTGGCGCTCACTCACTACTGGACCCAGCCCGTCAACACCCAACCGCCCCTTCATCTCACGCCCGGCGCGCTGCCGCTGTACGCACTCTACTCGCTGGCCCGCATCCTGGTGGCCTACTTTTTGAGCCTGGTCTTCGCCATCGTTTATGGCCAGATCGCCGCGCACAACGCCAAGGCCGAGCGCATCCTCATACCGCTCCTCGACACCCTGCAATCCATCCCCGTGCTGAGCTTCCTGCCGCCCGTCATGGCGGCCATGGTGGCGCTCTTTCCCACGCGCCAGTTCGGCGTGGAGCTCGGCTCCATTCTGCTGATCTTCACCGGCCAGGTCTGGAACATGGCCTTCAGCGTCTATTCCTCCACCAAGAACATTCCGCATGAGCTGGTGGAGGCCGCCCAGGTTTTTCGCCTCAACTGGTGGCAGCGTTTCACGCGGCTGGAGATGCCGTGCGCCGCCATCGGCCTGGTGTGGAACTCCATGATGTCAGTGGCCGGCGGCTGGTTTTTTCTGATGGCCTGCGAAGCCTTCGTCCTGGGCAACAGCGTGCGCCTGCCGGGACTCGGCTCGTATCTGCAGACCGCCGCCGATAACGCCGACATGCGCTCCATCGTGTGGGGCCTCGCGACCATGATCGCCGTCATCGTGCTGATGGACCAGCTTCTGTGGAGGCCCATCATCGCCTGGGCCGAGAAGTTCAAGCTGGAGCAGGTGGAAGCCGCGCAGACGCCGCGTTCGCCCATCCTCACGCTGCTGCGCCGCTCGCGGGTTCTGGCCGCCATCGGCCACGTCGCCGTGGAGCCGGCGCGTGAACGCATCGATCTCTATTTCGCCAAGAAGCAGGCCGCCGCGGGCGCACCTCACCCGCCCGGCGCGGCGCGCCGCTGGATGGCCCGCGCGGCCGCCGCCGGCGCACTGCTGATCATTCTCTATGCCGTGGTGCGGATGGGCATCATGCTCTCGGCCCTTTCGCCGCCCGAGGTCCGCCATATCTTCCTGGGCGCGGGCGCCACTTTCCTGCGCGTGCTGCTGTCTCTCTCGCTGGCCGGCCTATGGACCATCCCGGTGGGAGTCTACATCGGTCTGCGGCCTCGCCTGGCCGCGCTGGCCCAGCCCCTGGCGCAGATCGCCGCCTCTGTCCCTGCCACGGCGGTCTTCCCCATCGTGCTGCTGGCTCTGATTCGCGCCGGCGGCGGTCTGGGCGTCGGT
>JBEKQS010000381.1:0-4548 GCA_049519475.1 Bryobacteraceae bacterium | reverse complement strand
TGTCTTGTGCCAACCGGCGCACCTCCGGATCGGGATCCTTCAAGAGCTGCCGCACAATAAGTTTAGGTGCCCTGCCGTTAGACGCAAGGACGGCACGAACGGAAGGATCGGCGCTATCCGCCAGGAGTTTCGCTACTGCGGTGATGCAGCTCTGATTGTAGTCCTCCACGTTTCGTGCTATCTCCCGGTTTACCCCGGTCCAATTGCGCTGAATGATCTGGACCAGGGCTGATTCGCTGAGCTTACCGCACTGTGCAGACACGAGTGCATCGATCACCTCTGGACTTGTGTCGGATGCCAGGTTTGCGACGGTTTCCTCCGAGATGACTCTCTTGCGCGCGACGGCCGCCCGCACTCCGGCTATATTCGATTGCGCCAGTTTATGGAACAGATCGGCCAACGATTCGTCCTCATCCGGAAGACTGCCGACCAGCGACTCGAGTTCACACCCGAGTTGTACCTCGTATTCATCGACCATCAACTTGATTTGCATTGCCTTGTGCTCCTTCAGCCAGTAAAGAACGATTCTAAGCCAGCGGGTAGCTCAGGGCGTGAGCCAGACGGCGGATCGCTATGAGGAAGTTACCTGATACCGGTTTACAGCGGCTCGGAGTTGCTCTTCCACGCGGCGGCGGAGGCAGTCAGGCGCGAGGACCTCGACGTTGGCTCCATAACGGAGGATGTCCATCGTGAGCTCGTAATCCGCGGAGTAGGGCACGGACAGCACCAGATGGCCGGTCGGCTCGATGTGCTGGGTCTGCCTGGAATGCCAGATCTCGCGGGAGACCCAGGGCGTGACGTTCGGTTCGAAGCGCAACACCGCGGTGTTTTGGGGCGCACCGGTGAAGATCCCATAGCCGCTGCCAAGGTTTGCATCGAGCGCTTCATCGGGGATCTCGTCCGCTGGAGTATCGCTGATTTCGGCGTGCCGAATCATGTCCAAGGCAAAGCTGCGAAGGTCGTTGCGCAAATGGCACCAGGAATCCAGGTACCAGTTCGCCCGATAGTAAACCAGACGTTGTGGCGAGACCTCACGAACGGTTTCTTCGTTATGGAAACGACCGAAGTACGTCAAATGCAAACGCCGCCGGGACAACGTCGCCATGCTCACCAACTGGAAGCATTTGGCGTCGACCGGACGGGACGCCATGTGCAGGATGCGAATTCGGCGTCGAATCTGGTCGGGTTCAAAATGCCTGGCGCCGAGCAGCAGTTGCAGCCGTTGCCGGAGGGGTGCGAGATCCATTTCGAGCAGACCGGGCTGGAATTGGATGAGAAGGTCCTGCATGAGCAGCAGTGCGTGGATCTCACTTGCGCTGTACATTGGGCCCGGGATATTCCCCTGCCCACCCCCGGAACGGAGGTCCTCGCAGTAGTATCCGCCTCGTTCCCGGTTCCACTCGATGTTGACCTGAAACCGGCTACGCAGGAATTCCAGGTCGCGCTTGAAGGTCGCAAGCGAGACCTCCAACTCCCCCAGGAATTCCTCCCGCGGGATGACCTTCTTGATCTGCAACATCTGCTGAATCCGCAGCACCCGTTCCGTTTGGCTCATTGAAGTGGAAACTCCCGACTTCTCCTCCTACCACCCCACCGGCTTCCCCTGGTTCTGCTCGTCCAGCCACTTCTGCAGCGGCGCGAAGTAATCCCGGATCGCCGATGCGTCCATCTGGCGTGCGCCCGCAATCTTTTCCAGCGCGTCCTGCCACGGCTGGCTCAACCCCATCTGCAGCATGCCGTTCAGCTTCGCGCCCGCTTCTTGGTTGCCGTAAATCGAGCAGCGGTTGAGCGGCGACGTGCAGCCCGCCGTCTGCGCCAGCGCGCGATGAAACTGGAATTGCAGGATGTCCGCCAGGAAATAGCGCATGTACGGCACATTCGCCGCCACATGATATTTGGCGCCCGCGTCGAAGTCCTCCTCACTGCGTCCCTCAGGCGGCGCGATCCCCTGGTATTTCAGCCGCAACTGCCACCACGTCTGGTTGTACTTCTCCGGTGGAATCTCCCCCGAAAAAACCTTCCACCGCCACTGGTCGATCACCAGCCCGAACGGCAGAAACGCAATCTTCTCCAGCGCTTTGTGCAGCAGCAGCCCGATATCTTTCGAAGTGTCCGGCGCCTTGTCCAGCAGCCCGATCTTCACCAGGTATTCCGGCGTCACCGAAAGCGCGATGGTGTCGCCAATCGCCTCGTGGAACCCGTCGTTGGCGCTGTCCCGGAACATGGGCGGCTGCTGGTCGTACGCGCGCTGGTAGAAGTTGTGTCCCAGCTCATGGTGGATCGTCAGAAAATCTTCGCCCGTCACCTGCACGCACATCTTCAGGCGCAAATCGGTGACCTCGTCCACGTCCCATGCGCTCGCGTGGCACACCACATCCCGGTCCGCCGGCTTCAGGAACAACGACCGCTCCCAGAATGTCTGCGGCAGCGGATCGAATCCCAGCGAAACGAAAAATCCCTCGCCGTACTTCACCATCTGCTTCCAGTCCGTGTTCTTCTTCTTCAGCAGGGCCGTCACGTCGTACCCCGGGTCCGCGCTCGCCGGCTCCACCAGCGGGTAGATGTTGTCCCATTCCTGCGCCCACATATTTCCCAGCAGGTACGCCGGAATCGGCCCGCTCGCCGGTACCGCGTCGCCGTACTTCTGATGCAGCCGGCTCCGCACATAAGCGTGCAGCGACAGATACAGCGGCTTCACTTGTTCCCACAGCCGGTCCAGCTCCTTGGCGAAATCGTCCGGCGCCATGTCGTATTTCGAGCGCCACATCGCGCCGTTGTCCTTGAAGCCCAACTCCTGCGCGCCCTTGTTCGCCAGCGCCACGTACCGCGTGAAATCCTTGCGCATGGGCCGCGCAATCGCATGCCATCCCGTCCAGGCTTCCTGTAGTTGTTTGGGGTCGCGGCTCTCCGCCAGAATCTTGCTCAGCGCCTCCAGGTCCTTGCAGGTCTGCGGCCCGCCCGGACAGTACTTGCCCTTTCCGTACGTGCCTTCCATCCCCGCCGTGATCCGCGTCAGCTCTTCGCTCTCCTTTGGATCGTTGGGCGTGGCGATCGTCAGCGACAGTTTCAGCAGCTTGATTTTTCGCGCCGTCACCGCGTCCAGCGTGAGCCCGTCGAATCGCGTGGACTGCTTGGCATAGCCCACCGTCGCATTGATGGCGCGTTCGTCCATGATCGCCGCCACCGCCTCCGTATCGTCGGTGATGTAGGTGTCTTTGATCCAGTCGGCCCGCTGGGCGTCGTTGTTGAGATCGAGCAGCTTCTGTTCCGCGTCGTCGATAAACGCTTTGGCCTCTTCTGGAGTCGCCCGGTGTCCCGCGCACCCGCCCAGCAGCAGCAGGGCGCACGGAACACACACGATCAGCCGGTTTTGCATGCCCCCACAATAACAGAGTGCTGCATCTTTTTCGATCCGCTGTTTTGCGGAATGCGCCTGCGGCGTGTTACGATTTGAGAGTCAGCGTGACACTTGCGGGGACGTAGTTCAGTTTGGTTAGAACGCCGGCCTGTCACGTCGGAGGTCGCGGGTTCGAACCCCGTCGTCCCCGCCATTTCCGCCGTCTCGGACGATTCAGCCTCTCAGCTTCGTCCAAATCTCTCTACTCGCTCTTCTCACAGACATTTGGTGGTGATGTGGCGCACGCACTCGTGCGTGCCGCGTCGGCACTCATGCCGACGCCCGGTCCCGCCGCCGGGGCGTTTGGCGCTGCACCAAACCGCGCCGTTCACGTGCCGGTCGCCTTCGACTCTTCCCGCAGTGCGGCGATCCGGTTCTGCAGCGTCCGCAAGCTGATCCCCAACATCTCGGCGGCTAGTTTGCGATTGCCGCGCACGTGCTCGAGGGTGAGTTTGATGTAAGCCTCCTCGAGTTTCATGAGCGGCTGGCCAGGCTGCAGCATGGCAGGGGCCTCATCGCCGGCTGGTGGCCGCGTATACGGGCCGGGGCTTGCACCGAGCGCTGGGGAAGGAAGATTCGCCAGCCCGATCAATCCTGCGCCTGCCATGATGGTGGCTCGTTCCAGGACGTTACGGAGCTCCCGCACATTACCGGGCCAATCATACCGGTGGAAAAGCTCCAGCACTTCGGCATTCACCCCAGTGACGCGCGTGCCGTGTTTCTTGTTCAGATCCAGCAGCATCACTTCGGCGATCGGCGATATATCTTCCAGATGCTCACGCAGCGGCGGCACTACGATCTGGAATACACTCAACCGATAGTAAAGTTCTTCGCGCAAATGCGTCCCCAGTTCCTGACTGGTCGCGGCAAGTACCCGCGCGTCTACCGCGATTTCGTGCTTGCCGCCAAGTCGTCGCACGCGCAAGTCCTCGATCACGCGCAGCAGTTTTGGTTGCGTAGCGAGCGGCATCTCCCCGATCTCGTCGAGAAGCAGAGTGCCCCCGTGAGCCTGCTCGAAGCAACCGGTCGAACGCTCCATGGCTCCCGTAAACGCGCCCTTCTCGTGGCCGAACAACTCGCTCTCAACCAGAGCCTCGGGCAAGGCGGCTGCATTGATGGCCACGAAAGGCCCATCGCTGCGTGGGCTGCAT
>JBEKQS010000380.1:0-3282 GCA_049519475.1 Bryobacteraceae bacterium | reverse complement strand
AGCACTTCCCCAATCTGAAGATCCGCATCATCAACGTGGTGGATCTGATGACGCTCCAGCCGCAGAGTGAGCATCCCCACGGGCTAAGCGACAAGGACTTCGATATCCTCTTCACCAGGGATAAGCCTATCATTTTCGCCTTCCACGGCTATCCGTGGCTGATTCACCGCCTGACCTATCGCCGCGCCAATCACCAGCAGATGCACGTTCGCGGCTACAAAGAAGAGGGAACCACCACCACTCCCTTTGACATGGTGGTGTTGAACGATCTCGACCGCTTCCATCTGGCCGGCGATGTCGTCGATCGCGTGCCGGGCTTGGGCTCGCGAGTCGCCTACTTCAAGCAGTATCTTCGCGATAAGTTGATGGACCACACGAGTTACATCCACATACACGGTGAAGACATGCCGGAGATTCGCGATTGGAGTTGGTCTTTGGGCAAATCCGGCAAGCGCGCGTGAGCGAGTGCCGACCTCCTGCCGAGGCAAGCGTGCGGCGTGAATCTTGCACTACTCGCGCGGCGCACTCTTCCCTGGCCGAAGCAAGGACAGGAATGCGGCAAGTTGCCCGCGGCGCGCATTCCGGGGCTTGTTTCCGCCACCGGCAACCGTTCGAACGAAGGGCACATATCCCCCTCGCGGCAGGTCGATGATCACGGAGTCTGAAGCGCCCTCACCCATTTGGTAATCGCGTAACCGCCGGCGCACGTGAGTGGCTTCGGCGCGCACGATCGAGGTCCTCCGGCGGTCGAAGTTGCCACTCAGGTTGAATACCCGGGCTGCCACTACCGGTTCCCTGATGTCACTCGCCCGGCCAGCCAGGGTTTCCTCGACCACGAAACGCAGAAACTGTTGTGCCCGCGGGGCATTCGAGAAGGCACTCGACGCCAGGATTCTCTCCAGGTGGCGTCGAACCTCCCCGCTGTCCGGCGCGTTACTCGTGGATGGGGCCGACACGTCCGGTGTCATCAGGTTGCCTGCACAGTCAACAGCCCTCCGGGCGGCCGCCAGTGTCCCAGTCCTCCGCCCGGGAAGCCTCCGAACACTGGCGGCCGAAACTACGTTCTTCGCCCGCGCAGACGGCGCACCATGCCCAACCCCGCCAGCCCCGTCCCCAGCAGCAGCCAGGAGGCCGGTTCCGGGGTGCTTGGCCCGCCTGGCACACTGGGCGCCGTGGTCACACTGAAAGCGGTCGAACCCAGATCGTCCTGGGCGTTGCCGTCAATGCCGCCAAGCAGGGTGTAAGTCCCCAGGTAGATGCTGGGTGAATCCAGAAGCGGGTTACTCAGCGTCACGTCAAACAGCTCGATATCGCCCGAAGTCGTATTTTCATCGAGCGACAACGGCACGGTAGTGAAGAACAGATCGGTGATCGTGAAGCTGAGGCCGTTGAGGGTAAGGTCGTCGCTGTTCAGGAACACGGTATCGGAACCGGTGTTTGAGATAGTGCCGAAGAACGATAGTGCGTCGCCCGGATGACCGGTCGGATCCGGGTTGTCAAAAGCGACTACGATGCCGGCCCGTGCCCCGGCCGTGGCTAGCGCCGCTAGTACCAGAATATTCAAAAGAGTTTTCATATGGTCCTCTGTTACGGCAAAGTGATGCGCATGCTCAGGCTGAACGTTCCTCCCGTGTAAGTCCCCGCGGCGGTAAGCGAACTGGCCGCCCCGGAGGCGCCCACCGAACCGGGTACGCTGACGGTCGCCTGCGCGGAAGCTCCCGGCCCGATGGTTCCCAAGTTCTGCGGCAACACCGTGGCCGAATCCGCGCCTACCTTCACGCTGGTCAGCGTGACATTGTTGGCGGCCGTTCCGCCGGTGTTGGCGATGGTCAACTGCACCACTACGTTGCCGCCAGTGCGCGTTAGCACTTTCGTGACCACCAGGTTGACCCCGGATGGCGGCGGTGGCGCGGCGGTCACGTTGATTGTGGTGGTGGTGGACGCGGTAGTATAGTCGACCGCGTCGGAGGGTGTGAAAGCAACGGATAAAGTCTGTCCGTTGCCCACCGGCAGAACCGTGCCGGCGGGAGGCGTATAGATGAACGTACCGGGAGTGTTTGCGGAAGCGTCGAGTTGGCCGTTCCCCAGAGCACTGCCATAGGTAATGGCCGCCGGCGCCGCCCAGGTGACTACCGGCGCGGCTTGCGAGACATTGATTAGCACGCTCTTGGTCGCCGTGGTGTAGTCGGTGACATCGGTGGGCGTGAAGGTGGTGGAAAGCGTCTGGTTGGTGCCCGCCGTGAGCACCGTGCCCGGCGCCGGATTGTAGACGAACCCACCGGGCACGCTGGCGGTGGGGTTCAGTTGCGTGGGGCCAAGCGGGGTGCCGTAGACGATACCGGCGGGATTGGACCAGGTAAGGACCGGCGTGGCTTTTGAAACCGTAAGCTGTTGGCTGTTGTCGCTGCTCGCCGCGAAGCCCGTGCCGGGAACATAGGCGGCCTGGATGGCGTAATTGCCCGCCGCCGTTCCGCCGGGGACCGAAAAGCTGGTGCTGGCGAAGCCGCTGGTCACGCCGGCGGAGACCACCGTACCCAACAATGTGAACGAAACGGTTCCGCTGTTCACCGTGGACGTGCTGGTGACGGTCGCGCTCAAGGTGACGTTCTGAGCACTGAGGCTGTAGGTGATGGGCGTGACGCTGCCGGCCGTAGTGGTGGTGGTTGCCAGTGCCGCCGGGGCGAACTTCATTACAAACGTCGAACTGGCCGCCAGATTCGTATCGTGCAGCGGAGGCGTGTTGTTGTCTCCGGCCCAGGTGTTAAAGCCGCTCCACCCGGAGACGTATACGTCGTGCAGGGGATCCACGGCTACCGAGCTGGCTTGATCATACTGAACCCCGTACAGACTGTGCCATTGGTACGTGCCCGCGTCGTTCAGTTGCAGGATGTAGTGGCCATAGCCGTCGTCGTTGTGCAGCGGAGTCGCGTTGTTGTAACCCACGAGGTCGCCCTGACCGGCCACATATACGGTTGTGGGGCCGTCCAGGGCAATGCCCTCTCCGATGGTCGCCTTATAGTTTCCGTGGTAGAAGGTATGCCAGGCGTAGTCGCCGCCCGTATCCAACTTCAGAACGAATGCCACGGCGCCGGGGCCAATTCCATATCCAAAGGCGTTCAAGGGAGCTTGGCCCTCCGGCCCGGTCCAGCCGAGCCCTGAGTAGCCGGTCACGTACGCATTGCTGCCATACAACGCCAGGGCGTAGGAAAAGCCCCAACCATAGACTCTCTCCCAAGCCTGCTGTCCGCTGCTGGAGACTTTCCAGACTGCAACATCACCGCC
>JBEKQS010000379.1:0-2558 GCA_049519475.1 Bryobacteraceae bacterium | reverse complement strand
CACCACTTAGTTTTCCCAATTTCGCCCACCTGCATAAATGGTGGGGCGGACGCCCTCGTCCGCAGCCGGCCCCCTGGCCGGCTTGTCGATGGTGGCAAGCGCCTGATTCTTCCAGAGAAAAGCGGGACGAGGGCGTCCCGCGCGGACCAGGGGGTCCGCCCCACAATTATGCCGAATCCCCAGCTTTGCGGAAACTAAGTGGCATTGCGCAAGAGTGCGTGCGCCACTTCATCGCCGCCGAACGCCCTCTACGGGATCAGAGCGAACCGGATGGCTGAGCGGCGCTTGCGCCGTTAACCGGCGGCGGTAGCATAGGCGAAAACGGCGGCGCAAACTGCGCGTTTTCGGTCGAGCCGGCGAGCGCTTCGGTGGCGGAGTGGCCGCCGGCGATGGTGGTCTGGACGGCGTCGAAATATCCCGTCCCCACGAACCGCTGGTGCCGGATGGCGGAGTATCCGTCGCTCTCGGCGAGCGCGAACTCCCGCTCTTGCAGGCCCGCATAGGCGGACATGCCGCTTCGGGCGTAGTCCCGCGCCAGATCGAACATCCCGGCATTCAGGGAGTGGAAGCCGGCCAGCGTCACGAACTGGTATTTGTACCCCAAGTGCGAGAGCTGGGTCTGGAATTGCGCGATCTGGTGATCGGTCAGCAGCTTCTTCCAATGGAAGGACGGCGAGCAGTTGTAGGCCAGCAGTTTCCCCGGGAATTGCGCGTGGATGGCGTGGGCGAAGCGGCGGGCCTGCTCGAAATCGGGCTCCGAGGTTTCGCACCAGATCACATCGGCATACGGCGCGTAAGCCAGGCCGCGGGCGATGGCCGCCTCCAGGCCGCCGCGGTAGCGGAAGAAGCCCTCTTCGGTCTTCTCGCCCGTCAGGAACGGCGCATCGCGGGGGTCCACGTCGCTCAATAGCAACCGCGCGGCGTCGGCGTCGGTGCGGGCGATCAGCAACGTGGGAACGCCTAGCACGTCGGCCGCCAGGCGCGCCGCCACCAGCTTCTGTACGAACTCGCGGATGGGCACCACCACTTTGCCTCCCAGGTGGCCGCACTTCTTGGCGGACGAGAGCTGGTCTTCGAAATGGACCGCGGCCGCGCCGGATTCGATCATGGCTTTAGTCAACTCGAAAACGTTCAGCGGCCCGCCAAACCCCGCCTCGCCGTCGGCCACGATGGGCGCCAGCCAATCCGGTCCGGTCTTGCCATCCACACGGCAGATCTGGTCGGCGCGCAGCAGCGCATTGTTAATGGAGCGCACCAGCGCCGGCACGCTGTTGGAAGGGTAAAGGCTCTGGTCGGGATACATCTGCCCGGCCAGGTTGGCGTCGCCGGCCACCTGCCAGCCGCTGACATAGATCGCCTTCAAGCCGGCCTGCACCTGTTGGACGGCCTGATTTCCGGTCAGCGCGCCGAGACTGCGGACGAAGCCCTCCCCGTGCAGCAGGTCCCACAGGCGCTCGGCCCCCCGCCGCGCCAGCGTGTGTTCCACCTGTACTGACGGTCGCAGCCGGTCGACCTCCTGTGGCCCGTAAGGCCGCTCAATCCCATTCCACCGCGTATGGTTGGTCATTCGATCTCCTCACTTACCATTCAAGAACACAAGGGCGTTTTTCCCAAATGCCCTGGTACACCGCGGCCTACCGGTCCGAAGCGGACGGGCGGGGAGGCGCACAACCGGCGACTGCGCTAGCATTTCCTCAGGGAAGGGAGCTATCTATGACAGCAGCGCAAAGCCAATCAGCCGGCATTATCGGGTCCACGACCGGGGCGCAAGATCGTGTATTGACCCCCCAGGCCGTGGAGTTCCTGGGCAAACTGTCCACCATGTTCGAGCAACGCCGGCGCCAGTTGCTATGGGATAGACGCACCCGCCAGCAGCAAATCGGCCAAGGCGAACTGCCGGACTTCCCGGCGGAGACAGCCTATATTCGGCAGGCCGCCTGGAAGATCGCGGCCACGCCGGCCGATCTCCAGGACCGCCGCGTGGAGATCACCGGTCCCACCGACCGTAAGATGATCATCAACGCCCTCAACTCCGGCGCCAACGTCTTCATGGCCGATTTCGAGGATTCCAACTCGCCGACCTGGGACAACATCCTCGAAGGCCAGGTGAACTTGCGCGATGCGGTGAACGGCACCCTGACCTACACGAGCCCCGAGGGAAAGCCCTACGAGGTGGGCGAAGCGCCGGCCGTCCTATTTGTGCGCCCGCGCGGCTGGCACCTGGTGGAAAAACATTTCCCGATCCATGGCGAGCCGATCTCGGCCTCGCTGTTCGATTTTGGCCTGTTCTTCTTTCACAACGCCCGCAACCTGATTCGCAACGGCACGGGGCCATACTTTTATCTCCCCAAGCTGGAGAGCCGGTTCGAAGCGCGGCTCTGGAATGACGTATTCATCGCGGCGCAGGACTACCTGGGCATCCCCCGTGGCACCATCCGCGCCACCGTGCTCATCGAGACTGTCCTGGCGGCTTTCGAAATGGACGAGATTCTCTGGGAACTGCGCGAGCACTCGGCCGGCCTGAACTGCGGCCGCTGGGACTACATCTTCAGCTACAT
>JBEKQS010000378.1:0-2596 GCA_049519475.1 Bryobacteraceae bacterium | reverse complement strand
TGGAACGTAGATCCAATATTCCCAGTTGAACTCCATTTTCTGTATCCCTGTGAACGCCACAAGTCGGCGCCCGTCGCGAGATACCGAGAGATGGTAACGAACGCCGTTTCCGCGCCCTCCAAATTCATGGACCATCTTCCCGCTGGCCAGGTCGAAGACTCGCAGCGTAGGATCGCGCGCAACCAGCACTCCTTTTGGGCGGCCATCAACCACAAACACGCGCTAATCGCTCGTCACTGCGATTGATGATACAGGCATCGCCACGGCTAATAGGTCTGCTCGCGCACCGGTCGCGACATCGAGCTCCACAATCTCCCGGTTCCGGCTCCAATCCCCTGTCACCACAAAGACGCGCTTTCCGTCTGGATGCCATACGTCGGTCCAGGCAATGCTTGGATTAATACTCCAGGACCGCAGCTTCGCCCCAGTCGTCAGATCGTAGATTTCAAGCCGGTCCCCAAGTGCCAGATGCCCTATCAGCACAGCCGCTTCATTCGCGACGGGCGAAAGCTGGACGCTCTTCACGGAGGTGTGACCCTCGCTGGGCTTATAGTGGCCCTGGTATCTCACAGTGCCGATCTCGTCTGGGATCACGATCTGGCGCACTTCCTTGAGATCGCTGGCGCGAAGCACGTGCAACACCCTTTCGACGCAGACAACAAGAAGCTCGCCCTGAATAGAATAGCTAACCTGGGGCACACCCGCCTCGAATGACCAAGCTGGCAGCTCGGCCTCGGCCAGCAGGGTGCCTGAACGGAAATCCCAGACTTGCACCTTGTTTTCTGGGAGGGCGACAGCTGCGACTCTGGTTTCGTCCGGAGAAATCTCGGCTGCAATTAGCAGGTGGCTCGATAGAGGATACGTTTTCAGAGTTCGTTGTGCTGGCGCGTGGTCGGCAGCTATCAGCGGGAGGGCTACCGCCGTCAGCAACAACGCTCGTCGAAGTGGATGCCAAACCGGCACTTGCCGCCGCATCATGCCGCCACTATAGCGCGTCTCTGTCGGCCATGCGCTAGGCCTAGACCCAGGTCAGTTTTCAGGAGCCCTCGGTCGGATTGACCGGGTGCGGGGGGCCAATGGTTTTGAAGTCTTCCCGGAAACTTGGCCGCTGCACGCCTGTTACGGCTGGACCACGCATCCTCGGAGACAGTCCATTGCGCGTGACGGCGGAGCCCAAGGTCCGTTCAATCGCCCGGTTCTATATCCGGCCGAACTTAGCCACTGCCTCTTTGATCGACTTGTACTTCTCGATGAATGGCAGCATGCTGTGCTCGGTGTCGTCGAGAGCCTGGGCCTTCTTGAGAACTTCTTCCGCTTTCGCGCGCGGCACCACCGCTACTCCATCTTCGTCCGCCGTGACAATATCGCCGGCATTCACCCGCACTCCCGCGCACAGGACCGGGACGTTGACACCGGCGAAACGGTAGTGATTGATGGTCGTCGAAGGCACCACGCCGCGGCTGTACACCGGGAACTGCAGCCTGCGGATCTGCGGGGTGTCGCGCACGCTCCCGTCGATTACCGCACCCGCCAGCCCGCGGACCTTCATGGCGGTCGCCATCAGCGCCCCGATGCCCGCGTAATCGCCGCCGTCTTCCAACACCATTACATAGACCGATCCCGGCCTGGCGTTGTCGATCGCGTCCAGCATGCCTTCCGACGCCTTGGAGCCTTCCTGGTGCTCTTCCTTCTTCAGCAGGACCGTCACCGCCGGCCCGGCGAACTTAGCGGTGGAAAGCGCCCGCATCTCATGCGACATGTAGGCGCGCTGTTTATACAGTTGCTCCATGGCGTCGGAAACCGAGGCCACCTCCACCAGCCGGAAGCCCTCGATCAGCGGATCGGCCGCCGGCTGGGCCCGCAACCTTACCATCAGAGAAACCGAAAACAGAATCGCCGCCACGACCGTTACGAACAAGGTCCGTTTCATAAGACACTCCCTTCTTAAGCTGGGTACCGGATCATTACGAAGATTCTAACCTGCGGACGCGGGAAGCATCGACCGGCGGGGAGACTCCAGGCAAGACAACCAAACCATGGGCCTACCGGGCCGGTATGCGCGCGGCTAGCGTGGTGGCCAGGGCCGCGGGGTCTTGGTCGCCGGCGACAGAAGCGTAGCCGGAGATGTAGCGGCCTTTTCGGTATATGCAGAGGCGGCCGAGGTACTGATCGGTGGCCTGGAAGGCTTCATCGCCGATCTTGGCGGGGATGGCGGACGCGAATCTGGCGCGCAGCTTATCCATGACGGCGGCGGCGGAGGCGGGGGATTCTTCGACTACTACGAAGGCCTTGCCAAAATCGTATTGAGCGACGTAGCCGCGCTTCAACAGGCCGATGCCGAGGACGCTTTCCGCAACCAGGCGCACAGACTGCTGCCGTTCCGCGGGGAACCAGGCCAGGGCGGCGGGTGGGGCGGAGGAGCCTTCGACGATCTTTTCCAGCGCGGCGGTCCATTGCCGGAGCGCAGCGGTGTGGTCCCCTTCGGGGTTGGCAGCGATTTCCACGTAGTAGCGGCCCTTGGCGAAGGCGGCGTGGCGGGGCACGATCTGGCCGCCCATGCCGAGATTTGCGGTGGGCTTGTCGGGATCGCGGTTGG
>JBEKQS010000377.1:0-2609 GCA_049519475.1 Bryobacteraceae bacterium | reverse complement strand
ACATCGCGAAGTGCGCCGCGTGCCACCAGTGCATTTCCAGATGAAACTTGCCGAACCAGCTATTGCACGTAAGCCCGGTCTCCTGCGGCGGCAGCGAGCCCGCGCATTGGATGGCCGTGAGGTATTGGGAAAGCACCACGCGCCGCTCCAGTTCCGCCGCGCGCGGGTCCGGGCTGCCCGCCAGATCCATCGCTCCGCCGCTCGACCAGAACCGCTCCCAATGCTTCGCGCCGGCCGCAAATGTCTCGCCTGCCGTCACCGCGGCGGCTGACGGTTTCGCGCCCGCGAACTCGCACGTGAATTCCAGTCGCCTGCCCCGCAGCACCGCGCGGTGAGCCCGGTCGCCGGCCGCGGCCGCGTCACCGGTCCAGTGAAGTCTGGCCCAATAGCCGTCCGCATCCAGCTTCCGCTCGGCCGAAAGAGTGCGCGCGCCGTCGGCCGCAAACTTCGTCTGGTGCTTCGCCTCGCTCGCCCAGTCCGAAGCGTTCATCTTCGGCGAGGCGTATGGAAACTCCACCGCGACCGTGAGCGCTCCCGAATCGACCAGCGGCGATTCCACCACGGCCGCTACCGCATCCCTCTCGGGATGGCAGCAGGTGCGCACCCGCACCGGCTGGCCGCGCAATTGAAACCGGCTGTCGATGGAGCCGCTCCACAGGTCGAGCCGCTGGGCAATGCCGCTCACCTCCGCGAGGTCGATCGGCCGGCCGTCCGAGAGCAGCCCGATCCGCGCCAGGTTCAGCCGGTGAGGATTCTCCCGCAGCCAATTGAAGAGCGGCTCCTGCCCCTTGCCGCTGGTGGCGTAGCCCACCGGCCGCCCATAGGTGTCGAAGCTCTCGAGCCGCAGCTCGGTGCTCTGGAGGCCCTCCGGCATGGGCGCGCTGTGCCATCCCCACTGCGATTGCGTGCACAGCGGCAGGGCACTCTCGTAGGGTTGGGGAACGGATTGCAGCCCGGTGATGTCCGCCGTAAACGCGAACTCGCCGTTGCCCACCGACAGCGGCGATCGCGCGTCCAGTTGAGTCTGATACGGATTGTGCCTGGAGACCAGCGCTTGGCGGTCGATGGCTCCTTCGCTCGCCTGCGCCGCGAGCGACGAACCCGTCAGAAAAAGAAAATCCCGGCGAGTAGGCATTCGTACTTCATACGATACTCCGATCTTCTTCCGGCTGTCTTACCGCGCGGCCGCCGCCGTTTGCAGCTCTTTCACTTCCGCCGGCTCGGGCGCGCGGTGCCCGTTTCCGCCATTGGCCGCGGGCGCCTCGGTGGTGGCCGCCTGGATAACGCGCGAAAGGTTCTGCTGGGCCATCACCAGCAGTTCCATTCCCTTGGCCGCGCTCTCCCGCTCTTCCTGCATTCGGACATCCTGGGCCGACAATTCGCTCTGCAACTCCGAGACCTGCTCCGTGAGGATGTGCAACCGCTCCCGCTCGCTGGTCAGGTCCGCTTCGAGCGCGGTCCGCACCTTCCCGGTTTCCTCCGAGCGTTGCTTCAACGCCGCGGCTTCCGCCGCGAGGCGCGTCACCTGCTCCGTCAATTCCTGAATCTGCCGTCCGCCGGTTTCCACTTGCGCCTGGAACGCGGCCAACTGGCGCTGCTGTTCCTCGCTCACCGGGCTGGGGCCTTCGGCTCCCTTGGCTTCCATCTCCGCGGCCTTCGCCTCGAGCTCCCTGGCCTTGGCTTGGATCTCCGCGTGACGCGCCTTCCCGGCATCCGCTTCGGCGATCAATTCGGCGATTCTCTGCTCCGCCGCGTTGCGATGCGCGGATTCCAGGTCTTTGGCAGTCAGCGCCGCGTCCAGTTGCCGCTGCTTTTCGGCCACTTCGTCGTTGCCCTTCGAAGACTGGTCGGCAACTTCCTTCTTCAACTTCACGCCGTTGGCGATAGCCGCGTTCAGATCGAACTCGGTAGTTCGCACTTTGGTCCGCAAAGCATCAAGGTCCGCGGCGTTTATTGGCCGCAGTTTGCGGTACATCAAAAAAATCCCGGTGGAAGAACCGATCAGCGCTCCACTCATGGCGGCAAGTATCATGACAATCAGATCCATGGAATCCTCATTTCCTCAACAGTCGGGCGATGTCTTACCCAACCATCGTAGGAACATCCGCGCGCAGAATGAAATTTGCTAAAGGTTAACCTCTAACGTGATAACCCTTGTTAGCGTGCAGCCCACCGTACTGCCTGGCATGCGGGGCCAATGCTATCCTGAACGTGAGCCGCTGTGCTTCCGCCTTTCCACCTCCGCCGGGCCGGAACCGTCGTTCTTGCCGCTTCGGCGCTCGTCACGGCCCTCTACGCCACTGCCCTCTACGCGTGGCCGAAGCCTTTCCGCGAATATCCCGGCATAGAATACAGCCACTACCCCGTTCCGCCCGATCCGAATGAGCTCACCGAGTGGGTCTTCGCCCGCCTGATGTATCCGCCGGTGGCGCCGCGCAACGGCGGCGTGGAGTTCTTCGCAAGCTGGAAAGAAGGCGGCACCAACTGGACCATGGACTACCCGCGCTCCGACCGCCATCTCTCCGCCGCCATCCGCCGCCTCACGCGCATCCACGCGCGCGCCGCCGAAGAGCCCACCGACCTGGACGATGGCGACGTCTTCAACCGCC
>JBEKQS010000376.1:0-2700 GCA_049519475.1 Bryobacteraceae bacterium | reverse complement strand
TGATTTCGTAGCTCAGGCCGACCACCACGGGGATCAACGCGATGCGGGTCAGGATCATGGGGAGCATGGCAGTGAAAGGGATGAGCGCGTAGACCGGAATGGTGAGAATCATCATCACGATCAAAAAGCTGGTTCCGCAGCGTGGATGATACGTGGTGAAGCGCTGCGCATTTTCGACGGTGACGGGTTGGTGCGATTCGAAATTGAAGACCACTTTGTGTTCGGCGCCGTGGTATTCGAACATGCGGCGCATATCTTTCATGAGGGACGCGCAGTAAACGAAGCCGACCAGGATGGAGATGCGGATGATGCCTTCGACAACGGTGGACGCGAAGTGGCCGGCCAAGAGAGGATTCACGGCATGGAGCTTGTTGGCGAGGTAGACGGGCACCACTTTGTACATGATGATGAAGGCGGCAAACGAAAAAAGCAGCGGGCCGGCGATGACCCAGTCCGGGACCGGTTTAGTGGGCGCAGCAGCGGACTTTTGAGCGAGATCCTCGAGTGCGGCGTTGGTGGAGAAGCGCAGCGCTTTCATGCCGAGCTTCATGGCCTGGAAGAGTGTACCGACGCCGCGAAACAAGGGGAGCTTGAAGATCTTGTGCGTTTCCGAGATGCGGGCGAGCGGCATTTGCTCGGTGATGATTTCGCCGCCGGGTTTGCGAACCGCTACGCAGTAGCTGTGAGGCGCACGCATCATCACCCCTTCCATCACGGCCTGCCCGCCGACGAGGGTTTCCTCGCCGCTCTCCATGACGGGTAGCAACTGAATTTGGGTGAACAGACGGAAAAACGAACGTACGGACACAAACCCTCCGGTGAACTCTTTCTTTCCTATTATACGCGACTCAAGCCTTCAGCACGTCGGCCAGGGCCGGCGCTAATTCCGGATAACGGAAGCGGAAACCGGCTCGCTCGGCGGCTTGCGGCAGGGCGCGCTGGCTCGCGAGCAGAATCTCCGACATCTCGCCGAAGAGAAGGCGCAGCGCAAAGGCCGGCACGGGGAAGATGGCGGGGCGGTGCACGGCGGCGGCCAGCGCGCGAGTGAACCCGGCGTTGATGACGGGATTGGGCGCCACGCCGTTCAGTGGGCCGCTGACGGGATTGGCCAGAGCGAATTGGAACAGGGCGGCGAGATCGTCCAGGTGAATCCAGGACATCCAGTGCCGGCCGCTCCCGAGCTTTCCTCCGACGCCCATTCGGAACGGCGGGAGCATGCGAGGGAGGGCGCCGCCGCGGGCGTCCAGGACCAGGCCGGTGCGGACGTGGACCACGCGAATGCCGGAGGCTTCGGCGGCTTGCGCCTCCTTTTCCCAGTCGATGCAGAGTTGGGCCAGGGTATCGGCGCCGGGCGAGGAAGATTCGGTCAGGATCTCGTCGCCGCGGTCGCCGTAATAGCCGACGGCGGAGGCGCAGACCAGCACTTGCGGCTTGCGCGGCAGTTTGGCGAGAGCCTGCACCAGGTTGCGCGTGCCGGTGACGCGGCTTTCGCGGATGGCCTGGCGGGCGTCGGCGGTCCAACGCTGCGCCACCGGCTCTCCGGCCAGATGCACCACGGCATCGACATCCTGGAGGCTTTCGGCGGGCGGCTCGCCGCGGGTGGAATCCCAGACCGAAAGGCGCACGCCGGGTGGCAGGTTGGTTCCGGCGTGGCGGCTGAGCACGTGCAGCGAGTGGCCGGCAGCGGCCAGGGTCTTCAGAAGGCGCCGGCCGATTAAGCCCGAGGCGCCGGTAATAGCGATTCTCACGCGTTAGGCTCCTTGCTATTCGATCTTTCCAATATACGTCCCCGATATACGGGGGGATGCGACAATTAAGAATCGACATGAGGGCCTGGAACCGGGCAAAACTTCTGTGGGGATACCTGGCGCGGCGGCCCAGCATGGCGGCGCTGCCGGTGGAGTATATCGTCGAAACCACCGCCAAGTGCAACCTGTATTGTCCCATGTGCCCGCGCGAAACCCATCCGCAGCCCAAAGCGGATATGACGAACGAAGTGTTCGAACGGTTGGTGAAGGAATCGGGAACCACCGCCGAGCACATGATGCTGATCGGGCTGGGCGAGCCGTTTCTGGACACGCACATTTTCGAGCGCATCGAGTATTGCCACCGGCATAGCATTTCAGCGCTGCTTTCCACCAACGGGACTTTCCTGGACGAGCGCAACGCGGGGCGCATTCTGGATTCGCCGCTCGACCAGATCACGCTGAGCTTCGACGGCGCGAAAAAAGAGACCTTCGAGTTCTACCGGAAAGGCGCCAATTTCGAGAAGGTGCGCGACAATTTCGTGCGATTCTCGCGGATGAAGCACGCGCGGCGGCGGAAGCTGCAGGTGGTGGTGCAAATGGTGAAGATGCCGGGAAACGCCGCCGAGGTGGAAGATTTCAGGAGCTTCTGGAGCGCGGTGGAGGGAGTGGACCAGGTGCGCGTCAAGGAAGACGAGACCAACGTGCTCGGTCCGGCGGGCCACGCGGCGGCCGATTGGAAGCACCCGTGCCATTATTTGTGGCGCGGGCCGGTATACGTGAAGCAGAACGGCGACGTTTACCCGTGCTGCCAGAGTTATATGCTGGATGGCGCACCGCTGGGGAACGTGGCGGAAAAGCCGCTGCTCGAAATCTGGAACGGCGCCGCGATCCAGGAGATGCGCCGTCTGCACGCGGCCGGGCGCGGGGGCGAAGTGGATATCTGCTCGCGCTG
>JBEKQS010000375.1:0-2791 GCA_049519475.1 Bryobacteraceae bacterium | reverse complement strand
GGACAAGCCGCCGCCACGCCGTGATGGAAACAAAAGACTGCCCGCGTGTTCCGGCGAGCAACGCGCCTCATAGAGGCATCAAAAAAGCCCCGGGGCTCCTTGGACTGCGGAAGCTGGGTTAGTGTGGTGCGGCAAGCGGAATAGCGAGTATCCACCGTTTGTGGGGCAGCCAATCCTGGCTGCCGCCGGCTTTCAGCCGGCGCTCTTCGGTGATCGAAACGCTCGCCGGCCCCGAAAAAGCCGCCTGAAAGGCGGCTGCAAGGCAAGATTGCCTGCCCCACAAAACGCTCCGCCTCGGGTAAGGCGCGAACGCTCCTGATCCACATTCTCGCTTTGCTTTTTCTCCGCGTCTCCGCGCCTCCGCGTTGAATACGCAGTTCTCCGATTCGAAGCCCTTACCCCCGCAGCCGCAGCCCAAACCAAACCAACCCGAAGCCCAGCAGGCCGCAAGCCAAAACCTTATGCACCACCCGCGGCAGCCGGCAGAACACCAGCCCCAGCATCGCAATGACCAGCACTTCCGCGAAAGCCGCGCCGCCCAGCACGTATCCGGCCTGATAACCAGTCGCCTCGAGGAACAGGCGGAAATACAGACCGTGGA
Source organism: Bryobacteraceae bacterium (assembly GCA_049519475.1). GTDB lineage: Bacteria > Acidobacteriota > Terriglobia > Bryobacterales > Bryobacteraceae > PALSA-129. The sequence goes on along the minus strand of JBEKQS010000375.1, from coordinate 2,190 downwards.
ACGCGCCTAACACGCCGGCGATGGCCCAGCGCGCCCCGGCTTGTGGCAGCAACAGAATCTCGACGGCCAGGTAGGCCACCGTGAGCGCCCCGGCAGCTTCCACAAATCGCGGCGCCGGTTGCCACAGGGCGTGCGGGGCCACCAGCGCGGAGGCGGCTTGTCCCAGCAGGAACATGGCCGCCAGAGCCACCAGTTGCTTGCTGCCACGCGCCGCCAGCACCAGCGCGCCCAGGAAGAGCAATTGGACGGCGCCGCCCAGCGCACGCATGCAGCCGGCGGCCGATTCCGAAATCGCCGTCTCCGCCGCGGTGGGCGGACGGAACCGCAAAGTGGCGCGCGTGAATGAGATGTCGAACAACGCCTGGTCGTGCTTGCCGTCCATGTCGGCGCGCAAAAGGTGCACGTGGTTGGGAACCGTGGCGGCCGCCAGGGTACACTCCACTCCCACCGCCTCAACCGGTGCGGCGAACTGGTAATCGGCTTCGCAAACGTAGAAGCCGCTTTCCGGGTGGGCCGCGCAGCTCGCGTTCAGCAGTTGCGCGCCGGAAAAGCGCACGTGATTGAGCAGCGTGCGCTCGGGCGAGGCCACGTGCGAGATCTCATAGAGCGGCATGTGGAGCTCGTAATGGGCGCGCACCCCGTCGATGGTGAGCGAGCCGGAGCTGAAGCTGACGGCGTGCGGCCACGCGGGCGTGGCCAGCAGCGCGAACATCCAAATCATTTTGAGCCGCCGGTCAACGCCGATGAAGGCGGATAAGACGATTCCTTTCCATCGGCGTTTATCTGTGTTCATCGGCGGCCGGCAATGAATCGTTTTTTCCGTAACCGCTACTGCTTCACTTCGGCCTCGATGGCTTCGAGTTCCTTGCCGGCTTCGGCCCACTTGCCTTGCGAGGCTAACTCGCGGTAGCGGCGCAGGTGGTCGCGGATGCGAGCCAGGCGGACGTCGGACGCAGGCGCCGCGCTCGCGGCCGGCGCCGCTCCCGCCGCGGCAGGCGCGGTCGCCTGGCGGATCAACTGTTGAGCGCCGCCGGAGAGCTGCGCCAGGGCGTCATCGTAAGTATCGGCGTAGATCAGGCGGCTGCCCACCGCCAGCACGATCTTCTTCAATTGCGGCATGCTGCCCTGGTTGGCCTGGATGTAAATGGGGTCTACGTAGAGGAACGTGTTGCCCACCGGCAGCACCAGAATCTGCCCGCGCAGCACGTGCGAGCCCTGCTGGTTCCAGAGCGAGAGATCCTTGGAAATGTTGGGGTCCTGGTTGATAGAGGCAGCCACGTTCATGGGCCCTGGAATCAGTTCCTGCTTGGAGAGCAGGTAGACCACCGTCTCACCCAGGTGGGGGCCATCGCAGCGCGCCGCCATCAGGCCGATCAAATTGTTCTTGCTGCGCGGCGTAAAGGGGATCAGCAGCAGGAACTCGGGCTGGACCTCGCCCGGCAAAGTGGCCATCACATAAGTGGGCGTCACCGGCGCGGAGCTGTTGTCCTGGCCGGAAGAGTACAGCGCCAGGTCCCAGACATCCTCTTTGTTATAGAACGACTGCGGGTCCAGCATGTGGTACGTGCGGTAGATTTCGGCCTGCACCGAAAACAACGTTTCGGGGTAGCGCGCATGGCGGCGGAGATCGGCCGGCATCTGCGCGGCGGGAAGAAACAGCGCGGGGAACAGGTTCTGGTAGGCGTCGATGATGGGATCGTCCGGCGCGAAGACGTAGAAGTGGGTCTCGCCGTCGTAGGCGTCGATCGTGGCTTTCACGGCGTTGCGAATGTAATTGAGGCTGCCGATATCGGCCACTTCCACGGCGCGGGAGTAGGGATGGGCTTCCGACGTAGTGTAGCCGTCGATGATCCAGACCAGCCGGCCGGCATCGTTGATCACCATGTAGGGGTCCTTGTCCCATTCCAGGAACGGCGCGAGCTCCTGCACGCGTTCCCGCACCTTGCGGCGGATCATCATGCGGCTGTTGGGCGTGAGGTAATTGGTCAGGATGATGTTGGGCTCGCCTTCCCGAACGGCGGCGGCCAGTTTCATGAAGAAAGAAGAGATGGGAAAGCCGCCCGTGCCTTCATAGCGGGACTGCTCGTATTTTTCGCCGGAGGGGTAATTGAACTCCTTCTCGGCGGTATTGACGAAGACCGGCTCATGCGTGACTTCGCCGTAATAGATTTCCGGGCGGGTCAGCTTGAG
>JBEKQS010000374.1:0-2833 GCA_049519475.1 Bryobacteraceae bacterium | reverse complement strand
AATGGAAACCCACCCGCGGCCAGGCGCGTTTACAATCCTAAGGTGAGGTCCACGAACATCATGCGACTCTCCACCATGTTCTCCCTGGTACTGGCTTTCACAACCGCTCGCATCGGCCGGACCTTTTGACATGTGGCGCGCTCTCATCGGCGGGTTGGCATGCGCCGCGGCCGCGGTCGCCCAGGTGCAGGTCGCCGGCCGTGTGATCGACGAGGACGGTGCGCCCGTCCCGGCCGCGCGTGTCGCGGTCCACTGCGGCGCGGCGCCCGCCATCGAAGCCCAAACCGGGCCCGCCGGAGTATTCGACATGTCGCTCCCACCGGGCGATTGCACCATGAATGTCGACCATGCCGGCTTCTTGGAGCTGCGCGCCCGCCCCATCCACATCGGCACTGGCCCCACCGAAGTAACCGTGACGCTCAACCCGCAGCACGAAGTCTTCCAAAGCGTCACGGTGGGCGCGCTGCCCGCGCCCGTCGAGCCGGCGCAAACCCAGGGCGAGCAGCGGCTCAGCGGGACCGAAGTCAACGACATCCCCTATCCCGCCAGCCACAGCCTGAGCAACGCCATGAAGCTGATGCCCGGTGTCATCCAGGACCCCACCGGCGGCCTTCACTTTCAAGGCGGCGCCGAATACCAGACCCGCTACACGCTCGACGGTTTCGACATCACCGATCCCATCGACGGCCGCTACTCCACGCGCCTCGCCGTCGAAGGAGTCCGCTCGCTCGATCTGGTGGATTCGCGCGAATCCGCCAACCTGGGCAATGGCTCCGCCGGCACTCTCGCCATTCAACCCGAAAACGGCGCCGACCAGTTCCATTCCACCGCCACCAACTTCATTCCCGGCCTGGACATCCACTCCGGCGTGCGCATCGGCGATTGGACGCCGCGCGCCGGCGTCTCCGGCCCCATCGTCAAAGGCCGCGCCTGGTTCTCCGACAGCTTCGACGGCGAATACAACAGCGGTTATGTTTCCGGTTTGCCGATCGGCCAGAATACCAATGCCACCTGGGCCGCCGGCAACCTGTTGCACGCGCAAGTCAACCTGACCCCCACCAACATTTTGTTCGCCGACCTGCTGGCGGATTTCGATCACCAGGCGCACAACGGCCTCGGCGTGCTCGATCCCCTCTCCACCACCACCGCGCTGAGCGATGGCCAGTGGCTCGCCGCTGTGAAGGAATCGCACTCGTGGGCCGGCGGCGCCGTGCTCGAGACCGGCTTCGCCTGGCGGAGCGTCGATCGCGATCGCACTCCGCAAGGTGACCTGCCTTATCTCGTGGCGCCGGCCGGCCGCAGCGGAGATTACTTCGTGCGCTCGCGCGAGCACGGCCGCCGCGATCAGCTCTTCGTCAACTACTTTCCGCGCGTGCGCCACTTCGCCGGACGTCACCAGCTTCAGCTCGGCGGCGATGCGCAGCGCCTCGATTACACCGCGCAATTCCAGCGCACCACTTACGAACTGCTCAGCCTCACGGGCCTGCCGCTCTTCCAAACCACCTTTCGGGAAAGCGGCGATTTCGACCGTCCGGGCGCTTCCGTCGCCACTTACGTTACCGATCACTGGCAACCGGCTACGCGGCTGGCCATCGATGCCGGCGTGCGCCAGGACTGGGACGAACTGGTGCGCCAGGCAGCCATCTCGCCGCGCCTCTCGATCGCCTATGCGCCCTTCGCCGATGCCCGCACCAAGCTCACCGCCGGTTACGCCATTCTGCACGACGCCACCAACCTCGCGCTCTTCAGCCGGCCGCTCGATCAACAGGCCGTCACGATTCCCTATTCTTCCACCGGCTCGCCGGAAGCGCCGCTGGTCACCACCTTCGTCTCCGGCCAAAACCTCCGGCTCCCGCGCTACGACAAGTGGAGCGGCGGCCTCGAGCACGAATTCGCCCATCGCATTGCCGGGCGTGCCGAGTGGCTGCGCAAGCGCGGCCGCGACGGCTTTGTGTACGCACCGCAAGGCGCCGCCCCTCCGCTCACCGACCAACCGGTTCTGTTGAGTTATGGATACGGCGGAACCTATGCGCTCACCAATCAGCGCCGCGACGCCTACGACGAAGTGGCGTTCACCGCGCGGCAGACGTTCGGCGATCAGTACGGTTGGATGGCCAGCTACGTCCGCTCGCGCGCCGCATCGAATGCCGTCCTGGATGCCAGCGTCGATCAACCCCTGCAGGTGCTGAACAACTTCGGCCGCATGCCGTGGGACGCGCCCAACCGCATTCTGGGATGGGGTTACTTCCCCCTGCCGTTCAAGAACTGGGCCGTCGCCTTTCTGGCCGATTACCGCACCGGCTTCCCCTTCGCCGTCACCACTGATTCCGGCGTGGTGGTTGGCCCCGTGGATGGGCACCGCTACCCATCCAACTTCGATTTCAACCTGGCCATCGAACGCCGCTTCACCTTCGCCGGCTATCGGCTGGCCGTCCGCGTCGGCGCGAACAATCTCACCGATCACCGCAACCCCACGGCCATTAATAGCGTGATCGGCGCGCCGCAATACCTGCAATTCTTCGGCGACGAAGGCCGCCACTTCGTGCTGCGCATCCGGGTCTTCGGACGCGCCCCGCGATGACTGATATTTGGTAAGGCAGGCTGCCCGCAGGCTTTCGCCTGCCACCGGAGTTTGGACAATCCGGCGAAGCCGCGCCCAGTGGGACCGGCCTCCTGGCCCGTCGCAAGGTGGGGCAAGCGCTTTCGCCTGCCAACCTCATTGGGTGCAAGATATCCCTATGGAGCAAACCGCGGTTCTCGCCCTCCTGCTCGCGGCGGTCTTGGCTTTCCTGGCGCCCGCGCCGCGCCGGTTTCTCGAAACCAGTTTGCATCG
>JBEKQS010000373.1:0-2851 GCA_049519475.1 Bryobacteraceae bacterium | reverse complement strand
CCACAAAAACGACATAGTTTTTCTCCTATACGGCACACCTGGGCGCCGTTAAAGCCTCAGAAGCTGTTGATGCAATTATAAGGGTGATAATCGGAGAAACAACTCCTTTTTTTTAAACTATTCGTTGAGTTTTTCTAACAGAAGCCGCCGGAGGGAAAGGGCGAGGTGGCGGGAATATCGGCATTATTTCCATTACAATCGCGGCCTGCCATAAATCCAGCCGCCGAAACCCACATCCGCGTGGGTTATGCCGAGACCGGCCGGATGGGTGTGCAACATAAATGTGGATGTCGCAGCCCCCGGCAGGGAACCGCGAGCGTCAGCGAGCGGCCGCCACGCAGCCTTGCAGCAGGCCGCTCGCTAACGCTCGCGGTTCTGTACTGAAATGGCCGCGTCGAGTTGCGCAAAACTTGTGGTTTCAGTGACTCAGGCTCTGAAAAAATCGTCAGCGACAACCCCAAGTTCCACGCCGGTCAGGGTCACGATAGCTCCGGGTTCGACGGTCACTTCCCAGACATTGCCTTTCGGGGCGGGCGCGGGCTGGACGGCGTTCTCCTGTTGCGGGCTGGCGGTTTCCCGGTAACGGAATACGGCGTCGGGCCAGGTGAGGGAAGTCCTCTGGCGAACGGTGGATCGGTTCAACACGATCAGCGTGTGTCGGTCTCCGTCGCCGGTGAAGGCCGTCACGAGCAGGTTCGGGTTCGAGCTGGTGCCTCGGACGCGCGTCATGCCTTCGCGGACGCGGCGAGAGTAAGCGCCGAAAACGCGTAACTGATGGCTGGAGGCCACGGGCACAAACCCGTGTTCGGGATCCGGCACCATCAGCGTGCGGGTCCAGCCGTAAGATGGCTGGGTGACATTGAGCAGCGTCCAGCAGTACATGGCGCCGCAGGCATCGAGCGAGGTAAGCAACTTGTGGTAGAGCTGGCCCATGGCCAATGCCGCACGGTAGGTGCGGGTCTGAAATGCGGCGTTGTTGACACAGAGCTCCGAGGCGAGGAATGGCTTGGACCCGATAACATCTTTCATCTCGCGCACGCGTGCGTCGAAGCCATCGGGATCGTAGAAGAAATTCTGATAGTCGTAGACGTTGGAGGTAGCGTAATCGATGGTCTTCCACACCGCTTCGGTTGCGTGGAACGCGCGGGCAGCGGCAATGCCCTCGGCCAGGGTGGGTGGATTGTGCATGTGGATCTTCACATCCCGGAAACCGGCGTCATCCAGAGCCTGGCGCAGCGCAACGGCCATCTGCTGCCAGATCTCCGGCGGCTGGTTGACCTCATTCTGAATGCCCACGATTTCGGGCGGCGCACCGGTTTTTTCGCGCGAGACCTGGCAATAGCGCACCATGGCCCTGGCGTACTCAGCCATCTTGGGTAGCTCGGTGATTTTCCCCTGGCTGTCGTACTGCCTGGCCCACACCGGCAACTCCCAGAACTCGAAGATCACTTTGCCGCCGAGTTGCCGCACGCGACGGTTATAGGCGAAATCGCTGGTTTCGCAGTTGGGGAAGTTGTCGCCGTAGTAGTGCGGGGAGGCGTCCTCCGGGCGATCCCAGTTGGTCATTTCGGGATTGAGCCGCGCGCCGATCGGGTATTCGCGGTGCAGCAGCAGATTGTATTCCACCAGTTTGCGCCACCATGCGCGCGAGCCCTCCTGGCTGAGTTCAGCGAAGGCCGGCGGGGTGGTGGTGCCGCCCCATCCCACCATTTGCTGGAAGCGGGTGGTGGGGTCGACGGTGATAGTTGCGGTTTCCACGGCTGCCGGCAACAGGCGCCCGCGGAAACCACCCTGCTCTCCGACCATAGCCAACTGGTGGCGATTGACGTCGAGAAGGCAGTGCTGCACGAGCGCTTCCCGGCCGTTGAGCGTCACTCGCAACGACAGGCGGTGATCGAGCGTTACGGTGACGGATTGCAGTGGGCCGCTATACTCCACGCTGGTTTCTTCCACTACGCATTCCGGATGCCGGGCGTTTCGCACCGAGGAGTACTTAGCCAGCGCGGGCGAATCGTCATACCGTTGGAACACCCGCACTTTGCCCGCGCCGGCTTCCACGGTGAGACCGCCCATCGGGCCGGTGAACATCCATTGCAACTGGGATTGCGGAGTCTTCCATTCTTCGATGACCAGGGTTCGTTCGAAGAGGGCCGGCAACCATTCCATGAAGTATTGGCGGGGCAGACCGGTGACCTTCCAGCGCAAGCGGGGAGAAGGCGGCAGGGGAAAATCGAACCGCTCACCACCCGGCGCGACGGCGGGGCCGGCCGGCAGAGTGAGCTTCTCCACGGGGGCCAGGGTGTTTTGTCCGGCGACCTGTGCCATGGCGGATGCGGAAAGCAGGGTGGTATGGAAATCGCGTCGTGAAATCTTCATAGAATGTCCTACGCTATCCGACGATAGCGCCGATGTCAAAAAGATTACGGATCTTATCTTGGAGACAACTCGGATCTTCTAAATTGTTGGTTGAGTTTTTCTGACGGAAGCCGCTTCCTGCCTGCCCAAAGCCAATAGGAAACCGGCAAACGCGGCTTGAAATGTCAACCTTGCAGGTGGCGATGGACTCCTATAGTTGGCCATCCGGCCCCACAAAGGCGATCCCGGTTCCGCTACAATTGCAATCTGTCATGAAGCCAATCGCCGAAACCCGAATCCGCGTGCGTTATGCCGAGACCGACCAGATGGGAGTGGTTTATTATGCCAATTACCTGGTTTGGATGGAGGTGGGCCGCGTCGAGTTGTGCAAGGCCTGTGGCTTCAACTACCGCGACATGGAACGCGAGGACGGAATCTATCTGGCCGTGGCGGAGGCCGGTTGCCGCTACCGCTCGCCCGCCCGTTTCGACGATGA
>JBEKQS010000372.1:0-2876 GCA_049519475.1 Bryobacteraceae bacterium | reverse complement strand
CCCAAACCAATCACTTGACTGCCCGGCGGGACGACCGTCGGGCCTTTCGCAGCTTCTGACACCGTGCGCAGGTGGTCAGCTCTCGTGCTGAAAAACCAATTTTGCGCCGGAAAGTAGCTAGTTTCTGGCGCCCCTTCCGGGGCTTGTCCAGCGTCCAGCGCGCTTCAGAGCCAGAGGTAGATGGTGCGCTCGGAAGCGCGCACTTTTCAGGCAAGCGAAACGATGCTACGACTTTCATGTCCCACACCTGCCATGGTCACCGCTATGTACATTTGCCGATGTACACTGCACATATGAGGTTGACGGCGACCGAGCTTCGAAGAAATCTCTTCACCGTGCTGGAACGCGTCGTCGAAGGCGAAACCGCTGAGATCGGCTATAAGGGATCCTCAGTCCGCATCACATCCGCCACCTCTGCCTCGAAACTGGCCCGCGCCAAGCGGCGGCACGCGCTGTCATGCGACCCCGACTCGATCATGCACCCGGACAAGAAGCTTCTTGCTGCAATGGAAGCGGAGTGGCGCAAGGACTGGAAGAAGCTGTGAGTGTCTATCTGGCGCGGTCTGGTAGCTCAGGCGCCCAGCAACTGGTTCACGTGGCGCATCACTTCGAAGGCGTCGGCCACGTAGAGCACATCGGCTTTGCCGCGCGCCCAGCCGCAATTCGGGTCCAGGTTGACGGCGCGCCTTTCATTCACGAAGCGCCATCCCACCACGTGCGGCTCCTCGCCGTGACAGCAGGTGGAAAGCCCCTTGCGATGCCGCGGCGTCGAGCCCGTCTGGCCGATCTGGTTCATGTGCGTCATGAAGCCCAGCACGGCTTCCCCTTCGCCGCTGGCGTCCACCAGGGACTTGCTGCCGCCTAAAGAGGATTTGGTGGCGCGCAGAAAACCCAGAATCAGAGTTTCCGCTTCCTTCCCATGGACCGCGCCGTCGGCCTGTTTCTTGGTCCACCCGGCGCCGGCCACGAACAGCAGCTTGGCGTCGGGCCGGATGGTCTGCTCGTCCGCCTTGGGAGCCTGCACGCCGGTGACGGTGGTGCGCGTCGGGGGCGCTTCCACAGCCACATTCTCCACATGCGCCGTTCCCGCCGGTCCACTCCACGCGGGAAAGCATCCGGGGTCGAGCAGCACCACCCACGGCCGCTGCTCGCGCGCCAGCACGGCCTCCATCCGCTGCCGGTAGAACCAGCGCGTGACCGCCGGCGCCCCGTTTCGCAAGTCGAGGCCGGTCGCATGTGTGTCCACGCGGCCGCCCAGACGATAGGCCACGCCCGGAAGCGCCCGCGACCAGCGCGAAGTAGACGGCGCCAGCACGATGCCGGCTCCGGCCGCGCGGCAAATGGCCGCCGCGGCTGCGGCATCGGTGGCATAGCGGGGCTGGCTGAAAGCTTCGCCCGTTACGCCCAAAATGCGTTTGGCGCCGGCGCCCGAAATCTGGTTGGCGGCCGGTTGCACCTCGCCGCCCACCAACCCCACGATCAGCTCGGCACCGAGCGAGAGCGCCGCCCCGAGCGCGGCACCGAGCGCTTCGAGCGCCGGTTTCGCCAGTGTGCCATCGCCTTCGGTATGAACCAGAAGCAGTATCGGTTCCATGGCTACTCCTCCCCGATCCAGGCCACGATTTCCCGCGCCATCTCTTCCATGGGCATATTCTTCACGATGCGCGTCTCCCGCTGCTGTTTGGGCAGGCTCACCGATTCGAAGCGCAGCCCGGTGTTCGCGATGGGCGCGGCCTTGGCGCGTTGCAGCGCCGGCATGACGGTCCGCATGTTGGCCATCCCCACCTGCGGATTGTTCTTCGGCTCGGGCAAGTTACCGGTCGCCCAGCCCAGCACCGCCGGCGGCGCCGCGCATACCGATACCTGGTGCCGCCCGCCTTCGATCCGCTCGAGCACGGTGAAGCTGCCATCTTCGCGAACCGTAATCTCATCCACTCCCTGGAACTGTTCCCCGATGCCCAGCCGCTCGCCCACCATCTGCAGCGTGGAGCCGGTTCCGCGCGACGCCGATTCCCAACCGCCGAATAACAGCAGTCTGGCGCGGTCGAGGCCGGCGATCGCTTCGATGGCTCCCGCCAGCGCGGCAGCCGTTTCGAAGGAGTCCGAAAAGCCCGAAGCCGGGCCGTCCAGCGCCACCAGCTCGAACGGCACTTTTTGCGCCACCGTCATCATCACCTGCTGCAGCTTGGCCTTCGGGCCCAGGCTGACCAGCCAGACTTTGCTGCCCGGCCGCTTCGCCGCCAGGTGGGCCGCTTCGAACAGCGCGTGTCCCGCCCACGGGTCCAGCACCGCCGGCAGCAGCATCTCGTTCTTCAGTGAGGGCCCGTTCGGGCCGGTTACCGGTTCCAAGGTTTGTAGCGGGTCCGGGACAATGCTTCCGCAGACCACGATTTGAAGGGGGGTGCTCATGTGTCCAGATTCCCAGTATAAGGGGGCTTCTTTGTCTTATGCTAACTTCGGAGATGCTACAATGTGTACAGTGAGTACGCAATATGGAAACAGTTAAGATCGGCATGCGTGAATTCCGCGAAAACCTCGCGGGCTACCTGGAAGCTGGTACGCCGCTGGCGATCATGCGGCACGGCGAGACGCTCGGGTTCTATATCCCGGCACAAAAGCGAAGCCGGAAGGCCGAGTTGGAAGCCATGCGCGCCGCCGCGAAAGACCTGGACGAGATGATCGCGTCCTGGGTCGCCGGTGAAGAAGAGTTGATGGAGGAGTACAAGGAGATTCGCCAGGCTGCCCGCGAGAAGAAGCGCAATGGCAAGTAAATCGCTGAGGCATATCCGAACCGCTCAGGTTCTCATACGACTGACGCTCGCCCTGCCCCTAACTCTTCATCCTTAGCAGCAAATACAACCCCGCCAGCCCGAACA
>JBEKQS010000371.1:0-2943 GCA_049519475.1 Bryobacteraceae bacterium | reverse complement strand
CTGACTTCGGAGAGCACCAGCCCGTAGCCGTGCGTGTAGATGAAGGCGGGGTTGATCCAGTTGTTGCGGGCGTCCGGGAGATTGGAGATATCCAACTCGCGCGGTGAGAGCAGCACCTCGCGGTATTGGCCGTCGATGGTATAGCGGTCCACGTCGCTATCGTGGAACACGTAGTAAGTGCGGAGGGCCTGGCGCTGCGTGATGGTGTCGTGGTAAGGCTGCCAGTCCCACAGGCGGACATTGTCGAGCAGCGGTTTGTGCTGGGCGGTGTCGATGGCGGCGTCGGGATGGGCGTTGAATTCGATCGCGTGGACCCGCTGCTCCAGGCCGTAGGCGCTCAGGGTGGCATGGATGTGGGTCTGAATGTACGGTTTTTCGAGGGAGATTTCATTGGGCCGCACGTGCAAAGCGGAAACCAGGCGCGGAGCCGCGAACGAGATCACCAGCGCCAGCGCCATGCAGGCGGCCAGAATCCACCGCCCGGCCAGGACAAACGCCGCGGCGGCAAAACAGGCCCCGATCAGCAGCCACTGCAGCGGCAGGGCAATGAACTCGTCGACGTAATCCACCCCGACCAGGAACGCGCCGTGCTCGTTGTAGACCATTTCGTAGCGGCCCAGGAAGAAGCGCATCGCCAGCGCTAAGAGCAGAATGACGGCGGCGCCCCGCAGAAAACGCGATTCCAGGCCGCCTTCCAGTTTGAAGATGGTGGGGTCGATTTCGCGGGTCTGCTGGATGTCGGCCAGCCTGTGGCGCAATTGCCAGCCGCGCGCCACCAGCCAGTACAGCAGGATGGCGACGATCACCAGTGCCAGCACGTAGCCGCGCAGCATGCCATAAAACGGCAGATCGAAAAGATAGAACGAAAGCGGCTTGTCGAAGACCGTATCGTGCCAGCCGCTGGCGGCGGCCGGCAGGCCGCGCGAACCGGCGAAGCGCACCACCGTCCAGGTATCGATGGCGGCGGCCGCCACCAGGTAGCCGATCAGCAACAGCACGATTGTGGAAATGCGGCTGTAGAGGCGGTGTTGGCCGAGGGATGTGCCGGCGAATTTCAAAGCGCGGGCGTGGGTAATCCACAAGGCGGCGAAAGCCAGTAGCGTGGCCAGTGTGACGGGGGCAACGCTGTAATACAGCATGCTGAGCCAGGTGCGAAATTGTCCAAGTTCCTTCCACCATTCGATCTCGATGGCGTAGGAAGCGAAAGAGCGGGCGCCGAGGAGCAACAGTCCGAGGACGACAAAGAATGCGATGCGGCCCGCACGGGAAGCATGCGGGTGCCGCTGTTCGATTTCACGGGGCATGGTCCAAATGTATCAGGGCCGGAAGCCGGAGGATAGGGTCTGTTCTTCGTGTGTCTGTTCTTCGTGGGGCAGACCCCCCGGTCTGCGCGGGTCCCCCTGGACCCGCTTTCGCGCAGAAATATCAAATCCTTCAACCACCGGGCACAGCGCGCTCCATTACTGCCCGTGGGAAATCAGTTTCAAGCCGGGTACGCCCAGGAGAGTACAACCAGCGAGGTCCGCTTCGTAAAGGGCGCCGATCGGATGGTTCTTGAAAATGAACGAGACGACGTCGGTATCGACGACCACGCGGGTCATGCGGCCGGATCTGCCCTCTTGTGGCCGCACCACTCATGCAGTGCCGCGAGAAAATCCTCGATGGGCTCCTCTTCCGGCCAGAAGTCGCCGTGCAGCACGGACATGTCGGTGATCGGACCCTTTCCCTGTTGAGCAATTATCTCGTCCAACGAGGGGTCGGCGTCGCAGTTGTAGCGAGGGTCGTTGGCCTTTTCCATCTTCATCTGGAGTATATCAGGCCGAAATAACACGACCTCTCAAAATACCTTCCGCAGCATGCGCCGCCGCAAAACGGGGACTGCTACCAATTCCCGCCTTTGGAATTGGATAGCTGTACCCGGTTTGCCCCTTCGCGTCGCGCTGGTCCCCACTTGGATTGGGAAAACACGGGGACGGAGTGCGCCAGGATAAACCGGCATGGTGGACGATCAGCGATGGTCGTCCCTACCGCGACCTTCCGCATACCCCTTGACGCCGCCGACGCGATCATTCACAGTAAATCATAACCTCTGCTCATAGGAGAACCTCCATGAAGTGGCTCATCGCCCTGGCGGCATGCTTCGCAACCGTCGCCTCCGCCGCCGACATCAGTGGCAATTGGAACGGCACTGCCGAAAACCAGGGCCAATCCATCCAACGCACCTTCACCTTCAAAGTCGATGGCGCCAAGCTCACCGGCGAAACCAACAGCGAAATGTTGGGCAAGTCCACCATCAACGATGGCAAGGTCGACGGTGACACCATCTCCTTCAGCATTACCGCCAGCTTAGGCGGGAATGAAATGAAGATTACCTATAAAGGCAAAGTCTCCGGCGACACCATCAAACTCACCAGCCAATTCCCCGGCATGGATGGCGGCCAGGGTCAAAGCATCGAATGGACCTTGAAGAAGGCTTCCTGACACCGGCCAATACACACAGCTCCGAACGCGGTGTTCTTCGCGCTGGTACTCTGACCGGCTAGTTTGGTGCCTTTATGCAACCATCGCTTACGCTGATGGCCCCGATGCGAGCCGCGACCGTCAGGGAGCGGTTGCCCGCAAAAGAGCAACTTCGCGCGGTCAAGGTACTGGCCGGAAACCACGAGAAAATCCTCGATGGACTCCTCTTCCATCCAAGAGTCGCCGTGCAGGACTGACAGGTCGGTGATCGGACCCCTTCCCTGATGAGCGATTATCTCGTCCAAAGGGGGGCGCAGTCGAAGTTGTAGCGAGGATCGCTGGCTCTGTCCATCTTCAGGCTCCGCACTTCGAGGAGATCAGTCCGGGAAAACACGGTGACAACTTTCTTTCACCTCAATTTGCCCTGTTATCATCCGCTTGCAGTTCTCGCCCCCCGGCTTGGTACTCACCTCCATGCTACTT
>JBEKQS010000370.1:0-2962 GCA_049519475.1 Bryobacteraceae bacterium | reverse complement strand
AGACGACAGGCAGCAACTTCGCACCTACATGAAAGGCATGGGGAACGATTGCGAGCATGGCATTCTGATCCGCTTTCCGCAGCCGGGAACCCACAAATCTGAGAAGATCGATCCGCCGGAATTCTATTGGGCGCGCAAAGACAGAGAGGGGAATGTCGAGTTTTATCGACACGCAGATAATGCCTGGATTCCTGACGAGAACAAGCAGGAGCGAAAGCTTAGAAGAAAAACGGGAGGGAAAACAAGCGCCCAGGAAAGTGCCGGATAGGCAATCTTCCGGTGGGCTGGAGAAACCGGGGAACGGGACAGCGGTTTCGGTAGGATTCCGTTAGGCACCAGTCGCGGTGTCAGTCGGGCCGTGATCCGACTACATGGTCGCGTCGTCACCCGCTCAAACTTGTTCCCTGTCAGTCCAGATACGGCGATCTGGGAAGCGTGCCGCGATGCCTGCCCAGTGAGCCGCATTGAATTCAGGAGTCGGAGGTCGAGGAAGTCGGAACGGGCGCCATGCGCTATCATCAGTCCTATTCATGCTTCGGCTGCTTGTTTTCGGGGCTCTGGCCCTGACCTGCTCAGCCCGGGCGCAGACCTCGGGCGAAGTCCGCGGCTCTGTGGTTGACGCGCGCGGCGGTGAGGCCCTGGCCAAGGTTGAAATTCTGCTCGACAACGGCAGCTATCGCACCACCACGGACCCGACCGGCCATTTCGCGATCGAGGACGTGGCGCCGGGCGACTACGTCCTCAACGTCTCCACCGTGGGCTATCACCTCATCAAGAAGCCCTTCCACATGGACGCCGGCGATATCAAGGATTTCGAAGTGATCCTCAGTCCCGACACCTTTCACCAGACCGATACCGTGGAAGCCAAGGCCGATCCGTTCGAAGCCGCGCGCGCCGACAGCCCCGGCGCACTGGTTCTGGCCGGCAACGATGCCAAGAACCTGGCCAGCGTGCTCGCGGACGACCCGCTGCGCGCGGTGCAGAGCCTTCCCGGCGTCTCATCCAACAACGATTTCGACGCCCGCTTCTCGCTGCGCGGGGCCGATTTCGACCGCATCGGCCTGTACGTCGATGGCGTGTTGCTGCACGAGCCGTTTCACATGATTCAGGGGCAGAGTCTGAGCGGCACGGGCAGCACCTTCGATGGCGACATGGTGGATGAAATGGAACTCTTCGAAGGCGCGTATCCGGCGCGCTTCGGTGATCGCTCCGCGGGCGTCCTGGACGTCACCACGCGAGATGGCAGCCGCACCGACACCACGTTCCGCCTGGCCGCCAGCGTTTCCAACGCCGGCCTCGTCGGCGAGGGCCCGTTCGGCAAGAAGAAGCGCGGAAGCTGGCTGGCCGTGGTGCGCAAGAGTTACCTGCAATACATCCTGGCGCGCACCTTCCCGGACACCACGCTGATCTTCGGCCTGGAAGATGCGCAGGCGCGCCTCACCTACGACCTCACGCCCAAGAACAACATCACGCTCTACTTTCTGGAAAGCTTTTCCAATCTCAACCGCGCGAGTGTGGGCACGAATCTCGGCATCAACTCCATCGTCACGGCCGGTTACCACTACACTCTGGCCAATCTGGGATGGCGCTACTCGCCGGTCGAGCGGCTGCTGATCGTCAACCATTTCGCCTGGATGCGCGAAAAATTCAACGATCAGAACCCCGACAAGCTGCCCACCAGCGCCGGCTTTTACGGCGAGTGGGTTTGGAACGGCTCGGCCACCTGGATGTGGAATTCCAAGAGCCCGCTGGAGGGCGGCTGGTCGCTGCGCCAGTTGCGCGACCAAGGCTTCTCCGACCAGTACCAGACCGTGGTCACCGCGCCCAGCGTGCTGGACCATTTCAACGGCAACGCGCTGCTGGCGGGCGGTTACCTGCAGCAGTCGTGGAACGCTTTTCCCGGACGCCTGCGCTTCACCGCCGGCGCGCGTTGGGACCATCACTCCATCGACACGGTCTCGACGGTTTCGCCTTCAGCCTCGGCCGCATTCGGCGTCACGTCGTCCACCAGCATCCAACTGGCATGGGGCCAATACGCGCAATATCCCGAAATCTCGCAATTGACTTCGCCTCTTGGGAGCCGCAACCTGCTGCCCGAGCGTTCCATTCATGCGCAAGCCGCCATCGAGCAGCGCCTGAGCCAGCGTACCCGTCTGCGAGCGGAATACTACAACCGCGCCGACCGCGATCTGATCTTCCAGCCGCTCTACGATGCGCGTATTCTTCCGAACGGCAAAGTCTTCGCGCCGCCCATCAACCCGCCGTACGTGAATTCGCTTCGCGGATACGCGCGCGGCGCGGAGTTTTTCCTGCAGCATTCGAGCGCCAACCGCCTCACCGGCTGGGTTTCCTATGCCTTCGGCCGCACCGAGATGCGCGACGGCGTTACGGGTGCGCGCTTCCCTTCCGATTACGACCAGCGCCACACCGTCAACGTCTATGGCGGCTACCGCCTGCGGCCCAGCATCAACCTAAGCCTGAAATGGAGCTATGGCAGCGGCTTCCCGATTCCGGGTTATCTGCGGCAGAGCGGAACCATCTACTACCTTGCGAACAGCCGCGACCAGTTGCGCCTGGGCCCCTATTCGCGCACCGATTTCCGCGTCAATAAGGCATGGACGCACAACAAGTGGAAGCTGACGCTCTACGGCGAAGTGATCAACTTGACCGACCGCGCCAACTACGTATTTGAGAGCTTCAACGGCTATACCGCCAGCACCAGGCAGGCCTATATCACGCTCGATAAACTATTCCCGATATTGCCCTCGGCGGGATTGGTTTTCGAGCGGTAATACGAAACCGACAGGCCGGGAGGCCTGCCCCACCTACGACAAAAAAGGAATGGTTCCAAGTGATCCGATTTCCAGCCTCGCCCACCACCGGCATGCACGGCACTGAGCTTCGCGTTCAGGAGCGCCGGACGTTCCGCCTCTCTGCTCCCCCAGTGCCGTTTTCCCCGGCC
>JBEKQS010000369.1:0-3063 GCA_049519475.1 Bryobacteraceae bacterium | reverse complement strand
GAAGCATGAGATCTCCTTGAGCGATTACCTTCCGCCTCTGCCTCTACCCATGCCACCCCGGCCGCGGCCGCCGGCTGGCGGGTCCAGGATGCCGGCCATGAGGTCGAAGGCCTCGGGCGCGTGGGCGGTTTGGTTGGGCTTGAGGAGGGCATAAGTCTTCTGGAAGGCTTTGACTTCCAGGGCGGTCATTTGGGCCTCGACAGTGGTGTAAGCTTTTGTGATCCGGGCGATTTCGTCGGCGCTTTGTCCCGCGAGGATCGCATTGGCGAGAGCGCTGCGCCCCTTAGCCAACAGGTCGCGGACCGGCGCGGCATCCTGATAAGAGACTTCCAGGATGTTCTCGAACTCGTTTTTCTGATCCTTCGAGAGTTTGAGTTTCCCGATGATCTGGTCGGCCTTGGACTCCTTTTGCGGACGAATGTTGCCCACGGGGGTCATGCCGGCGTTCTGCTCTCCCCTGCCGCCGCCGCCTCCTCCCGCTCCCATGCCCCCCATGTCGCCGCCACCTTGGGCAAGCGCCAGGGTCGCCGCCGCGGCTGCCGTTACGAGCACTTTCAGAAACATGGAATCTCCTCTTTTCTCGCGATGCGCCGGACGTGCCCGCGCGGGCAGACCCCGTGCCAGCGCACTTTCTCGCTCGATCGTATATTTAAGCACGATTGAGCAGGGAGTGGGAGAGGGATGTGCGATCCGAGCCGCGACCGTCAGGGAGCGTTCGCCGTCGGCGATCCATTGCGGACGTACCCCAAATGCTAACGCTCCCTTACGGTCGCGGCTCGGATTGAAGTATTTATATGAATCACGTGGGAGACTGAGAACGTGAAGAATGCGCTGTATTGCGGAGACAATCTGGAGGTCTTGCGGCACATGCGGGAGGGGTCGGTGGACCTGGGGTATATCGATCCGCCGTTCCATTCGGGGCGGAATTATGGAGCGGCGTTCGAGGACCGCTGGCGGTGGGACCAGCGCGCGGCGGAGGGGTACGGCGCCATTGGGACCGCCTCGAAGTTGGGGAGGCTGATCGAGGGACTGGCGCCGGTGGTGGGGCGGGGCAGTCTGCTGGCATACCTGGTCCACACGGGGCTGCGCATCGCGGAGATGGAGCGGGTGTTGAAGACGGCCGGGAGTTTGTTCGTCCACTGCGATCCGGCCGCGAGCCACTATTTGAAGCTGATGCTGGACGCGGTGTTCAGCGCGCGGGGCGGGGGATTCCGCAACGAGATCGTCTGGTGCTATAGCCACGGGGGACGGAGCAAGCGCTGGTTCGGGCGGAAGCACGACATCATTTTCTTCTACAGCAAGTCGGCGCAATACCATTTCGACGCGAGTGCGGTGCGCGTCGCCATGCGCAGCGGCAAGGAGAGTTTCGGCGGCCGGATGGAGACGGACGCGGACGGGCGGAAGTACCGGCTGGTGTACGGGACGCGCAACGGCAAGGGTGAGACGCGCTACTACAAGTATTACCTGGACGAGGGGAAGGCGCCGGAGGACTGGTGGGTGGACATCAATTCGCTGCAGGCGTCGAGCGCGGAGCGGGTGGGATACCCGACGCAGAAGCCGGAGGCGCTGGTGGAGCGGATCATTCTGGCGTGCTCACGGGAGGGCGACACGGTGCTGGATGCGTATTGCGGCAGCGGGACGACGCTGGTGGCGGCGGAGCGGAACGGGCGGAGCTGGATCGGGATCGATATCTCGCGAGAGGCGATGGAACTGGCGCGCCGGCGGGTGGAGGGAGTGGCGGGGAGGAAATACGAGATCGGCGGCTGAACGGGCGGAGCCGATCCGAGCCGCGACCGTGAGGGAGCGGTCTTCGCGGAATACAAGAGCGATTGACGAAACCGTGTACTCAGGTCTTGAGGCGGTCGATTTCCGCTGCGAGCTGGAAATCTTTTTCGGTAATGCCGCCGGCGTCGTGCGTCCAGGATTCGACATCCACGCGGCCCCAGGTGAGATGGATGTCGGGGTGGTGGCCCAGGCGTTCGGCCACCGCGCCGACGCGATTGACGAAATCGAGCGCCTGCAGGAAATCGGGAAACTTGAAGGTGCGCGCGATGTGATGCTGGTCGACCACCTTCCAATCGGGCGTCTGGGCGGCGCGCTGGCGCAGGGCATCGGCGGAAAGAACGGCTGAAGCTGCCATGGTTGAACCCTCCTACCGGTTGTCGCACAAGGCGCGGAGGGAAGCAAATGGTGAGTGGGCGATTTAGCCCCAGTTCCGCCGGCCCAGCGGTGGGGTTCCCATGACAGCTATCCGGGAATCCCGTATCCTTGAAATGTGAGGGTTCGGGTATTCGCCAAGCGCGCGACTGAAAGGCTCAGCCGCGTAGGGAGGGACGTTGTTCATGGGTTGAAGCAAGCGGCGGCGCATGCTCGAGGTGAGATCTCTCTGCGCGCATACGAGTACGATGTCCCGGGCCCGGTGGATGTGAAGGCGATTCGCGCGAAAACGGGACTATCACAATCTCAGTTCGCTCGCCGTTACGGATTCAGGACTCGCACATTGCAGGATTGGGAGCTTGGCCGTGCGCAGCCGCCCAGCGCGGTCCGCGCCTATCTCACTGTCATTGACCGTTTTCCGGAGACGGTCGAAAAGGCTCTCCTGGGCGCTGCATGAGAATTGCCGGCGGCCGGACGTCTCAACGACAACGAGGGAGCCAATTGAAGGGGCAGGGGTCGAGACTCTTCCCTGAACGGCGTTTCACGAGACCAACCTCCGAAAACCATTCAAAACGTCCCGTCCCCAGGCTCCCCGAAGACGATCACTTTTTCGCTTCCGGCATGGTTTGGATTTCAGGCCGAGCGGGGTATTCGACCGTATCGATCTGGTCTCGGCTGATAGCCTGAAGCCGCGGGATAGACCCCTGGTCTCTTCTCGAAACCGTTGGGTCCCATTCTTCCGCAACATACACGCTTGTTGAGGTCTCTTCCACCACTCGGACAGATATCGAAGATGCCAAGGCGCGGCCGGAGGCATCCAGTCTCCTAAGTGAAATCGTAACTACGGGAGAGACTGTATAGTCGCCGCCACCTCGCGTAGCTGGAATGTAAGGAAGAGGCAAAGTC
>JBEKQS010000368.1:0-3099 GCA_049519475.1 Bryobacteraceae bacterium | reverse complement strand
AGTCAGGAAGTAGCGATACCAGGCCGACGTGAGTTGCCGATAGACCGTCTCAAACTGTGCGTCCGGCAGGCCCGGGCCCAGCAGGTCGCGCAGTTTCTGCTTCAGCACGGTTTCGTCTTTTTCCTGCTCCACCAGGTCCAGGGTTTTGCGCTGCATCTGGCCGGCCTGTTGCGCCTGCTCGTGGCTCATGCCGGCGGCTTCATTGATTGCCACCACCTGCGCCACGATGATCTGGTCGCCGGGAACTCCGGGACCGGCCATCATCACGATGAACGCCACGTCCTTATTCCGCGCCGCCACCATGGGGGCGATCACGCCGCCTTCGCTGTGACCGATGAGGCCGATCTTGCGGGCGTCGACTTCGGGCCGTGTCTTCAGGTACGCGATGGCGGCTTCCGTATCGGTGGCGAAATCGGCCGTGGTGGCCGTGGCGTAGACTCCGCCGGACTTTGCCGTTCCCCGTTTGTCCGTGCGCAGCACCGCAATGCCCCGGCGCGTCAGATAATCGGCCAGCACCAGGAACGGCTTGTGGTCCATAAGGGCCTCGTCGCGATCGTGCGGGCCCGAGCCGGTGATCAGCGCCACCGCGGGAAACGGCCCTTTGCCCTGCGGGATGGTTAGCGTGCCCGCCAGTCGAATACCCGCCGCCTGGTTCTCGTACGTGACGTCTTCTTCGCGATACGGATACGGCTTCACGGGATTCTGCGGCCGGCGCGGCGCGGCGGCCGCGGCGGCCGCGCCGCGCGTCAGCACCAGCGGCAGCGAACCGCCGCCGTGCGTGTAATTGCCCACGATGGTGGAGAGATACTTGGAAATGATGCCATCGAATTTGACGCCGAGGGCTTTCATCTCCAGAGTGAACGCGGAGCCGTCGCGCTTCACCAGCGAAACCGGCAGGCCGCTCGCGCCCTGATCGGGGCTGTCCATGGTGGCAGTGAGGCCGTCTTTGGTGCTGCTCAGATGCACAACCAATCTGAGCGTTCCGGCGCCCGTATCGAGCGCACCCTGCCAGGTTCCATCGATGTCCTGGCCCTGCGCGGCAACCACCGCCGACAGAGCCAGCACCGCCATAAGCGCTTTCGTCAAGGTGTGAGATCTCCTCTTGTCCATTTTGTGGGTCAGACCCCCTGGTCTGCAACCCGACCCCCCGGTCGGGTTTGGCCACGAAGCGGCCCGAGTTGGAGGAGATTCGCGCCTATCGCGCCGTAATCG
Organism: Bryobacteraceae bacterium; assembly: GCA_049519475.1. GTDB lineage: Bacteria > Acidobacteriota > Terriglobia > Bryobacterales > Bryobacteraceae > PALSA-129. The sequence continues at coordinate 1,887 of JBEKQS010000368.1, read as the reverse complement.
TCACGGCCGCGCTGGCGGAGCCGTCTACGGCGACTACCAGCGGCACCTGGCTGCCGCCGAAAGATTGCGTATCGGCAAATTGAATTTGCAGGACCGCAGTAGACGCCGCTTGGCCCGTCGGCGCGGCGGCGATTTGCGTGACGCCCAACACCGTCATGAGCACGCCTGAGATTCTCACCTGCACTCGGTTGGGCGCGCCTGCCACCGACGGATCGACGTTGGTGACCTGGACGCTCAGGATATCGCCGGGGTTGGCGCCGGTGTTGGCATCGAGAGCCACGCCCAGGGCATTGGTCACCGTGCCGGCGCCGATGCTCGGCTGCGCTCCATCGATCTGGATCAAAACGGGCGCTGTGGCGCCCGATGCATCATTCACCACCAGCGTCGCCGGACCGGAGGCAAAACCAGCCGGGACGATGAAGTTCACCTGATTCGGAGAGGCATATACCACCGGGACCGCCGCTCCGTTCAAGGTCACTATCGTTCCGCCGGATCCGAGCGCCAGTCCCAAACCGAAGACCGAAGCGTAATCGCCCGCGTGCAGCGCAGTGGCGTAGGTGACCGCGTTATAGACCGGCAGCGCGAGGGTCGGCAACGCGCCGTTGGCTGGCAGAATTTGGAAGGCCGCCGGAGGGAGCACCTGGAATCCCGAAATCACATTCACCGCAGCCGGACCGGGCGTGGCGTCATTGGCAACCACGATGTCGGCCATCAGGTGCGTGGGACTGAGAACCCAGACGCGCCGCACCGAGATGTCGCTCGTCCCGAATCCCAAGCTCACCTGGCCGCTGATGAAATTGGTGTTGGTCGTGGTGATGTCTATCTGCGAAGCCGTGCCGTCGGCATTGGCGCCGGCCGCGAGGGCTGCCGGCGTGACATTGGTAATCTGCGGCGCGTTGGACGACGCCGGGTAGGAGTACACCACCGGGCTGGCGGACTGCAGGAACATGGAGTTCTGGCCGTCGGCCTCAAATGCCGTGAGGGTCGAATTCTGGCTGCTGGCGCCATCGGGCGGCAGCACCGTGATGAAGCCGTTGACGGGATCGGTGGCGGCGAAGGGCGCGATCAATGCGGCCTCCAGGCCGTCAAAGAAGATTCGCGAATCGGCGGTGAGGCCGGCGCCGCCGATGGTCAGGCTGCCGTCGGCATTCGGCGGGCTGACGGAAGTGAGCGCGGGCGGTTGCTTTCCGACCACTATGAATGCGTCGGGCAGCACGTACATATCGGAGGATGCGCCCGAGCCAAATGTCAGGACCATGTGGCGCGGACCCGTGATCGCCCCATTGTTCTGGAAATCCATCACCAGGTAGCCGGAGTACAACTGCATGGTCGCGTTCCCGATGTCGCTTCCCAGAACGGCGGCGGTTGTCGGCATGGGGGTGGGGCCGGAGTTGGCTTGCGCCCAGACCCGCAGATACGTCTGGCTAGTATTGACGAAGGCCGGCGTCATCCAGATCTGCGACGCCGCGTAGGTGTTGTTGTACTTGTACGTGTCGGTGACGGGGTCAAGGTAACAATAGCTCACCAGGTCGTAGACGGGAACCGAAGCTCTCGCCACCACTGCAAAGTTTTCGCCGGTGAGGGACTGGCCGGCGGCGACGGTGAAAACGGTGGCCTGCCCCGGATTGGTCGTGCCAGGATAGAAGACCGTCTGGAAATAACCGCTGCGCGGGAAAGAGGCCACGCCGCTGGCATCCACCGGTAGCGTGATGCCGGTTCCGTTGGACGGAATGGCGTCGGGCGGCAGCGGGTGTACGTACAACTGATATTGGCCCGCCGGCAACCCGTTGATGGTGTAAGTGCCGTCGGGGTTGGTGAGGGCACTGACGGCCGGGCCGATGGCCGGGATGGCCACTACCGATGCCAGGTTGACCGCCGCGCCACCTA
>JBEKQS010000367.1:0-3150 GCA_049519475.1 Bryobacteraceae bacterium | reverse complement strand
GACAAGCCGCCGCCACGCCGTGATGGAAACAAAAGACTGCCCGCGTGTTCCGGCGAGCAACGCGCCTCATAGAGGCATCAAAAAAGCCCCGGGGCTCCTTGGACTGCGGAAGCTGGGCTAGCGCATGTTTGCGCTAGCGCGCGGCCGCGGCCCACGCCATGTCGCGAATCTGGTTCAGGTAGCCGATATACACGGGAATTGGAATATCCGGCGAATCGCCGTCGTTCAGGTAATGTTCGATCTTCACCTCGCGGGGGATGGAGCGTATCAGCTCGTTGAACCGCTTCATCTTGAGATACTTCACCTTCCATAATTCGAGCATCAGCGCCTGGAATTCCGGGCTGATAAAACCGAGCTTCCGGTTACTGAGGTAGATACCGTCGAAGTGCCGCGCTTGCAGGGCCGCCGTCGGAGAAGCGCCATTTACCGGGGCTATCGCGGTGAGGTAGACCAGAAGATGGAAAACATCGGCGAGGTCGCCCCAGAGGACTTTCTCCTGGAAAGCTGTAAATCGAAGACTGCCCGGCGTCCGCTGCTGCAGGTCGCGAGGCTTGGCCTGGGGAGGTTGGGCGGCCAGTTGCTCGCGAAACCATGCCCTCTTGGACGGGGTAAGATTCGCACGCAGGAACTCGACGATGTAGGCGTGTTCGAGCGAAATCTTCTGATCGTGGTCCAGACGAGCGAACCAGGATGCCCAGTCGACAGTATTCAACCGATCGAGGAGACGCATCAGATCGGCGATCGTCACGCTGGGGTGGTATTTAATTGCCTGCCATAAATGCTCGAGCGAATCGTATGTTGCGCCGTCGAATTCCATGCCTTCTTCGATCGGATACCAGTTTGACAATACCCGGCCGGCGATCGACGGAGAGGCGCTCCAGCAGTTCAAGCCCTTGCTCCACCGCTCCCGCACGCGGTCAAACGCCTGGCGATAGGCGGGCGCGTCGAGCCGCCAGTTGCGGCCCTCGAATAATGGAGTGGGAAGGCGGTTGATGGCAGCGTCCAGTTCCTCGCGGGTGTGAGTCACAATCGCTTCCAGCGGCTTTTCGTCGACCATGGATATCACACGGCTTTCGACGCCCCGCTGGAGCAGACCCTGGGCGAATTCATTGCGGGCCTGCTCGTTGGGAAACTGCCAGCGGCCGGCCTGGGCGTCAACGTAAGAGAACAGTTCCTGTAAGGTCTTGAATTCGACGAGGCCATACAGAGCAAACGGAACCGGCTTTTCGTCGTGATACACGATGGTGGACGGCGTTACGAGCGCATCGAGCGTCAGGCTCTGCGCCGATAAGAGGCCCGCGGGAATGAAGAGAAGCAGCGGCGGGAGCATCATGGCGACCAGTATAGGTCAAGATCCGCCACGCGGAAAGCCGGAAAAAGTTCTCGCCGGACGAGAGCCTGCTACGGGTTTATCCCGGCCGGCGCGCGCGAATGGGGCGGCCACGGCACCCCTTGGTCCGCGATTCAAACTGACCCACTACCATTCAATCGATCACCTGGCGCTGCCGCAGAATCTCTTCGAGGCCCGACCCTTCCGGCGACACCTCGAACGGCGCGCCCACCGCCGCGCGGGCCGATTGCACATCCTTCAGGCCGTTGCCGGTGATCAGCGCCACCGCGGTGGAGCGCCGCCCCACAATACCCTCGTCGACCGCCCGACGCAATCCCGCCACCGCCGTGGCCGCCGCCGGCTCCGCAAAAATTCCCGCCAGGCGCCCGGTGTATCGCATCGCATCCAGAATCTGGTCGTCGCTCACGTTGATCATCGCGCCGCCGGCTTCCTTCACCGCCATCACGGCCTTCTTCCAATTGCGCGGCACTCCCACCGCAATGCTGTCCGCGATGGTGTGCGGTTCCGCCGCTTCGAGCGGGCCGCCGCTTTCGAAGCACGCCGTCACCGGCGCCGCGCCCTCGGCCTGCACGCCCAGAATCCGCGGCGCGCGCTCCATCAGCCCCAACGTGCGCAGTTCCCGGAACCCCTTCCACACTCCGGCGATGGTGCACCCATCACCCACCGAAACAGCCACCCAATCCGGCGCTTCCCATGCAAGCTGCTCGCCGATCTCGAGGCCGGCGGTCTTCTTGCCTTCCACCAGGTAAGGATTGATCGCGCTGTTGCGGTTGTACCACCCCCATCGCTCGCACGATTTCTGGCACAACTGAAACGCCTGCTCGTAGCTGCCGAGCACGCGCAGCACGGTCGCGCCGAAAATCAGCAACTGCGTGACCTTCGGTTCCGGCGCCCGCTCGGGCACGAAGATCACGCTGCGGATGCCCATTGAGGCCGCCATCCCCGCGCACGACGAGGCCGCGTTGCCGGTGCTGGCGCAAGCGATAATGGTCTTGCGCTTCTCGCGCGCTTTCACCACTCCCACCGAGCTCGCCCGGTCCTTCAACGACCCGGTTGCGTTGCGTCCGTCATCTTTCAGGAACAGCTTGCGGATGCCGAGATGCCGCCCCAGCGCCGGCGCAGGCGTCAAAGGCGTCCATCCCACCGCGACGTCCGGCACCGCCGCATCCGCGCGCACCGGCAGCAGCTCGCGATATCTCCAGTGCGAAAACTCGCGCCGCGCCGCCAGACTCCGCCGGGTGAGCACCCGCGCGACGGTCCGATAGTCATACTCGACATCCAGGATTCCGGTGACGCCGCATTGCGGGCAGGTGTACGCCACGCGCGTCGAATAGAGCCTGCCGCAAAACACGCAGCGCAAACCCGTGATCAATCCCATTCACAACTCCTGGACCTCAATCGTATCCCCGAACCAGCCATTTCCGCGGTCAGTGCGCCGCTGGATCACGCTCAATCGACATCAATGTGAATGATCCGGGCAACACCGGTCCTCTGGCCCTGGCAGGCGCCCCCGCGGGAACCGGCCCAAACTTTGCGGAAACGATGAACACGCGATGATTGGTGGGGTCGAGCCCCATATTGCGCGCCCCCTGTGGCGTCGGTACGTTTTCGGCGACGTGATATTGGTCGGGAGCGTCCTGATGAATCACGGTGAGCGTGCCGTCCGCATTCGAGGCAAACGCGTTGCCCGAAGCCGCATCGAACCCGGCACCGTCGACGCCGCTGCCGATCGGCAGCGTTGCGACCACCTTGCCGGCCTGATAGTCGGAGACCGCCATCACGCCGCTGCGGCATCCGCT
>JBEKQS010000366.1:0-3359 GCA_049519475.1 Bryobacteraceae bacterium | reverse complement strand
CATGTCATTTACCGATTCCTGGGTCGCGATCCTCGGCTACACGGCGCAGATCTACTTCGATTTCAGCGGATACTCCGATATGGCGGTCGGCTTGGGATACTTGTTCGCGCTGCGCATTCCGCAGAACTTCGACAGCCCGTACCTCGCCTGCGGAATTACCGACTTCTGGCGGCGATGGCACATGAGTTTGTCGCGATGGCTGCGGGACTATTTGTATTTCTCGCTGGGCGGCAACCGGTCCGGTACGGCCCGCACGTACCTCAACCTGATGCTCACCATGCTGTTGGGCGGCTTGTGGCACGGCGCGAATTGGACCTTTGTGGTGTGGGGCGGGTATCACGGGGCGCTCCTCATCGTGGACCGCCTGGCGGGCTCTTACTATCAAAAGCTGCCGCGGGTCTTGTACCACGCTCAGACCATGCTGCTGGTCATGATCGGCTGGGTCTTTTTCCGTTCCGACAACTTCGCGATGGCACTCACATGGCTGGGGAAGATGTTCCATCCGGGTCTTTCCGGCGTCACCTTGAACTGGCCCAGCCTGGCGTGGCTGGCGGTGGCCGCCGCCTGGACATACGGTTTGCCCGAAACCTGGTACTTCCACTTCGGCGCCGTCCGCCGGTGGGCGCCCGTCTACGCAATGGGCCTGGTGTTCGCGTACTTCCTGATGAATGGCCGGGAAACCGTATTCCTGTATTTTCAGTTCTGAGCTGGTCCGGCCTTATGGCGAGTTCTGCAAGTCTGCCTCGTGGCTCCCATATCCCGCGGAAATATCAGGAACGCAGCCCCTGCCCCGCCTAGTCTCTCGACAGACTTCTCGAATGGAAAATCCACGACGCGATCAGGAAGCAGACCAGCGCATAATCCAGGCCGTAGGCCAACGCCAGCGCGTGCTCGCTCCATGTGGCGGCTTGCAAAGTAGCGCGCGTGATGGTCAGGAATCGCATCTCCGATAACAGATTGGTGGATGGCAGAAAGTAGAAAAGGCCGGTCTTCAGCCATTCCGGCAGAAAAGTGGTATTGGCTCCCGGCGACACGATCTGCGCCGCAATCGACAGGAACAGCACCACCGAGAAAGCCAGAATGGGATGCATCAGCGTGACCAGCGCCAGGCCGATGGCGCTGAACATGGCATAGCGCACCATCGGGTAGACAATCAGTTCCCACGGCGCCGATTGGACGTGCGCGCCGCCGATCCAGGCCAGCAGGTAATTGAGCCCCACCATGATCAGCACGAAGACCAACATGAGGAGCTGCACGCCCAGGTACTTGCCCAACAGGAATTCCCAGCGGCGCACCGGCCGCGCCATCACGGCCAGAATCGTGCCGGAGCGCATCTCCGAGGACAGCGCATCGGCCGCCGACCAGGCTGCCAGCAGGCTGCCGAAACCACTCACCAGCGCCATCATGGAACCGATCAGCGGCAGCACTGCCGCCTGCATCTGCTCGGCGTTCTGCACGTTGCGCAGGTTGCGGATCACCAGCAGCGACGAGAGCATCAGCAGCAGAACGCACACGCAGCCCACCGAAAACAGGATGATGATCTTGTTCCGCACCAGGCCGGAAAACGTGTTCATGATAATGGCGCGGAGCTTCATCGGCGGTCCACCTCCTTGAGGAAGAGTTCTTCGAGCGTGCTGCGCAGCGGGTTCATGGCGGTGACGTCGCAACCGGCGGCCCACAGGCTTTCCACCGTTTCGCGCTTGCGCGCCGCGTCCACCAGAATGCGGACGCCGTGCGCGCCGCGCTCCACCACGGCGCCTTCGCCACAGGGCGATTGCTCGAAGCCCTCGGGCACGCGGTCGGCCGCGATCTCGACGCGGTTGCCGCCGGCCAGCATGTCTTCCAGGCGCCCGGTGCGCACCAGCTTGCCGCGGTCGATAATCACCACGCGATCGCAAATCTGTTCCACTTCCGGAAGGATGTGGGAGCTCAGGAAGACGGTCTTGCCTTGGGCTTTCAAGCCGGCCAGGATTTGCAGCACCTCGCGGCGCCCGGACGGATCGAGGCCGCTGGTGGGCTCGTCCAGGATCACCAGTTGCGGGTCGCACAGCAGCGCTTGCGCGATCCCGATGCGTTGCACCATGCCGCGCGAGTACTTGCCGATCTTCAGGTTCTCGTAGCCCGCCAGCTTGACTTTCTGGAGCAGCTCCGCGATGAGCCGTTCGGAGCCCGCCGGGTTCCTGCCGGCCAGTGCCAGGTGCAGCCGCAGGAGCTTGGGCGCCGTCAGGTATTTATAGAATGCGAAATTCTCCGGCAGGAAACCGATCCGGGCTTTGGCTCGGATGTCGCCGGGCGGATGGCCCAGCACGCGGATCTCGCCGGAATCGGCGAAGAAAAAACCCATCAGAATGCTGATGCTGGTGGTCTTGCCGGCGCCGTTGGGGCCGAGAAAGGCGCAGACTTCCCCCGGCGCCGCCTGGAAAGAGACATTCGAGAGTGCCTCGATTTTTTCGTCGCTGAACAGGCGCTTGTAGACCTTGGTCACGCCCTGGAATTCAATTGCGGCGGCTGCCACTCGGCCCTCCAAACTCCATGCCGCGGACGTTCGTGACGCCCAGCTCACGGGCCAGGTCGAAGGTCAGGCGCTGCGTGAAGCCCACGAACCCCCAGGTCACTTTGCCGCCGGCGTCGATCACAGCGACGGCCGGAATGCTGCGCACCTGAAACGCCTTGGCGGTGGCCTCCGAGCCGTCCAGCAGGACCGGGAACGTCACTTTGTTCTGAGTGACGAAGTCCTGGACCGCCTTGCGGTCGTCCCCCACGCTGATGGCTACCAGGTCGAAATTCGCGTCCGCCGTGCGATTGTTGCGATAGAAGAGGCCCAGTGACGCCATGGCCGGATGGCTGCCGTTGTTCCAACTGGCCCAGAAGACCACCGCCAGCTTCCTGCCGTGATAATCGGAAAGCGAAACCGTGCGCCCGTCGAGCGCGGGCAGATGGAAATCCGGCGCCTGCTTGCCGACCAGCGTCAGTCTTGTGGCATTGATGCCCAGTTCCCGTTCGAACGCCTTGGCCCGCCACGTGATCCAAACGGTAAACACAGCCAACACCGCAATCGCAAGCGCCGCGGCAGGCGATGGACGCGTGGGCATAGTAGGGCTATGGCAGCTTTCGGCGAAGCGCGAAACATGGGCAGGCGGACTCACCTGCCCTATGCTCTACGCAAAGGCGCGGATGGCGCCGGCTTCGTCTTCGTGAACGTCGAAGACGGTATAAAGCTTGGTGATCTGCAGCAGGTCCTTCACCCTCTTATTGAGGTTGAGCAGCTTCATCTCACCGCCGTTATTGGTCACCGTGGTGAAGCCCGAGACCAGTTCACCGATCCCCGAACTGTCGATGTACGAGACATCGCCCAGGTT
>JBEKQS010000365.1:0-3520 GCA_049519475.1 Bryobacteraceae bacterium | reverse complement strand
AGCTGGACGGTCCCTTTTCCGCGGCCAGGTTGTGAATGTTCTGGGGATTGGCCTGATAGTAGCCCGCGAAATACTCGAGCGCCTGTTCGGAATCGCCCATCCCTTTCCCCCAGGTGAACGAGTTCAGGATGTACAAACTCTTCGTGAAACTGTGCTCCACGCGGGCCGAGAGACCATCGTAGTGATTGTCACCCGCCGGATCGAGCCACGTGATCGGCCCGAAAGTCGGTATCGGCACGCGCGCGGTGTATGCCAGGGTTGCGCCCGGCAGGTTGGGAGTCGCCTCATTGTAATCGGCGATGATGGGCAGCCGCGTACTGTGGTTTCCGTTGTAGGCCACCTCCAGTACGGTGTTCATGGGCAGTTGCCGCTGCACCGATAAGAACCAGTTTTGGATGCGCGGCCACTTGCTGTCCGGCGGAGTGTAGACCACGTTGGAAAGGGCCGGATTGAAGGCCGCGGGACTGGCGATGTTGTCGGTAAAGCTATTCCCGGTGGTGAGGAAGGTCGACGCCAGGGGATTCGATTGGCTGAGGACACCGAAAAGGGCCTGGGGAGCGTTGATCCCCTCCTCGGCGCTTCCGGGCCGGTTGAAGAAAGTGTAGCTGATGCCATACCCGCCGCGGACCACGGTTTTGGTGTCGAAGCTGTATGCCATGCCGATGCGGGGTCCCAGATCATGGTAGTCGGGGTGGACCAGACCGCGTTGAAACAGGCCTCCGCTGGTGGCTTTGATCATGGTGTCGGTGGTGGGGTCGAAATTCGAGTAATTGTTGTCGCGCTCATAGAGCGGCGATGCGAACTCCCACCGCAGCCCGAGGTTCAAGGTAAGCTTCGAGCTCACCCGCCAGTCGTCCTGAAAATACAGCGAGTGGACGAATTGCCGCAGATTGACCACCGTATAGCTCCCCTGGTTGATGGTGTTGGGAAGGCCGAACATGAAATCCGCCAGGCTGTAGCTGGTCGAGTCGCTCGGCCCGCCGGTGGGCTTGCTGAATGCCCCGCTATAGGTGTCTTGCCCATACAGCGGATTGGTGTCCAGAATCTCGGTGCGGATATTCAAATACTGGTAGCCCACCTTGAGAGAATGCCGGCGCAGGGTCTTCGAATAATTGAGCTCCGGAACCCAGGAAGTAGGATTCTGGAACTGCGGATTGCTGGTTTGGCGGCCCATGGCGGTGAGTCCGCTGATGGTCTGCGTGTTGATTCCGCCGGTCAGGCTGGGCGTCGTCGGTAGTCCGGCAAACCCGCCGAACATGGAAGCCATGCTCGGACCGCCGATATACGGCGGTTCCTTGCCGGCGAGGATATGCGAGAAGCCCAGGCGGAGTTCCAGGATCGAGGTCGGCGTGACGGTCCAGGTGTAGCCCGCCGATGCGTTCTGATCCACCGTGTGAATGTAGCCGTTGCCATCCCCGCCGGAGGGGCCAGTGAGATCGGGCGCGTAATACTGCAAGTCCTTGCGCTGGCTGAAGCGCAGGAATGCCGACATGTGATCGTTGAGCTGGCCGTCGATTTTGGCATCGAATTTGTCGCCGTAATCGCGGATCAGCAGCAGCGCTTCGTCGTTGTTGGAGCGGCACGAAATCGGCAGCGCGACAGTACCGGTCGGAGTGCAGCCGGCGTTATTCGTCGGCGGCAGCCCGCTGAGGACCGTGGCGGCGAACGGATTGATCGATGCAATCGGAATTTGGGTATTGGCCGGGTAAGTAATGCCGGTCAAGGGGTTGGTTACGGCCACCGGGAGGATTCCCACGCGATCCGTCGCGTCCGGAATGGAGTCGAAATTGAGATAGCGCTGCAATTGGCGTAAGCCTTCGTAATCGCCGAAGAAGAAGAGCTTATTCTTGACAATTGGTCCGCCGATGGTGGCGCCGAACTGGTTGCGCTGCAAGGTGGGCTTCACGAAGACCGCGGGGCTGAACAGGAAGCCCGTGGCGTTCAGGTCCGTGTTGCGCAGGTACTCGTAGGCCGAGCCGTGAAACTCGTTGGTGCCGGATTTCATCACGGCGCTAATCACCGCGCCGCCCACGCGCCCGTACTCGGCGCTGTAGCTGCTGGTGATGACTTTGAACTCGGCCAGCGCGTCCGGGGACAACTGCACCAACTGGGAGGAATAGCCCTGGTTGCTGGTCCCATAAGCATTGTTATCCCCGCCGTCCAGAAGGAAATTATTATATGTGCTGCGCATGCCGTTTACGTTGAAAGCGGCTTCGCGCGGCGTTCCGCTGGCCGAGAAGGTGGCCGAAATCGGAGACTTTACGGCGTTCGTCGACAGCAGCGCCAGGTCCGCATAATTGCGGCCGTTGAGCGGAAGCTCCGCCACCGCCGTTGTGTTGATCACCTGGCCGTGTTCGCTGGTATCGGTCTCCAGCGCGGCGGCCACTCCCTTCACTTCCACCGATTCCGTGACGGCCCCCACCTGCATGGAGATATCCACGCGTTGCCGCGCATTCACCGTCACCTGCACGTCCGTGGTGTTGAACCTTGAAAATCCGGCATGCTCCACGGCAACCGCGTAGCGGCCGACTTGAACGTTGAAGAAATCGTAGTTGCCGTTATCGTCGGTGCTGGTCTGCACCTTGATGCCGGTGTCCTGGTTGGTCAGTGTGACGGTGGCCTTCGGCACGGCCGCGCCCGACGGGTCGCGTACCGTTCCCAAAACCTCGGCGGTTTGAAACTGCGCGAAAAGCACAGTGCCTATCAGGAAACAACCGAGGAATAGCGTTGTCTTTAAGAGTTTGTTCACGAGTCTAACCTCCAACAGATTTTCTCAAGCAGATATTGACAGACGTTTACATCCGAATTACCGTTGTGTGACAGTTGCCGAGTTGCGCGCCGCAGTAGCGCCAATGCGCCCGGTGTTCGCTCCGCGGTCTTCATGCGCCTCCCCCTCCTGTTGCCGCCGCGGAATCGGCCACCAGTTGCCGGCCGCCGGAGGCCCCAGGTTTCAGTTTCCACGTCAGGGAGAGTAGCAGGATGCCCAGAAAAGTGGAAACCAGGATTCCGTAAAACGCGGCTTTCCATCCGTAACGCTCGGCCACGGTGCCAATGCCCTTGCCTTGGGCCGTGCGTCCCAGATAACCGAAAAGTCCGATGAATCCCGCCGTGGTGCCCACCGCCTTCTTGGAACTGAAGTCGAGGCCCATCACCGGCAGAAGCATCACCGGAGGATAAACGAAGAACCCAATGATCCCGAACAGCGTCAGGTCCAGCCACAGCATTCCGGCCGGTGTATAGAGAATGGCGGTGAATGCCAGGAAAACGGGAACCATGCAGATTACGCTTATCATGCCGCGCCGTCCGCCGGATTTGTCGGACAACCAACCCATCAGAAGGGTGCTGGCCGCGCCGCCCAGTTCGTAGATGGCGGTGCTGAATCCCCCCTGTTCCAGGCTGGCGTGCTTGACCTCTTTGAGATAGGTCGGGCCCCAGTCGAGCATGCTGTAGCGGGTGAGGTAGACGAAGAAGTTGGCGGCGGCGAACAACCATACATAGCGGTTCTTCAGGACGTAGGTGA
>JBEKQS010000364.1:0-3563 GCA_049519475.1 Bryobacteraceae bacterium | reverse complement strand
CTCACCTCGACCGTCGCCAATATCCCACAGGCACTGAACCAACGCCCGAACAACTTCAATCCCTTCGACTGAAGCCGCACGAAGTTCTACCCAAGTGGAACTACACGATCTCACCCAATCTGCGAAATTGTTTTTGCGTCAGCCCTTAGCAGTTGGACACGATCTCGTGTGGCCTCATTAGAACCGTGCAGGGTTCACGCCCTACGGCTGATTTCGCACCCTCTCGACGTCACCCTGTCGGTTGCGTATCCGGCAGCCAATAGTCCGAGCCGGAGTTACCCACCAGATGTTTGGCATTAGCTCAGCGATGTTGGTGCACCCGCGCCAACTCGTGAGGCACTCGGTGTTAAATGCTAGAGCGGTACGTTTCTCGCCCGCAGTTGACACGGAGCCGATCTCCACTGAGCCGGTCGTACCCAATGGAGACGAATCCTCCCAAGGGTTAATCATAAATGAATTACATTGATCACAATACTTGACCAGGACGTACGACAACGCCCAACTGCCTTTTCTGGTCGTCGTCCAGAGTTCCAGGCTGTTGGACTCAACGACGCCGTCTTTCGTCCAGAAGGACGATCTCAGAGCAGTGTATGGAAGTAGGTGAACCTCGGCCAGCGACAGGTTCGACAAAAAGACATCATACTCGCAACCATCGGGTGTACAGGGATTGGGCTGCCGCAGTGCCCGCCCAAATCGCTCCCGAAGTCCCTGAACTGTGGGTGGCTGTCTTTGGAGTGAAAGGCCGTACGACACACGGACAACATCTTCAGCACTGCGCTTCAGCTTGAAGCGGTAGATGCTGACAGCACTAGCGCCCAACAGGGCGGCGATAACAACGCAATGCACCGACCACCGTATCAGCTTCATACTGCTAGAGACACCGTTCGGCGAGGCGAGGTGCCCATAGGGCTGGCTGATGTCCCCAGTGGCGTGTACTCGGATTCGTCGAATGTGGGCATTCGTCGATCACCGTTTTAGCATGGCTCCCGGCTTACCGGAAAGTGACAGTTGTGCAGGTCAGCGGCCTTACTTCGGCAGTTCCACCGCCCGCGCGAACTCCACGGCGGGGTTTTCGCGCAGTTGCGCGAGCACGGATTCGGGGACCAGCTCGTCGGTGGAGACTACCGCCACGGCGTCGTGCGGCTCGCCGGGGACGATGGCGGTGTCGCGGCGCCCCAGAGAGAAATTGGCGATGTTGATACGGTTCCGGCCCAGCACGGTCCCCACATGGCCGATGACGCCGGGGACGTCGCGGTTCTTCATGAAGATCAGGAAACCCGCCAGGGCCACTTCGCAATAGATGCCATCCACCTGCGTGAGGCGCGGCTTATCCAGGAAGACGGCGCCTTCCACGGTGGTGACGCCGCGGTCGGTTTCCAGTTCGATGCGGATGGAATCGGTGCGGGCGGAGCGGCGCTCGTGACTCTCCGCCACCAGCCAGCCCCGCTGCTCGGCGGTCTGCATGGCGTTGACCAGGTTGACGCGGCCGGCCGTGGAACGGCTCAGCACGCCCGCCAGGCCGGCGCTGCGCAGCAGGTTCGTGTTCGACTCGGCGATCTTGCCGCAGTAGACCATGCGCACCGCGCGCGGGCTTCCGGAAGCGATGTGCGCGGCGAAATTGCCGAGTCGCTCGGCGAGCATGGCGTAAGGTCCCAGTGTGCGATACTGCTCGGGCGTCAGCGCCGGCATATTCACGGCATTGATGGCGATCGAGTTCCGCAGGTATTCGACGACTTGTTCGGCGATGCGCACGCCGACGATTTCCTGCGCTTCCTCGGTGGAGCCGCCGATGTGCGGAGTCGCGATGACGGCGTCGGTTTCGAAGAGCGGGAAGCCCGCGGGCGGCGGTTCCACGGAGAAAACGTCGATCGAGGCGCCGGCCACTTTGCCGGAGCGGATGGCTTCGGCGAGAGCCGTCTCATCCACCAACTCGCCGCGCGCGCAGTTGACGATGCGCACGCCCGTCTTCATCTGCTGGAACGCCGCGGTGGAAAGCATGCCCTCGGTTTCCGGGGTGGCGGCGACATGCAGCGTGATGTAATCGCTCGCCGCGTAGAGCGCGGGCAGGGCGACCAGATCCACGAGCAGGTCCTGGGCGATCTTGGAAGTGACGTAAGGGTCGTGGGCCACGATGCGCATTTCGAAGGCGCGGGCGCGCTTCACCACTTCGCGGCCGATGCTGCCGAGGCCCACGATGCCGAGAGTCTTGCCGCGCAGCTCGCTGCCCAGGAACTTTTTCTTTTCCCACTTGCCGCCGCGCGTGGATGCGTTGGCCTGCGGAATGCGGCGGGCCATGGCGAGCATCAGGGCCAGGGTATGTTCGGCGACCGAGATGGCGTTGCCGCCGGGCGTGTTCATGACCAGGACGCCGGCTTCCGTGGCGGCATCCAGATCGACATTATCGACGCCCACGCCGGCGCGGCCGACGACGCGCAGCTTGGGCGCCTTTTGCAGCACGGAGCGATCCACCTGCACGGCGCTGCGCACCAGCAGGGCATCCGCGTCGGCCAGGTGCGGGGCATACTCCTTGGGGTTGGAAACGATGACCTGCCAGCCGGGCTGGGCGACTAAGAGTTCAATGCCCGCGGCGGCCAGCGGCTCGGCGATGACGATCTTCATGGTTGGCTGGCCTTCTGGTAGATCTGCTCGGCGGCCGCGACGCCGGCGCCGAATTCCACCGGGAGTCCGTTAGCTTTGAGAATCAGTTCGAGGCACGCGACGACCGCGAAGAGATCCATGAAATCGAAGTAGCCGAGGTGAGCGATGCGGAAAACCCGGCCCTTCATGGAGCCCTGTCCGTTGGCGATGATGGCTCCGAAGCGCGAGCGGAATTCCTTGACGATGACGCCGGAATCGAGACCCTCGGGAGGCTTCACGGCGGTGACGGAAGAACCTGGCGATCCCGGAGAGAACAATTCCAGGCCAAGTTTCAGAACGGCGGCGCGGGTGGCCTCCGCCAAAAGCTGCGCATTCCTGACGAGGTTCGCCATGCCGATTTGCTTGACGTAGCGCAGCGCTTCGGCCAGCGCCAGAATCAGCGCCGTGGAAGGCGTCCAACTGGATTCGCCGGCCTCGCCGCTCTTCTTTTCCTTCTTCAAGTTGAAGTAGTAATGGGGCAGCGTAGCGGTTTCGGCCAGCTTCCAGGCCTTGGGGCTGACGGACAGAAACGCCAGGCCGGGCGGGATCATGAAAGCCTTCTGCGACCCTCCGATCACCACGTCCAGACCCCAGCCATCGATATCGAGCGGCATGGTGCCGAGCCCGGTGATGGCATCGACAATGAAGACGGCCGGAGTTTTCGCGATGGCCGCGGCCATCGCGCGGATGTCGTGCGCCGCGCCGGTGGAGGTTTCCGAAGCCTGCACGAAAACGCCTTTGGCAGCGGGCTCGGCAGCGAGAGCGGCTTCGACGAGTGCGGGCGATACCACCTGGCCGTAGGGGACAGCTAGGACATTGGCATCCAGGCCGTACGCCTTGGCGATCTCCGCCCAGCGCTCGCCGAATTTGCCGGCGCAGCACACAATCACCTTGTCGCCGCGCGAGAAGAGGTTGGAGACGGAGGC
>JBEKQS010000363.1:0-3593 GCA_049519475.1 Bryobacteraceae bacterium | reverse complement strand
GGCGCGTTTCATGGTTGTTTTTTCAACGCGGAGGCGCGGAGGAGCGGAGAAGATGAGAGAGACTGAGGTGTCGCGTCCGGCATTGGCCCTACGTAATGGTTGACGACTCTCTTCAGGCCCTTTTTGAGGACTGTGACGTTGAAGTTGATGAGCAGGCCAATGGGCTTATCGGACAGTTTTAGATAGGTCAGCAATTGCGCGGAATGGACGGGAAGCAATTCAGACACCGTCTTCAACTCGACTACAACAGTGGCTTCCACGATCAGATCGATTCTATAACCGCAATCAAGGGTGACGCATTTATAGCGGACGGGCAGTTCCACTTGTCTTTGAAAATCGAGGCCCAACTGGCTCAACTCATAACACAGGCACTCCTCATAAGCCGATTCCAGCAGCCCGGGCCCCAAGGCTCTGTGGACTTCGATCGCAGCTCCGATGATCTTGTCAGTTAGCTGGTTGTCGGCCGCGTGAAACTCAGTCGTCCTGGCTTCCCCAGCAATCTCAAGTTCTACTCTCATTTATCTCCGCTTCTCCGCGCCTCCGCGTTGAAGATACTAATTCAGACCCTTCGACAGCAAATCCAGGAACAATCCCACGTCGGCCACTACACCGACCGCCTGGCCGGTGCCGCGATCGCTCACCTTGGTGGCCACCGCCGGATTGATATCCACACAAACGATTTTCACCCAGCTCGGCAGCATATTGCCGGTGGCGATGGAGTGCAGCATCGAGCCCAGGCAAATCACCAGGCCGGCTCCCTTGAGTTGCTCCGCGTAGGCGTCCTGCGCCGCGTTCATGTCGGTGATGGTGTCGGGCAGCGGCCCATCGTCGCGCAAACTTCCCGCCAGCACGAACGGGACCCGCGCGCGCACGCATTCGTAAAGAATGCCCTGTTGCAGCAACCCGCTTTCCACGGCTTTCTCCACCGACCCCGCACGATACACCGCGTTAATCGCCCGCATGTGGTTGCGATGGCCATGCTCTTCCTGCCGCCCATCCTCCAGGCGCACGCCCAGCGACGTGCCGAACAGCGCGGCCTCCACGTCGTGTACGCCCAGCGCGTTGCCGCTCAGCAGGGCCTGCACGAAGCCTCCGCGAATCAGCGCGGACAGGCCCGCCACGCCGCCGGTGTGCACCACCACCGGTCCGGCCACAACCACCACGCGCAGTTTCTGTTGCGCCGTCTGGCGCACCAGCGCGGCGGTTTGCCGCACGGCCGTCTCCACCTGGCGCTCGGAAGAGATGCCGTTCGCCATGAAGGCGAAGGCCAGCCGGTCGCGTTCTTTGGATTCCGGAATCACGCGGATGCCGCGGAGTCCCACCACCATGCGGTCGCCCTGCCGCACATCGCGCAACCGCCGGCAGCGGGCGTGACCCTCGTCCACCACGATCATGGCGTCCATGCGCTGGCCTTGGGCTTCGATCCAAACGCCAGCCACGCGCACCTGGGTGCGATGGTTGGTGGTGGAATAAAAATCCTCCGGAGCGCAGCGGTCCCGCTCCGCCGCAGCCAGCGCGGCATCGCCCGTATCGACGGGCGCGCAACCCAGCTCCAGAAGGCTCTCCAGCAGCCGCTTGAGCGCGAGGGGATCCGGCGCGTCCACCTTCATCCGCAAATACGACGCCTCGCTGTTGGTGCGTCCGATGCGGAATTCCTGCACTTCGAACCGGCAGTGGTATTCCACCACCTGGTCGAAGATGTTCTCCATGATGTGAGAGTCGATCAGGTGGCCTTCCGCCTCCACCACTTCCTGAAATGGCATAGAGAATTCCATTGTAGTGTGGCGGTACGCTCCACGCTGGGGCGGCCGGTTTCGTCCGATACCCGACACACAGGAGGCGTCAGAGCTTTGATACGCGGCTCCCTTTCAGAATTCGAAATCCAGCGAGAACTGAAGCCGGCGCGCACCGGCTCCAGTCAGCGGCTGCAGGAAGCTCGAGAGCGGCATTGGGCCCGAACCAAAAACAGGGTTGATTTGCGCTACGTTGCCGCGGTTCAAAAGATTAAAAGCCTCCGCCACCAGGTCGAGGTGAGCGGTCTTGCCGAACGGAAAGTACTTCAGAACGCGGAAGTCCAGGTTGGCGGCGAGGGGGGTCTCCAGCGAGTTCCGGCCGAATCCGGGCGGGCGCGCGGAGAGGGGAAATGGATGGCTGCCGTTGGAATCGACGCCGGTCAGGGGGTCGGCGGGACGGCCGCTCTCGACGGTGAAAATCGGCGCGACCTCGATATGGCGGAAGATCCGCGTGGCCCAATTGTCCGGTGGAGGCCGGCCATTCTCTTTATCTCCGATCGGCAGTTCCCACAGCGCGTTGAACACCAGCCGGTGACGCTGGTCCTGCAACGAAAGCGCGCGTTCAACGGCAAGATCCCAAGGGTTCTGCGGCTGCTCGTTGAAGTCGGATGCGGTGTCGAAGGTTTTCGAAAAGGTGTAGCTGCCGGAGAATTCGAGCTCGTTGGACATCCGCCGGTTCAGCGTCAAACTTACGCCGTTGTAGGTGGAACTGGCCGAGTCCTCCAGTTGGTAGACGCCGGCGTCGGAAGGCGCCAGCGGCAGAGCGCCGGGTTGCGGATAGTCGATGTTCCGCGTGCGCGGAAGTTTCACGCCGCGAACGAAGAGGTAAGATGCGTTTATCGTGAGATCGGATGCCAGCAGGCGCTCGACGGCGAAGCTGGCTTGCTGGCTGTAGGGTGTCGCCAGACGGGAATCGGCCGTGTAGATGGAAGGCAGCACGCCCGGAAGCGGCATTGCGAGCGGGCCGCCGGCGCCCGCCTGGAATACCGCCGCGGCGGCGGCCCCGGTGAGCACCTGCTCGAAGGCGCCAACGCCGTTCTTCTGCAGCACGCGATTGAGCGCCGCCAGCAGGTAACGGTCGTAGAAAATGCCGTAACCGGCGCGGAGGACCCAGGATTTCGCAGGGTGATAGGCCAGCCCGAACCGCGGGCTCACATTGTGTGTGTCCTGCCGCAGCGTGGCGGGCAGGTGCTGGAAATCATAGCGCACGCCGAGATCCAGCGTCAGTTTGTTGGTGGCGGCCCAGTGGTCCGTAACGAAGGCGCCGTAATTGGTCACGGCTTCCTTCACGCCGATGGCGCCGAACGCCTGGCGAAATTCGTTGGGGAGGCCGGCGGCGAAATCGGCGAGCGTGGCAAAGACGTACGTGCCGCCGAAGCCATCGGCGGCGGCCGAGTCCTCGCGGGCGTGGCTCCAGGTGGCGCCGGCTTTCCAGATGTGCCGCCCGAACGAGCGGGTATAGATGTAGTTGACCTGATCGTGCTGCTCGGTGCGTTTTCCATTGCCCTCGTAGGGGCGGCCGAACTGCACCAGACCGGCGATATCGATGCCGGGGCCATCGGCGTCATTGGTCCGCAGCAGAACGCTCCGGTCGGCGAATTGAAAGCGCAGGTCGCCGACGGATTGCGCATCGAAGATGGTGGTCCAGGCGCCCACCACAGCCTGGTCCGCCGTGAAGCTGCTGCCGCGCGCGCTGGCGTCGGCGAAACCCTCCGTGTTGAAAGCGTCTCCGGCCTCGCGGTTGTTGGTGAGCGCATACCGCAGCATGAGGGTGTTGCGCGATGTGAGCTGATGGCTGAT
>JBEKQS010000362.1:0-3625 GCA_049519475.1 Bryobacteraceae bacterium | reverse complement strand
AACTGGAGGGGGCGCCAAAACCATCGGGTATAGTAGCATCTGTAGTAGCATTTATGTCGTCTGAAACAGGAAATCGTCCCGGCGCTTCAACCCCGCCCGCCGAAGCGGCAAAAACGACCAAACCCAGCGCCCATTGGGGGAGGAGAATCCTGCTGATCATTCTCCTCGCGGCGGCGGTGGCCGCCTTCATCTTGTGGCAACGGGGCAACAATGCCTCCGCCGGCACGGTTGCCAGCCCGGCCAAGAGCCAAAAGAAGGGTGCAGGCGCTACCCCCGTGGTGGCTGCGCGCGCCCACAAGGGCAATATCGGCGTCTACTATCCCGGCCTGGGGGCCGTCACGCCCATCTCCACCGTGACATTGAAGAGCCGCGTGGACGGCCAGTTGATGAGCGTCCATTTCAAGGAAGGCGATTTGGTCCATGAAGGCGATCTGCTGCTGGAACTCGATCCCCGCCCGTTTCAAGTTATGTTGACGCAGGCCGAGGGCCAGTTAGTCAAGGACCAGGCCACCCTCGACAATGCCCGCGTCGATCTGACGCGCTACGAAAAACTGCTCAAGCAGAACGCCATTCAGGAACAAATTTACGCCACCCAGAAGGCCACCGTACAGCAGGCCGAGGGAACCGTGAGGGCCGACCAGGGCGTCATCGACAGCGTCAAGCTCAACCTCATGTATTGCAAGATCACTTCGCCGCTCACCGGCCGCATCGGGTTGCGCCTGGTGGACCCCGGCAACATCGTCCATGCCACCGACACCAATGGATTGCTGGTGATCACCCAGATTCAGCCCATCAGCGCGCTGTTTACGCTGGCCGAGGATCAACTGCCGGTGGTTCTTCGCAAACTCTACGCCGGCCAGCATCTGCAAGCCGACGCCTATGACCGCGCCGATCACCAGAAGCTTGCCACCGGAACCCTCACCAGCGTCGACAACCAGATCGATCCGTCCACCGGGACCCTGCGCCTGCGCGCCACCTTCGACAACAACGACAACGCGCTCTTCCCCAACCAGTTCGTCAACGTGCATCTGCTGGTGGAAGAGAAGTCCGGTATCACCCTCATCCCCACCGCCGCTATTCAGCGAACCAGCACTTCCGAATACGTCTGGGTGGTGAAAGACGATTCCACCGTGACCGACCGTGCCATCACGGAGGGTGTCACGCAGGGCGACGTAACGGAAATCACGTCGGGCGTCGCTCCCCGAGAAGTGGTGGTCATGACCGGTGTGGACCGGCTGATCGAAGGCGCGCCGGTCCGCGCCCAGATCGCCGATGAGCAACCCGCCGCGTCCGGGCAACCCGCCGCCAAGTCCGGAGGGAAAAAGAAGTGAGTCCGTCCCGGACGTTCATTCTACGGCCGGTGGCGACTTCCTTGCTGATGGTAGGCATTCTGCTGGCCGGCGGAGTAGCCTACAAGCAACTGCCGGTTTCGGCCTTGCCGGAAGTCGATTATCCCACTATCCAGGTAGTCACGTTCTATCCCGGCGCCAGCCCCGACGTAATGGCCTCTTCCGTCACCGCGCCGCTCGAGCGCCAGTTCGGCCAGGTGCCCGGCCTGCAGCAGATGACTTCGACCAGTTCCGACGGGAGCTCCGTCATCACCCTGCAATTCACCCTCAGCCTCAACATCGACGTCGCCGAGCAGGAAGTGCAGCAGTCCATCAACGCTGCCGGCACGTTTCTGCCGGCCGACCTTCCCATTCCGCCCCTCTACAGCAAGACCAACCCCGCCGACACTCCCATCCTGACGCTCGCGCTCACCTCCGAAGACATGCCTCTCTCCAAGGTGGAGGACCTGGCCGACACGCGTCTCGCGCCCAAGATTTCGCAATTGCCGGGCGTCGGACTGGTCAGCATCAGCGGCGGCCAAAAGCCCGCGGTCCGCATCCAGGCGAATCCCACCGCGATGGCCTCCTACGGCCTGAACCTGGAGGACCTTCGCACCGCCCTGGTGGCCGCCAACGTCAACCAGGCCAAGGGAAACTTCGATGGCACCCACCAGTCCTACCAGATCGGCGCCAACGACCAGTTGCTCTCTTCGGCCGACTATACTCCCCTGATCGTCGCCTACCGCAACGGCGCGCCCGTCAAGCTGACGGACGTCGCCAGCGTGGTTGACGATGCCGAGAACATCCGCCAGGCCGCCTGGATGAACGAGACCCCAGCCGTCATCATGAACATCCAGCGGCAGCCCGGCGCCAACATCATCTCGGTGGTGGACCGCATCAAGTTGCTGCTGCCCAACCTCACTAACACCCTGCCCGCGTCGGTCACGGTGAGCATTCTCACCGACCGCACCAACACCATCCGCGCCTCCGTCACCGACGTGCAGTTCGAGTTGCTGCTCACGGTAGCCCTGGTGGTGATGGTCATGTTCCTGTTTCTGCGCAATCTGTCCGCCACCATCATCCCCGCCGCCGCCGTGCCGCTCTCCCTGGTGGGCACTTTTGGCGTCATGTATCTGCTCGGATACAGCCTCAACAATCTCAGCCTGATGGCGCTCACCATTTCCACCGGCTTCGTGGTGGATGACGCCATCGTCATGATCGAGAACATCGTCCGCTACATTGAAGCCGGCGAGCCGGCTATGCGGGCCGCCCTGCGCGGCGCCGAGCAGATTGGCTTTACCATCGTTTCGCTCACCATTTCGCTGATCGCCGTGCTGATTCCGCTGCTCTTCATGGGCGACATCGTCGGCCGCCTGTTCCGGGAATTTGCGGTCACCTTGAGCGTCACCATCCTGGTCTCGGCCATCGTCTCGCTGACCCTCACGCCGATGATGTGCTCGAAGTTGCTCAAGCACACGCCCGAAGCCGGCCAGGGCCGTATGTACCGCGCTTCCGAGCGCGCCTTTGAGGCCGTCATCGCCTTCTACGGGAAGACCCTGCGGTTCGTGCTCCGCTGGCAGACCGTCACCCTGCTGGTGGCCATGGGCACCCTGGCCCTCACCATCTACATGTTCGAGAAGATTCCCAAGGGCTTCTTCCCCATCCAGGACACCGGCGTCATTCAGGGCGTCTCGGAAGCCTCCCAGACGGCTTCCTTTCAGGAGATGTCGAGGTTGCAGCAGAAGCTCACCAAGATCATCCGCACCGATCCAGCGGTGGACAGTCTTTCCTCCTTCATCGGCATCGACGGCACCAACACCACGCTCAACAGTGGACGCATCCTCATCAACCTGAAGTCCCTCGACGACCGCAAAATCAGCGCCAGCGGCGTCATTCGCCGCCTGCAGCCGCGGCTCAACGAGGTGGCCGGCATCACCCTCTTCATGCAGCCCGTGCAGGACCTCACGGTGGAAGATCGCGTCAGCCGCACGCAGTTTCAATACACCATCGAAGATCCCAACGCCGACGAGTTGAACAGCTACGCTCCCAAATTGCTGGCCCGCCTGCAGCAATCGCCCGAACTGCGCGACGTCGCCACCGATCAGCAGGTCCAGGGCCTTCGCACCCGCCTGGTTTTCGATCGCGACACCGCCGCGCGCCTCGGCATCACCACCTCCAACATCGACCAGACGCTTTATGACGCCTATGGGCAGCGCCAGGTCTCCACCATGTTTACGCAGCTCAACCAGTACCATGTTGGAGACCTGGCGCTGCCCATAGGCGTCATAAAGCGTCTG
>JBEKQS010000361.1:0-3650 GCA_049519475.1 Bryobacteraceae bacterium | reverse complement strand
CCGTAAAAGTCGCGGTGCGGGCGCGGACTCAGGAAGAAGCGCGGGTGCGGCTGGAGAAACTGCCAGTGCGCGCCGAAAGCCAGGGCGAGTGGCTGGTGGTGACCACGCCCGGCGGCTATGCCACTTCGAATGTTGTGATGCACGCGCCGCGGCTGCTGGAAGCCTATGTCACCAGTTCCGACGGGCAAGTGGAAGTGAACGGAGTGGATGGGCCGCTGCACGTCGATACCGGCGCGAGCCAGATCAAGGTCGATCGCATTCATGGCGATTGCGGTCTTTCGACAGGCGGCGGCGACATTCAGGCGGGGCGCGTGGACGGCTCTTTGTATTGCACCACCGTGGCCGGCGCCATCCGCTCTCAACTGGTGGGCCGTGACGCCGTCTTCCAGACCAATGGCGGAGACATCGAGGCGCAACAAGTGAATGGCCTCGCGCACGTTGAGACCGGCGGCGGCACCATCCATATCCACTCCGCCGGCGGGCCGGTAACGGCTGTGAACGGCGGCGGGCCTATCATTATAGATCGCGCCGGCGGCGTGGTCACAGTCCGCAATGTGGCCGGGGCCGTGCGGATCGGCGCGGCAGCGGGCATCCACTGCGAATCGTCGAACGGCGGCAACATTCAGCTCGCCAATATCGTGGGACCGATGAGCGTGAGCACGGACGCGGGTAACATTCTGGCCAACTTGATGGGCAGCCGGCTGGCGGAATCGCTTTTGGCGACGGGCAATGGTGACATCACCGTGGTCATTCCGTCTAACATCAGGGTGACGATTCAAGCCGAGAACCAGATGGCCGACACCATGCGGCGTATCGTATCGGAGTTTCGGGAAATCCAGCCGCGGTCCATAGGGACGCACCTGGTGGCCCAAGGGCAGGTCAACGGCGGCGGTCCGCTGTTGCAGATCTCGGCTTCGGCCGGCACGATCTTCCTCAAACGTCAATAAACAAGGATTGCTTCGATGAAACTGATTCTCAGTATCGCAACCATCTGCGTGGCGGCTGGCCTGACAGCGCCCGCCGCCACGGCACAAGTAACGCCGCCAGCCGCGCCGCGGCCGCGCACGGTCCAGATCGTCACGCCGGCATTGACTTCCTACCTGGGGATCAATGCCGTCGATATTACGTCGGAGCGGGCCAAGGCGCTCCAGCTCAAGGAAGAGCGCGGGGTCGAAATCACCAGCGTCGATGAGGAAAGCGCCGCGGCCAAGGCCGGCCTGAAAGAGGGCGACGTGGTGCTGGAATACAACGGCCAGCACGTGGAAGGTTGGGAGCAACTGCGGCGGCTGGTATCGGAAACTCCGATTCACCGCGAAGTCAAGATCGGCATCTGGCGCAACGGCGCCGCGCAGACGTTGACGGCCACGGTGGGATCGCGCAAGGATATGATCAACCTGAAGGGCGGGGCACTGGTGTTGCCTGATGGGAACGACTTCCAGTTCAAGATGCCGCCGATGCCTGCCATGCCGCCGTCCATCGAAATTCCCCAATTCCGCACCTTCGCGCAGAATCGCACCATCGGTATCTTTGGAGAATCGCTGGGGCAGGAAGAGCAGTTGGCGGAGTTCTTCGGCGTCAAGAACGGGATTCTGATCCGGTCGGTGGTAAAGGGCTCAGCCGCGGAAAAGGCGGGGATCAAGGCCGGCGATGTTCTCACCAAGATCGACGATGCGGTAGTCGCCAGCCCCGCCGAGATCGCGAGCGCGCTGCGCGCCGCCGGCTCCAAGAGGACGTTCACCGTCACGGTGGTTCGCAACAAGAAGGAGATGGTGGTCACCGTAACGCTCGAAAGCGGGACCAGCGTGCACGGCGGCCTGTGGAACCGGGACGATTGGTTCGGTCTACAGTTTCCTGCCTATGACCGCATAGTCCAGGGAGCCGAAGAAGGCGCCGCGAAAATCATCCGGCAGTGAGCCAAGCGACGGCATGGTCTCCACCGCCGGAGACAGGCGGCGCAATTCCATCTGCCCGACACCATACTCTTCCAGGTAAAACATCAGCAGCGGATGCGGCACGGGCCGCGTGTGCGTGGGGTCCAGATAAAAGTGGGTGCCGAAGATGGCCAGGCATTCCGGGTTGGGCGTTTCGATGGCGATCACGCCGCCACGCGCCAGGCGCTCCGCGCACAGCCGGATCAGCTCCGGCAGCCGCGCCGGCGGCAGATGTTCCACCACCTGCGAGCAGAAGATGCCGTCCAGCGTGCCCTCCTCAAGTGACGCGAGGTACGGGAAGACATCGGCGATTTCGGCATCGAGGCCCTTGAGCCGGCAGACCGCGACCGATTCGGCGCCCAGATCGATGCCGCGCGCCGGGACGGAGGCGTCGCGCATCATTTCGAGAAACTCGCCGCGCCCGCATCCGATATCGAGCACGCTGCGGCAGCCCTCGAAATAGGGCAGATAGAGTTGCTGCCCGGCTTTGACGTACTCTTCCGTTCCGCGGAAGCGCTCCGCGAATTTCGAGTAATCGAAGGCCAGCGGCGGATCAGTTGGGCCTGGCGCGGGGCCGGCTTCGGCCGAAGGCGGGGCGGGAGACGCCGCGGCCGCCACCTGCGCCCGCTGGCGGATCATTCTCAATTCGCCGTGAATCATGCGCTCCAGTTCGCCGCGCATCCTCTCGAGATCGGCCCACAGCCGCTTTTGGATATCAAACCCATGCCGCTCCAGGGCCGCGTGGAATTCCGTATTCTGGCCGCGGATCAAATCGCGATGGGTGGCTTCGATCAGCGTGACCTGATGCTGGAAAGCTCCCTGCAAATCGGCCACGCTGCGCAGGAACTGGACTTCATTCTCCTGCAGTTTGTGCTCCCACTCGGCGCGCCACGCGGCCCAGTGGTCGCGCATATCCTTGAACTCATCGCCGGTTTTTTCCTGCTGCGCCAGCCGGCCGCCCATCGCGGAGAGCGCCCGGTTGGATTCCCTTAGCGCTTCCAGCACGGCGTCGGCATAGGCCACCACATTGCGGTTGAATTCCACCTGCTCCCGCACGTGCCAGTCGAGGACGCGCGCCAGCAGCCGCTTCCAGGTCTGCACCACGCCGTTAACGGGGCCGCCGGCGCGCGGGTTCACCGTCCCGATGGCCGCCACTTTTCCCATGGCTGAATCGCGCGCGTGCATCAACGGCATCAGGTCGGGCAGAGCGATATCGACGCCCGCCGCGGTTTCCGGGTTGCGCGCCCGCACGCGTTCGCGGACTTCCCGCAAGATCTCGATCAGCTCAGCGCTTTCCACGTTTTCGGCTCCAGGTTGCGGTGACGATGGTGCTCAGGCCGCCGCGCGGCGTAAATTCCCCCACTACCGTAGCCACTTTGGGCTTCGCGGCTTCGACTACGTCGCGCAGCACGCGGTTCACCACGTTTTCCTGGAAGATGCCGAGTTCGCGATACGCGTTCAGATACATCTTGTAGGATTTGAGCTCCAGGCAGCGCGCGGCGGGCACGTAGCGCAGCACGATCTTTCCAAAGTCGGGCAGCGAGGTCTTGGGGCAAACCGAAGTAAACTCCGGCATGACGATTTCGATCTCGTAATCTTCGTATTGGTTGGGCCAGGTTTCAATTTCAGGCAGCGCGGCGTGTACGCCGGACTGCGCATGTTCGTCGGTATAGGCGCGTTTCATGGTTGTTTTTTCAACGCGGAGGCGCGGAGGAGCGG
>JBEKQS010000360.1:0-3725 GCA_049519475.1 Bryobacteraceae bacterium | reverse complement strand
AGCGCCTTCAGAATCGAGCGCGCAAAGTCCTTCTTGAAGATCATGCGGTTGCCCGACAGCCCGCGCCGCCGCTCCACCAGCGCGTCGATCCGGGGATTGTCCAACGGCCGCACCACTACGTTCATGGGCGCCGCGAGCAGGGCGTGCGCATAGGCACTCAGCTCCCAGTTGCCCAGATGGGCTGTGGCGAACAATACGCCGCGCCCTGCGTGCCGGGCCTGCTCGAAGTATTCGGCGCCCTCGCAGCGGATCCACTGCGCCAGGTTTTCGCGCCGGATCGCGGGGAATTTCGCCATCGTTAGCAACACCCGCGCAACCGAGCGGAACACGCCGTCCACGATCTCCGTGCGTCGCGCTTCATGCAGCTCCGGCAAGGCAAGCGAAAGATTGCGGTATGCCACGCGCCGCAACCGGGGCAGGGCAATGTCCAGCAGCCTCGCGTACCCGCGCGCCAGCCTGTACGCCACAGCGACGGGCGCCCACTCCAGCGATTTCAAAACGAACAGCGCCGCTCCGTATTCCAAACCGTTCCGGATGGCCGGGCGCTGGCGCATGAAACCGCATTGTGGCACATCCGCCGCGCGTCCGCCGCGGAGGGCGGGCGCCCGGCATCTACGCTATCATGTTAAAAATCCCTATGATTCAAGACGTACTCATTGAGGGCCTGACTTTCGACGACGTTTTGCTCGAACCGGCCCACAGCGATGTGGTCCCGTCTGAAGTCGACACCCGCTCCTCGCTCACTCGCCAGATCGGCCTCAACGTCCCCATCGTTTCCGCAGCCATGGATACCGTCACGGAATCCCATCTGGCGATTGCGCTGGCGCAGCAGGGCGGCATAGGAATCATTCACCGCAACATGAGCGTGGAACGCCAGGCCGAGGAAGTGGACCGCGTGAAACGCTCGGAAAGCGGCATGATTGTCGACCCCATCACCATCAGCCCCGACCTGCCCATCTCCGCGGCCCAGGAACTCATGGCCCGCTACCGCATCTCCGGCGTTCCCGTCACCAAGGACGGCAGACTGGTCGGCATCCTCACCAACCGCGACCTCCGTTTTGAAAACCGCTTCGACGCGCCCATCTCCGAAGTCATGACCAAGGAGAACCTGGTGACGGTCGCGGTCGGCACCACGCTTGAACAGGCCGAGGCCATTCTCCACCGACACCGCGTCGAAAAGTTGCTGGTGGTCGATGACCAGTTCAAACTCAAGGGCCTCATCACCGTCAAGGACATTCAGAAGAAGTTGAAGTATCCCAATTCCGCCAAGGATTCCCAGGGCCGCCTGCGGGTGGGAGCGGCGCTCGGCGCCACCGGCGACTTCCTGGAGCGCGCGCAGGAACTGGTAGCCCGCAAAGTGGACGTGATCGCCATCGATACCGCCCACGGCCACAGCAGCCGCGTGATGGAAGCGGTCAAGGCCATCAAGCGCAAATTGCCCGACGTGCAGCTCATCACCGGCAACGTGGCCACTTACGAAGGCGCGCGCGACCTCATCGCGCTGGGCGTGGACGGCATCAAAGTCGGTATCGGTCCCGGTTCCATCTGCACGACGCGGGTGGTCTCCGGCGCCGGCGTTCCGCAGATCACCGCCATCGCCGAATGCGCCCGCGCGGCGCGCGAAGGCGGCGTCCCGCTGATCGCCGATGGCGGCATCAAGTTCTCCGGCGACATCACCAAGGCGATTGCGGCCGGCGCCGATTGCGTCATGATCGGCGGTCTGCTGGCCGGCACCGACGAGAGCCCGGGCGAGACCATTCTGTATCAGGGCCGCACGTTCAAGACCTATCGCGGCATGGGCTCACTCGGCGCGCAAGGCAAGTCCAGCTTCGACCGCTACGCCCAGGATCCCAACTCCAAGATGGTTCCCGAAGGCATCGAAGGCCGCGTGGCGGCCAAGGGGCCGCTCTCCGAGTTGATCTATCAATTGGTGGGCGGCCTGCGCTCCGGCATGGGATACTGCGGCGCCCGCAGCATCATCGAGCTGCAAACCAAGTCGCGCTTCCTACGCATCTCGCCAGCCGGTTTACGCGAGGGCCACGTGCACGACGTCATCATCACCAAGGAAGCGCCGAATTATCGCGTGGAGTAGCGGGCCCGCCTGCACCGGGATCGGCAGCCGGGCGTGATGGAGGCAGCCAGTATGGGCCGAAAGTGCCGGCCGGTGCACGGGCTCGGCCGGCGGAGAGCGCCAGCCCATTGGTTCGCGATTTGGGACTCCTTGCGCCGGATCGGGCGGGACGATATAGTCTTATCCAGCGTGTCCCAAACACGGATGGTGGAGACATGATGCCCGACGTACTCCTATTTCAGGCGATGCTTGAGACGCCCGGACTTGGTTGCTACACGGTTGGACGCGCCGCTGCAAGGTTTGTGTGTCGCGCACTGTAGAGCTGTGCCTGGTTTGGACAACGGCCGCAGTGGTGGTCGGCTGGCAACTGTTTGTTCCTCCCGTTATTGGTCTGGCCGACCAGGGTGACTTTGTGCGCGTGCTGGGGCCGCTCGGCTATGCGCCGCAACCCAAGGGGCCCGAACACAAGTACTGGTATCTGACCCGAAAATACGTTTGGGATCCGAGCTACCGGGCGCCCCGCTTCGAGCAGATCACGTCCGAGCTGATTCCCGCCGGCATGACGATCGCCCTGCATCGGGCCTTCACCGGCCAGGATGCGATCGACCTCACTAGCGTGGGCTTCACGCACGCGGCGATCTTCCTGCTGGCCCTGGCGCGGCTGTTGTATGTGACCCGGGACCTCGCGCGGCGCCGGCTGGTCTGGGCCGCCATGCTCCTGATTCTGACCGATGTCGGCTACGTCGCCTATTGGAATTCCTGGTACACGGAGCCGGCCTCATGCCTCTGGTTCCTGTTTCTCTTGGCCGAGAGTATCGCTCTCTTGCTCGCCGACCGGCCCTCCATGGGGATGGTTTTGCGCTGGAACATTTTTGCAATTCTCCTGATCACCGCAAAAACCCAGAATGCCCCCTTGTTTATACCGCTCTGCGCATACGGCCTCCGCCTGGCCTGGCGGGCTTTTGACCGCAGCACCCGGTGCGCGGCATTCGCTGGTGCGGCCGCCACGCTGGCCGCGGGAATTGTCATGTATTCCTGCGCTCTGCCGGCGCCTAGATTGACCAATACCTATAACATGATCTTTTTCGCGGTCTTGCCTGAGTCCGACGACCCTGCCGGCGACTTGAAAGCGCTCGGCCTCGATCCCGGCTACGCGCGGTTTTCCGGCACGGTCGCCTGGAGCCCCGGCACTGGGGTTGCCGACGGATCTGTGGTGGCTGCCATGCAAGCCAAGGTTTCTCCCCTGACGCTGGTGGCCTTTTATGCGAAGCGGCCGGCGCGGCTGTGGAAGCGCGTAAAAGCGGTGCTCTTGGTCGCTCTGTCGCTGCGTCCGGAATTCTGCGGCAACTTCGATCGCTCCGCGGGCCGTTTTCCCGGAGCGAGAAGCCATGCCATTGCCCTCTGGAGCAGTATCCACGAGCGATATCTGTCGCGGGCCGGCGTGTATCTTCTGGGAGCCATCCTGCTGGCCCCTTTTGCCGGCCTGCTTCTGCTCTTCAAGGCCGGTCTCCCGCCCGGTTTGCGCCGCTGGACGGAGTTAGGGATTTGCCTGACGACGTGTTGTTCGGTGGCTTTCCTCTCGGCGGCTTTCGGTGACGCGTGGGAGCCCGTCAAGCACCAGTTCCTGTTCAACCTGCTGCTGGATGCCTGCCTT
>JBEKQS010000359.1:0-3769 GCA_049519475.1 Bryobacteraceae bacterium | reverse complement strand
AAGACCTGAAAGCGCTGAGGAAGCGGAGATTCCACCGCCGGACTGCCGGCGAGGGTCTCCGATGTCGAGTTCGAGTTATTTTCGGAGTGCAGCCGAAGGCACGGTCGCGGCTCGCGTGAGCGATGAGAACTATCCCCAGAGTTCGTTCACGGGCAAATACGGCACCGGGCCGGTGGTCGGAACATACTCGAAGCCGCGTCCCAGCGGGTCGTCGTGCCGGACGCTGGTCCAATCGATTCCCAGCGCGGAGTAAATCGTGGCCTCGACATCCTCGGGATACACATAGCGGTTCTGCGACCAGCCGTAAACAGCGGTGTCCGAGCCGGTAGCGTTGGTCTCTCCCACCACCGTGCCGCCCTTGATGCCGCCGCCCGCAAAAAAGGCGAACTGCTGCACCAGGTGATCGCGGCCCGCCGCCGAGGTGAGCGGTCCCACGGTGCGGCCGAACTCACCCACCATCACGATCAGCGTGCTGTCGAACAGACCGTTGGCCTTGAGATCGGCGATCAGGTTGGATACCGCTGTGTCCAACAGTTTGCCTTTGGCGGGAAGATTGGTGGCGCTGTAGATATTCTGGTGCATATCCCAGCCGTCGTTGGAGGTGATCTGGATGAAACGCGTTCCCTGGTTGGCTTTCAACACCTGGCTGGCCACCAGCATGGCGTTGCCCGTGCTGCTCGATCCGTAACGCACGCTGTCCGCCGCCGCGAAGCCGAATGCCTGCGTCACCACGGAGTTGTACATCATGCCGTTGGCGGCCGCGTAGAAATCCTGGTAATCGTCCATCGGCTGCCCGTAGGGCGAATTCGCCCGGAGGCTGCCGTCGAGCGACTCCATCAGGTTGTAGCGGTTATTGAAACGCGACTGCCCGTCCGGATTGGTGGTGTAAGTGATGCCGCTCGCGCTCGGAACAACTTTAAACGGCGCGTAAGTCGCCGCCAGATAGCCGTTCCCCACTCCGCTAGGGGAATTGAGCCCCACGAACGTCGGGAACACCTGACCCGGTTGCCGCTGAGGGTCCTTCTCGATCGCCACGATGCTGCCGATGTTCGGCGCGATATTGCCCAGCGCGGCCGAGGGATTGCGCCCGATCTGCGTCCAGGTCTGCGCCAGGGAGTGTACCAGCGCATGCGACTGCATCGACCGGATCAGCGCGAAATCCTGCACCTGCGCCGCCAGGCCGGGCATCAGGCCCGCTGGAAACAGAATCCCGTTGATGGTGGTGGGGGTAAAACTGGTGGGCGTGACGCCGTTGATGAACTTCAGATCGAAGGTGTCGGTGTGGCTGGGCGCGCCAGCCAGCAGAATGAAAATGCAGTTGGTCGCCGTGTTCTTGGTGACGGCTCCGGAATTAGTCACTACCGCGTCGGCCTTGGCGTACTTCTGCGCCAGGAACGCCCCTGTGACACCCGCGCCGGCCAATTGGAAGAAGCGGCGGCGCGTCCAGTGCGGGCGGTTGAAGAACGTCTTGTTGTTATAACCGTGCTTCTTGCAGTAACAATTGAATTTTTCCTGTTCCGTCATGGCATCCTCCTCTGCTAGTAATTGAAAACGAAATCGACCTTGTTATACAACGACCACACCAGGTCCTGCACCGCCTGGGAGCGGCTGCTGGCGCCAGTGAGTAACGTCGTCGATTTAGTCATCTCGTCGCTGGTGGGGTAGCGCGAGAGGATGGCGAGATACAGAGTGTTGATCAGGGCGGTATTGCCCAGGGTCAGGTTCGTCGAGATGAGCTGGCTGGGCGTGGAGCCGGTGTACTGAATGCGCGCTTCCACAAACGGGTTGTTCATCAGGTTGAGCGCTTGCAAAATCGAGCCGTCCTCTTTGCGCGGCTGGTCGTCGCGGTTGCCGCGCAGGAAGCTGTCCAGAAGGTTGCTGGCGTTGCCGTCCGAAGTGGGCGCGTTGATCACGTCGGGCAACTGCATCGTGTAACTGATCTTAGTGGGGTAATACCCGCCCTGGTCGGTATAGCCCGTCATCGTATAACTCGGGAAGGTGCCGCTCGATTGCGCCACCGCGTCATGGACTTCCTCGCTCCACAGCCGCCGCACGTTCTTGCGGGCGAAAAGAGGCTCCCACGCCACGTTCCAGGCGCCGTTATAACGGCTGGAAAGCTGATAGGCCTGCGAATTCACGATTTCCCGCATCAGCGCCTTCATGCTGTAGCCGTTCTGAATAAAGTGCGTCGCCAGGGCATTCAGCAGGTTGGCATCGGATGGCTGCAGCGTCCACGGCGCCGGTGGTGGATTGCCCGGATCGAGCCGCGCCGGGTCGAAGGTGTCCGGTGGATCCACGATCCCCATGCCGAAAAACTGCGCCCACATGTAATTCACCGCGGCGCGGGCGAATTGGAAATCATTCGTGATATCGCCGGCCAGCGCCGCTCGGTATCCCGTGCCCGCGGCCGGCGTGGATCCGTTGAAGATATACTCTGGCGGCACATAGTAACATGGCTGGCCCGACTTGCATCCAGCAGGCGCCACGCGCGCCGGCCGGTTACCCGTGGTGGTGTCGAGTGTGTAATCCACCGTGTAACCCTTGGGATTGTCTTGGAGTGTCCAGTAACTCGGGTTGTTGTTAGCGTCCTTGGTTTGCGCCGCTTGCGTATGGGAAAGGAACGACGACAGTTGCCAAGCCTGGTAGCGCGTGGTGCCGGCGGCCCACAGGCTCAGCGTGTCCAGATGGCCGCGGCCATTGTGGCACAACAGGCAATTGACGTGCGCGATGCCCATAAACGTGTCGAATACGTTGGCCGTCATCTGGTCCATGGCGTCCTGGCTGGGACCGGTGCTGATAAACCCACCCACCAGAAAGTTGGCGGAGCCATCCTGAAACGTGTTGGTGGAGGCGATCGAAATCAACTGCGAGGCCATCTGGTTATACGGCACGCTGTTGACGAGCGAATTGTGGATCCACAGATAGAAAGAGTTCCGTCCCGAAGCCAGCCGGTTCACCCCGCTGGTGTTCTTGGTGACCGTATTCTGGAACAGGTCGCCCAAGTACATGGTCCACTTGTCCACCCACTCCGGCTTGGCCAGCAGTTCCTCGATCAGCGCCGCGCGCTTGGTCGGCGTGGTATCGGCCACGAAGCTGAGGACTCGCGCCGGGTCCGGGATGCGCCCCGTCAGATCGAGCGTCACGCGGCGGATGAATTCCCAGTCCGTGGTCATGGGCGCCGGCGTGATGCCGTTGGCATTCCAATCCGCCTGAAGGTAGGAGTCGATGGAGCCAGCCTGGTGCGTTTGACCGAAGGTCGCGGTGGAACTGCCGGGCGGCGGTGAGGCCACCATCGTGCCCACGTGGCTGGTCAATTCGCTCAAGGCGCGTCCGTGCCGCGAAACCGAAGTCCCGCCATTCAACCCGGTGTACGCAAATTTATCGCGATCCGGACCAAAGAGACTGCAATTTGCGTCGACCACGGTCATCTGGCCCGAAGCGGAAACCGCCGGCCCATTCTGTGCCTTGGTAATTAATGCCCCACAGAAAATCAGAAGACCGCCGACCGCGAGAACCGGAACCCAACGAGGCGTATTCATTCTCACCCTCCTCCAGACGCTAGCGTAATTATAAGCCTATTAACACGAGTAATCCGCCAGAGTTCCACTATTTTTGGACAATTTGGATAATATCGCTCCGCACCGGGACTAAATTGGTTCCGCAGGGTTTACTATTCAATATGGGCAATCGGCGGGGATTCGTTTGGGTACTGCTTTCGGTGCTGGCCGCAGCGATGCCGGCTTCAGCACAAACCCTTAGTAATCAGTCG
>JBEKQS010000358.1:0-3813 GCA_049519475.1 Bryobacteraceae bacterium | reverse complement strand
CTCGTTCTTCTCGAAGCTGTGGTAATAGACGCCGCCCTTGGCGTGCATCTCCTGGGCGTCTTCGTCGAACTCGATATACTCCGCGCTGAACAACATCCGCGAATCTTCCACTACTGCGGGATGGCCGTGCAGCTTGTGAATTCCGCCCCGGGCATCCTGGGTACAATCCGGACCCGATGCGCACTCCAGGTGAAAATCCCAATAACCGGTGGGAATCGGAGGGTTGCTCTGCTTGGTTTCTTTCCTCTGTCCCGGCTGCTTGGCGTCGTCAACCGCCAAAGCCGGCGGTTTAGTACTAGGCGGCTCCTGAGCGGCTGCCCCTCCGGCTAAAACCAGCGCTCCCAACGCCGCAAGGAGAAAAATACACGTAATACCTGAAGAATTGTCTTGAGAAACTGGTACTGATGTGCTAATAACAATGAGAGAGCTGATTCGGAAGGGCTTCAAAAGCCAAAGTTAGCATACTTCCATGACTTGTAGCTATTGCGGTTCGCGGAACAGCGAGACGGAACATCGGTGCCGACGGTGTGGGCGGCGTCCGGGCGACACGCTGAACGGCGGATTGACGCTCCACCGCACCACCGGCGCACTGGCCACAAAGGCGCGGCCCGCGGCCGTGGCATTTGCGGTAGCGGCTCCGGGCACCCCCTTCATACCGCTGGATATGGCGCGCGCCATTCAAGGCTCGCTCTTCCCCGAACGGCCCTCCGCCAACGTCATCCCGATCGAGTCTTTCGCGGCGCCACCCGTGGTTCGGTCCGCCCCAACCCCGAAACCGGCTCCGCGTCCCAGGCCCTCAACCGCCAGTACGCCAGCCAAACCGGCACCGCACCACGCCGCGCGCGTGGCCGAAGGGCAAGGCAAGCTCGACTTTCTTCCGTCCGCTCCGCCCAAACCGCGCACTCTCAGCACCACCGTGGAAGCGGTCATCTATTGTGAGGCCCCGGTGGCCAGCAGCACCCATCGCGCCGTGGCGGCGGCCATCGATTGGACTATGGTAATGATTGCCTATGGCCTGTTCCTGCTCACCTTCCATCTGTGCGGAGGGGAATTCGCCATCACCAGGAACACCCTGCCCGTCTTTGGCGCGGCTTTCCTGCTGGTGGGCTTTACCTACGGAATCTATTGGACCGTCGCCGGCACGGAAACCGCCGGCATGCGGTGGACTCAATTGCGCCTGATCACCTTCGGCGGCTTCCCGCTGGAAGGGCGCCACCGCATCATGCGCTTTGCCGGCGCCTGCCTGAGCCGCTGCACCGGCCTGGGCCTGCTCTGGTCGCTGGCCGATGAAGAGAACCTCGCCTGGCAGGACCACATTTCCGGCACCTTCCCTACCCCGTACGAGTTGGAATCACGCATCTTCCAGCGGCGGTAGAATCAGTTCATGCACATCCAGTTCGACGAGAAGAATCTGCTGGCTGAGATGGTCGGCAAGCAAAACGGCGTTACACGCGCCGAAATCGACCGCGCCGGCTCGAAGGCTCTAAGAGCCCTCAAATCCTTTCGCAAGCAAAGCGAGCAGGGCCTCTACGGTTTCGCCCACCTGCCGTTCCAGGCGAAAGTGGTGCGGGACATCCGGAAGTTCGCCTCCGAAGTCTGCGGCAGCTACGACACCGTCTGCGTCATCGGCATCGGCGGCAGCGCGCTGGGCGCCTGGGCCCTCGATTGCGGCATCCGTGGCCCGCACCCCGTGCAAGGGGCCTTTACGGCCGAACATCCGCGCCTCGTCATCCTGGATAACGTCGACCCTTCCTTCACCCAGTCAGCTCTGGATTCCATGGACCCGCGCCGCACCCTGGTGGTGGTCATCGCCAAGTCCGGCGGCACCGCCGAAACCGTCGCGACCTTCCTGATTGTCCACGACTGGCTGGAACAATCTCTCGGCCGGAAGGCCGCCGGCCGCATCGTCGCCGTCACTACCGAAGGCAAGGGCGATCTGTTCTCGCTCGCGCAATCGCAGCACTACCGCACGTTCGCAATCCCCGAAAACGTCGGCGGCCGCTTCAGCGTGCTATCGCCCGTGGGACTGGTTCCCGCCGCTCTGATCGGTATCGACATCGCCCGGCTCGCGCGCGGCGCCGCCGAGATGACCCATCTCTGCTGGCAGCCCTCGCTCGCGGAGAATATCGCGCTCCGCGCGGCCCTGTGCCACTGGCTCGTCTGGACGCGCCGCGGCAAGCGAATCCAGGTGGCCTTCCCCTACTCCAATCACCTGTGGGGCACGGCCTTCTGGTTCCGTCAACTCTGGGCCGAATCGCTCGGCAAGGCGCACAACCGCGCCGGCGCCCTGGTTCACACCGGCCAGACGCCCGTCGCCGCGCTCGGCACCACCGATCAGCATTCCCAGGTGCAGTTGTATATCGAGGGCCCCAACGACAAGGTCTTCTCCTTCTGGGCCGTCGACAAGTTTTCTTCTGCCGGCAGGATTCCGCGCCGCAAATTCGGACAGCCGGCTTTCGACGCCCTGGCCGGCCAGTCGCTGGCTAAGTTGATCGATGCCGAGCGCCGCGCGACGGCCGCCGCGCTGGTGGAGTATGGCCACCCCAACTGCACCGTGACGCTCGGCCGCGTGGATGAAACCCACCTCGGCGCGTTCCTGCAGATGATGGAGTTCCAGACGGCCTTCATGGGCGAGCTGCTCGACATCAACGCGTTCGACCAGGAAGGCGTCGAGCTCGGCAAGAAATTCACCTACGGCCTGATGGGCCGCGGAGGTTTCGAAAAGTATCGCCGCCAGTTCACCGCTTACGAACGCAAACGCAAAGCCGTCTGAGGCGCAAGCTTCATTGCTGCTTGGCCGCCGCTTCCGCCAGGCCGGCTTTCTTCGCCATGTCCCGCAGTTCGGCTTCTCCGCCAAAGCCGATCAGGTGCGCCGCAACCTTTCCGTCGCGCCCGATCATCACAAAAGTCGGGAATGCCGCTACGTGGTACGACTCCGTGATGCTCGATTCGCCGCTCAGCGCCACCGGATACGGCAGGGGCGTCTTCTTCAGAAACTCTTCCACCACCGCACGCTCCTCGCCCGCGTCGACGGCCAGAACCACCAGCCCCTGGTCCTTGAAATCCTGGTACATTTTCTCCACTAGCGGCATGGCTTTCCGGCACGGACCGCACCAGGTGGCCCAGAAATCGAGCAGCACCGGCTTGCCCTTGAGCTTCGCCAGGCTGTAAGACTTGCCGTCCAGCGCTTTGATGTCGAAGGCCAGCGCGTCTTTGCCCGCCAGATCGGCTTTGGGCAGCGTCGAGCCCATCAGATTTTCGGTTTCCGTGGCGCCCGCCGGAGGCGTGAAGGCGAACAAGGAATCCGGCATGGGCTCGTCAAGCTTGAGATTCTTCTTCACCATCTTCTGGTTCATCCCGATCGAGTTGCCCGCCACGTCCATCTTCATCGACACGGCGAACTGTAAGTCAACCCCCAGCTTCTTATCG
This sequence comes from Bryobacteraceae bacterium, assembly GCA_049519475.1. GTDB lineage: Bacteria > Acidobacteriota > Terriglobia > Bryobacterales > Bryobacteraceae > PALSA-129. The sequence goes on along the minus strand of JBEKQS010000358.1, from coordinate 384 downwards.
AGCCACGTGGTCATCACCATGTCGCTGACCTTGGCCCCCCGAGCTTCGGGAATTTCCATGTTGCCGACTTTGGTTTCCACCACCCAGCAGTCATGCTTCTGGCCGTCCATTTCGAGGGTTTCGTCGCGCAAGGTCTTGCTGGTGGTGGTCACCTTCGAAATGTCGGGCAGGTTCTGTATGCCCATCAACTGCACGATCCCCGCCAGCCCCATCGCGACGTTCTTCTTCACGTACTGGTTGGCCATCGAATTGTAAGCCCAGGTGGTTTCGCCGTCCGAAACTATGGTGACGCTGATGCCCTGGATCTTGCTGTCCATCCGCATTTTGCCGGGGTTCTGAAAAGCCATCGAGATCTCCCCGGACATTTTCATGGGCATCTGGCCG
>JBEKQS010000357.1:0-3863 GCA_049519475.1 Bryobacteraceae bacterium | reverse complement strand
CATCAGGCTGCTGGATTACGCGGTCGTCAACACCGCTCCCATCGCTCCGGCGATGAAGAAGCGCTACGCACGGCAGCAGGCTACGCCGGTGGAGAACGACACCGCCGCAATTATCAAAATGGGCGTTAAGGTGATCGCGGGGAACCTGGTGTGGCATGGAGCCAAGGTGCGGCACGATCCCGGCACCACCGCCGCCGTGACGGTGAAGCTGGCGCAGGAGGGGAGACGCCGCAAACTCGGGCGGCCATAATATAGTATTGATGGCCACTCCCGTTACTGTTGTGATCCTGGCCGCCGGGCTGGGCACGCGCATGAAATCCCGCCGGGCCAAAGTGCTGCACCGCGCCGGCGGCAAGCCGCTGGTGGAACACGTCGTCTCCACCGCCCTGACGCTAGCGCCCGCGGAGCGTATTTTCGTGGTGGTGGGACACCAGGCGGACGAAGTGCGCCGCGCAGTTTCGACGCCCGGCATCGGCTTCATTGAACAGGCCGAACAAAGAGGCACCGGCCACGCCGTGATGGTGGGCCGCGACCGGCTGGCATCGCTGGGCGGCTACCTGATGGTGCTGTACGGCGATTCTCCGTTGCTCCGCGCCGAAACGCTGGAGCGCCTCATCGACGCAGAAACTTCCAGCGCAGCCGCCGCCACGCTGCTCACGGCGGAAATGGCCGACCCCACGGGTTATGGCCGCGTGATCCGCGATGGCCGCGGCCTGGTGGCTGAAATTGTCGAGCAGAAAGCCGCCAGCGCCGCGCAGCTCGCCATTCGCGAGGCCAACATGGGGATCTACTGCTTCCGCGCCGATCTGTTCTGGCAGCACGTCGACCGGCTGCGCACCAACAATCCCGCCGGCGAGTACTATCTCACCGATATGGCGGCCATCCTCACCGGCGCCGGCCATGCCGTGGAAGCGCTCCGCATCGACGACGCCCGCGAGGCGCTGGGCATCAACACCCGTATCGAGCTGGCCGAGGTGGACGCGCTGCTGCGCGGGCGCAAGCTGCGCGAGCTGATGTTGGCCGGCGTCACCATCGAAAAACCCGAGACGGTTTCGATCGATGCCGATGTCACGATCGGCATCGACACAGTGGTGGAACCCTTCGCTCAGGTCCTGGGCCGCACCAGCATCGGCGAGAACTGCCGCATCGGCGCCTGTTCGGTGGTGCGCAATTGTGAACTGGGGGAGGCTGTGGAGATCGCGCCTTTCACGCTGGTGGAAGATTCGCGCCTCGAGCGCGGCGTGCACGCGGGCCCCTTCGCGCGGCTGCGCATGAACAACCACGTGGAAGAGGGCGCGCGCATTGGCAACTTCGTGGAGCTGAAGAAGACTCACATGGGCGCCGGCGCCAAGGCCAACCACCTGGCTTACCTCGGCGATTCGTCGATCGGCGCGCGTTCCAACATCGGCGCCGGCACCATCACGTGCAATTACGATGGCGCTCGCAAGCATCCCACCACCATCGGCGAGGGCGCATTCGTGGGCAGTAACTCGACGCTGGTGGCGCCCATCGAAATCGGCGAGGGCTCTTACATCGGCGCAGGCTCCGTCATCACCAAGCCGGTGCCGGCGGATTCCCTGGCGGTGGGCCGGGCCCACCAGGTGGTCAAAGAGGGCTGGGCCAAAAAGCGGCGGGAGCGGAATGGGAAATAAAGGCCATATGCATACCAGTTTTCTAACCGGCGATGCGAGTCGCGACCGGCCCAATGCGAGCCGCGACCGTAAGGGAGCGGTGTCTGCCCGGCGAATATTTCCTCCGCGTCAGGCAACCAGTTTTTTCCGGCTCGCTTTTCTGGCCGCGGCGATTGTCTCAGCGGCTGCGGCGGCGACCGTCGTGAAGCCGTCCGCGCTGAAGGTGATCCCGCAGCCCGTGTCGGTCCAACTGCGGCCCGGCTTCTTCCACCTTCGTCCCGGCATGGCCATCGTGGTGACGGCCGGCAAACCGGAGGCGCGACTGGTTGGCGCTTACCTGGCCAATGCCGTGGCCGCGCCCACCGGGTGGAAGTGGAAGCTCTCGGAAACCGCCAAACCATCCGGGCGTCACGACGCCATCGCACTGGAACTCACCAGGGGCGTCGGCGTTCCGGCCAATCATCCGGAGGGCTACAACCTCACCATCACCACGCGCGGCGTCCGCATCCAGGCATCCACCGGGGCAGGCCTTTTCTACGGCGTCCAGACGCTGCTCCAGTTACTACCGCCGGAGATCGAAAGCGCGACGCTCCAGCACGCCGTGTGGAGCGCACCTTGCCTTCACATCACGGACTATCCACGCTTCGCGTGGCGCGGCCTCATGCTCGACGTCAGCCGCCACTTCTTCTCTGCGGACTTCGTCAAGCGCTACATCGATCGCATGGCGCGCGCCAAGCTCAACCTGTTCCACTGGCACCTGGTGGACGACAACGGCTGGCGCATCGAAATCAAATCGCTGCCGCTGTTGACCCAGGTGGGCGCGTGGCGCGCGCCGCGCCTGGGCCGCTGGGGCCAAGGCGAACCCGTCAAGGACGGCGAAGCTGCCACCGACGGCGGCTTCTACACGCAGGACGAGATCCGCGCAGTGGTGGCGTACGCCAAGGAACGCTTCATCACGGTGCTGCCCGAGATCGAAATGCCCGGCCATTCGCTGGCCGCGCTGGCCGCTTACCCCGAGCTTTCCTGCACCGGCGGACCGTTCCACGTGGATCCCGGCACGAGTTTCTACACCAAAGTCGACAACGCATTTTGCCCCGGCAACGAAAAGACCTTCGAGTTCATCGACAAGGTCTTCACCGAAGTCGCCAAGCTGTTTCCATCGGAATACGTTCATATCGGCGGCGACGAGTGCTACAAGGGCTTCTGGAAGACCTGCGAGAAGTGCCAGCGCCGGATGGCCGAAGAGCACCTCGCCAATGAAGAGGAGTTGCAGAGCTACCTGGTGCGCCGCGCCGAAAAGATTTTGGAATCCAAGGGAAAAAAGCTGATCGGCTGGGACGAAATTCTGCAGGGCGGACTGGCACCCAACGCCGCAGTGATGTCCTGGCGCGGCATGGATGGCGGAATTGCCGCGGCCAAAATGAATCACCCGGTGGTCATGTCGCCCACCGGTTTCGTCTATCTGGATTACTACCAGGGCGACCCGGGGCTGGAACCGACAACCTTCGGCCGCCTGCCGCTCAGCACCGTATACAAATTCGAGCCCGTGCCGGAGGGTGTCGACGCCAGATATATTCTGGGCGGCCAAGCCAACCTGTGGACCGAATCGGTGCCCAACGCGCGCCACGCCGAGTATATGACCTGGCCGCGCGCGTTCGCATTGGCGGAAACCTTGTGGTCTCCCAAAACTTCCCGCAACTGGGACGATTTCATGCGCCGCACGGAAGCGCAGTTCGAGCGCCTCGACGACGCCCAGGTCAACTACGCCCGCTCGGTCTACGATGTGGCCATTACTCCCGCGCGCGATAGCGCCGGCAAGCTGACCTTGCGCATGAGTTCCGAGCTGAGCGGGACAGATATTTATTACACCATCGACGGCACCAATCCCGATTTTTACATGCTGAAGTACCCCGGCGCTCCAGTCGTGGTGCCCGAAGAAGTTTATGTGGTGAAGGCGGTGGCGTGGCGGAACGGAAAGCCTCAGGGGCGGATGCTGTCGATTCTGATGCGCGACCTGATTGCGCGACTGCCACGGCCGCGTAGTTAACTCAGTGGGACCGGCCTCCCGGCCGGTCGGCAGGGTGCGGCAGGAGTGCCCGCCCCACATGATTGAGATGGCCTCTCAGGTGCTATGCTTGCCACGATGCGCCTCGCCGCCCTCTGCCTGCTGAGCGTCTGCGCGGCCTGGCCGCAGTTTCGCAGCACCGTCCAACTGGTAGTTGCGCCCGTCAC
>JBEKQS010000356.1:0-3889 GCA_049519475.1 Bryobacteraceae bacterium | reverse complement strand
GTATAGATGGCGGAAAAGTCGGGCGTGGAACCGATGTTGGAGACAATCATGCCCAAGTCATGCGGAGAGACCGTGTCGCGCACCAGTTGCTCCACTTTGGCGACTTCCAACTCTGTCTGGCTGAGGCGCGTACCGGAGGGAAGTTTGATGTTCATCATGAACTGAGCCGGGTCGGTACGCGGAAAGAAGGAGACATCAAGCAACGGAAACAGGAAGAGGCTCACGACAATGATGCCCGTCAGCACGAACAGAATCGCCACCGGGCGTTTCAGCACCACCCCGATGACGGCATCGTAGACATTCAGGAAGGCTTCGAACCTGGCATTGAACCAGCCGTTGAAGCGCTCCAGCAGGCCTCTCCGCCGGCGTACAGGGGGCGTTGCTGGCTCCCGATCGAGAGATTCATGGTGGTGCAAAACGTGTTCCGGCTTGATGAACTTCGAGCAAAACAGCGGCACCACGGTCATGGCCACGGCGAAAGAGGCCAGCAGCGAAAGGACCACCGCCAAAGCCAGCGCCGAGAACAGATACTTACTAACTCCGTAGAGCAGTGTTACTGGAAAGAACACCACGATGGTGGTGAGGGTGGAAGCAAGCACCGGCAAGGCGACTTCCTGCCCACCTTTGCGGGCAGCCACTTCGGGCGTCTCTCCGAGTTCCAGGTGACGGTAAATATTCTCCAGCACCACAACGGAGTTATCGATCAAGCGGGAGAATGCCAGCGCCAGGCCGCCAAGCATCATGCTGTTGATGGAGCCGCCGCCGAGCGAGAGCAGGATAAAGGCAGTGAGCGCGGAAAGGGGGATCGAGAAAAAGACCGCCAACGTGGCGCGCAGATTGCCGAGGAAGATGAGGATCATTATGGAAGTGAGGAATAGGCCGATGGCGCCCTCGTGGAGCAAAGTTTCGATGGCGGTCTTAACAAAGACGGATTGATCGAAGACCACGGCGGTGATCAGACGCTTGGGCACGTCCAGGAGGTGCAGGATCGCGTGCTTGATTCCGTCCACCACGGCGATGGTGTTGGTGTCGCCGCCTTGTTTCAAGATTGGAACGTAAACCGAGCGTTGGCCGTCCACCCGCACGATGTTGGTTTGGATCTGCTGCGCATCCTCGGCATGGCCAATGTCGGCCACCCGAACCGGCGTCTGCCCCACCATCTTGAGGGGCAATTGATTGATCGCACCAACCGTGCTTAATTGGCTGTTGGTGTAAATGTTGTAATCCAGTTGACCCAACTGGACGTCGCCGGCAGGCAGAATCAGGTTGGCTCGATTCAAGGCGCGGACCGCGTCCATCAAGCTCAGTTGGTGCGCCTCAAGCTGGTAAGGATCGGTATAGACCATGATCTGGCGGTAACGGCCGCCAAACGGCTGGGGCACGCTGGCGCCGGGGACCGAGGCGATCTGATTCCTCACCTGGAATTGGGCGAGATCGCGAAGCTGGGTCTCGTCAAGCCCTTCACCCTTGAACGTCACCAGGCAGACAGGCAGGCTGGAGGCATCGAATTTCAATACAACGGGCGGCAGTGTGCCGGGGGGCAAGCGGCGCAACTGCGCCATGGCGAGGTTGGAGATTGTGGTGACGGCGGAATCGGGGTTGGTGCCGGGTTGGAAATAGACCTTAATCACGCTGACGCCGGGCAAGGAGCGCGACTCGATGTGCTCAATGCCGCTCCCCAGCGTAAAGAAACGTTCGAAGCGGCTGGTGATGTCAGTCTCGATCTGCTCCGGCGGCATGCCCGCATAAAAAGTGGCCACCACCACTACCGGGATGTTCATGGCCGGAAACATGTCGACCGGCATGCGCACGAGGCTGGTTATGCCGACAACCGCAATAATGAGACAGATGACGACGATGAAGTATGGGTTACGAATTGCAAAACCAGACACCTAAATCCTCCAGACTATTGCTTCGACCCAGCTATAACCGTGACCTGAGGCTTGACTTCTACTCCTGGCTCCAGGCCCGAGCGGCTACCGATCACGACCATGTCGCCCTCGTTCAGGCCGGAGCGAACTTCCACCTGATTGGCAGTTTCAAGACCGAGCGAGATCTTGCGGACTTCCACGTGGCTGGTGGGAGTGATCACCATCACGCGGCCCGCAGCAGGGGCGTCCGACGCTCCGTTTTGCGAGGCGGTCTCCGCATCGACATCCACCGCCGTAATCGGAATGGTCAAGACCGAGTTGCGCCGCGAGAGCGTCAGAGTGACTTCCGCGTACATTCCGGGTATCAGAACCAAGTCGGCGTTCGGGACGTCGACTTCCGTGTCCATGGTGCGCGTTTCCAAAGACAGTTTGTCCACGAAGCGCGCCACTTTCCCGGGAAAAGCGCGGTTCAAGGCCGCCACCCGCACCTCCACCTGCTGGCCGATGTGGACGGTGGGGACGGCCGATTCCGGAACGGGAAGAATCAAGCGGAGCAGCCCGTTTTCAGAGATCCGCACCACGGGCATGGCCTGGGTTTGCGAGGCGGTACCGGCCTGGATCATGGAGCCCTGGTCGGCATAGCGTTTGGTCACGACCCCGGCGAAGGGAGCGATGACGCGTTCATAGTCGATCATGGTCTGAACTCTGGCGGTGGAAGACTGATCGACATCCACCTGCTGTCTGGCGGCGGCGAGCGCGGAGTTGGCGGCGGCGAGCTGGGCTTCGGCGCCCAGGTCTTTACTTTGGGCGTCGTCGATTTCCTGCTGGGCAATCAACCCAGGTTTTTTCTGCGACGCCTGGAAGAGCCGGTCATAGGAAAGGTGCGCGATATCGTGGGCCGATTTGGCTCGTGCGATCTCATCCTGGGCGCGCGCCACTTCGGATTGGCTGTGCCTCACACCGGCTTGGGACTTTCTGAGGTCGTCGGCCATTTCGGGGACTTCCAGGGTGGCCAGGAGGTCGCCCTCCTTCACGCGGTCGCCCACATCCACGCGGATCTCCTTGACGTAACCAGAGACTTTAGCCATCACGTCGACTTCCTGATACGGTTTGAACTCGGCGGTGAGGATGAGATCGCGCGAAAGGGTCGCGGTAGCGGCTTTAGCAACGGCGACGGTGGGGATTTCAGAGGCGGCCGCGGCGCCGGCCTGCCCGTCTTTGTTGCCGCCACAGGAAGAGAGCAGAAACGAACCCCATGCGGCGAGTAACAGGGGAAAGACAGGAGCGATCGATGTGCGCATTCAGTTTTCTCGATCCGTGGTGCGGATAGCTTCCAGGAGTTTTTCGGTTGAAAAGCCGGGCGACTGGCAAACGCCGATGATGCGTTGCTCCTGGGCGCGGATGCGGGCGGCCACCTCGGGGAGTTGTGCCGCGATCTGGCGGGGGATGGAAACCACGCCGTGGCAATCGGCGAAGAGCAAGTCGCCCGGGCGAATTTCGAGTCCGAAGATGCGGACGGGTTGACCGTAGTCGACGATGTGGCTGTAGGCGTGGGAGACGGCTGGCGCGCGGGCGAACATGGGAAACTGCATACGAGTGACGGCGGGGATATCGCGAACCGTTCCATCGGTGATCACGCCTTGACACTGCAAGGCCTTGAGAACGGCGGCATGCACTTCTCCGATTACGGATCCCAGGCCGGATTCGGCGTGGAGATCCTGGATGACGGCAATGCGCGGCGCGGGCAGGCTTTGAATGCCGACCCACCAATCGGTGCGATCCAAGTAGGAGTTTCCCGTCACGGGCGGGTCGGAGGAACGGATTCTAGCGGTGGCGGCATAGCCCAGCAAGCGCGGACAGCCGCCGGTCACGCACTGCAAACCGGGCCTGGTATAGCCCTCATTGCGAAGCCGGACACCGAACTTTTCGATGGCGTTAGCGATGTTGCAGGTATCGAACTGCCGGATGGCTTCCAAGACTTGCGATGGCAGCGGATGGTCGTGGTTCCCGGTCAATTG
>JBEKQS010000355.1:0-3928 GCA_049519475.1 Bryobacteraceae bacterium | reverse complement strand
CATCGATCTGGGCGCGTTGCGCGCACCTCACGGACTGGTCTTTGCCGGCGGCAAGTTGTACTTCACCGCCGAAGCGGCAAAGGTGGTTGGCCGTTACGATCCTTCCACGCAAAAGATCGACTGGGTCATGGGCACCGGCCAGAACCGCACCCACATGGTGATGGTTTCCAAAGACCTCAAGACAATCTTCACATCCAATGTCAGTTCCGCGACCGTCAGCATCATCGAGCAGGGCGTTGCGCAGGGGCCTGGACGCGGTCCGGGTGGTCCAGGCGGTCCAGGTCGTCAAGGTCCCCCTGGAGCCCCCGGCGGGCGTGGCCCAGGCGGCCCACCGCCCGGTCGCGGCGGTGTGCCGGACTGGAACGTAACCAATATCCCGGTCGGCCGGGGATCCGAGGGCTTCGACCTGTCTCCCGACGGTAAGGAACTCTGGGTAGCCAACGCGCAGGACAGTACCATCTCCATCATCGATGTCTCGAGCAAGAAGGTGGTGCAGACGCTCCCATCCACCGGATCCGCCAACCGCCTGAAGATCACGCCGGACGGCAAGTACGTCTTTGTGTCGGATTTGAGCGGCAACGATTTGCTGGTGGTGGACGCGGCCACTCGCCAGGAGCACAAGAGAATCGCGTTGCCGGCCAGTTCGGAGGGCCTTCTGATGGCGCCCGACGGCTTGCATGTCTACACTACGTTGAACTCGCGCGATGCCGTTGCCGTGATCGATCTGAAGACCATGACGGTAACTGGTGAGGTCAAGACCGGCCGGGGCCCGGATGGCCTGGCGTGGGCCGCACGGAAGTAATCAGAGCCGCGCCCAGGGCGAATGTTTTTCGGGACATTTTTGTTTCAGGAATATCTTATCCTAACTCTTAGGTCCCGAATGCCCAACCCTCTGTCGCCAGGCGCCGCCCGCGGAAATGTCCCCGGCCTGATCCGCCAGCTCGGCTTCTTCAGCGCCACCGCCCTGGTCATCTCCAACATGGTCGGCATGGGCATCTTCACCACCACCGGCTATATGGCGGGCGATCTGGGCAGCGCCGGCCTGATTCTGGCCTGCTGGAGCGTCGGCGCGCTCTTTGCCATCGCGGGCGCTCTGAGCTATTCCGAACTGGGCATCAACTTCCCCAGCTCCGGCGGCGAGTATGTCTACCTCACGCACGCCTTCGGCCCGGAATGGGGCTTCATGACCGGCTGGGTCTCTTTCTTCGCCGGCTTTTCCGCGCCCATTGCCGCCGCTGCCCTGGCCTTCTCCGATTACCTCGGATACTTTTCCCCCAATCTGAAGCAGGTCAACGCTTCGCTGGTTCTCGGTTCGGGCATCTTCACCGTGCGCCTGGGCGCGGGCCAGGTGGCGGCCGCGGCGCTGATTGCGGCTTTCACCGCGCTCAACTGCTTCGGCGTCAGCCGCACCGCCAAAGTGCAGAACGTGCTCACCTCCACCAAGCTGATCGTGATCGCCGGCTTCGTGGTGCTCGGCTTTGCCTTCGGCGCCGGAAGCTGGGGCCACTTCTCGCAACCGGCCGTCCGCACTTCCCTGGCCGCCCTGCCTACCCAGTTCATCGTCAGCCTGTTGTGGGTGATGGTGGGGTACAGCGGATGGAACGCGGCCACTTACGTCGCCGAAGAGGTGCGCCGCCCGGAACGCACGTTGCCGGCCGCGCTGGCCGCCGGCACCGCCATCGTCGCGGTGCTCTACCTGGGGCTCAATCTGATTTTCATTTACGCCACGCCTCTCGAACAAATGAAGGGCGAAATCGCCATCGGGGGCATCTCCGCCAGAAATCTCTTCGGGCTAAATGTTGGCGGCGCGTTCTCCGCTCTCATGGCGGTGTGCATTGTCTCCACCGTCAGTGCGCAGGTGACCATCGGGCCGCGCGTCTATTACGCCATGGCGAAGAATCGCGCCTTCTTCGCCGCCGCCGCCAAGGTGCATCCGCGCTGGCGCACCCCTGTGGTCGCCATCGTCAGCCAGGGCCTCTGCGCCATGCTGATGACGGCCACTCCCTTTCCCGATCTGGTCATCTACATCGGCATGAGTCTCACGCTGTTCACCGTTTTGTCGGTGGCATCGGTCTTCGTGTTTCGCCGCACCCGTCCGGGCTGGCAGCGCCTGCGCGCCCTCGATTTCGCCTGGCCGCTGATTCCCGCTTCTTATATTCTGGTGGGCGCCGGCATGGTGGTTTTCGGCCTCGTGCAACACCCCTGGGCGTCCATCAGCGCCTTCGGAACCATTGGCGCCGGCGCGCTGGTCTATCGTTTTGGAATCCGCCCGAGGAGCATTTAACCGATGCTGCCGCCCGCCGTCCGCGCCACGCGTGTGCGCTACTGGGTGATCGTGTTCGCCGTCTCCCTGGCGGTAATCACCTACATCGACCGCGTCTCCATCGCCACCGCCGCGCCATCCATCCAACATGATGTGGGGCTCGACGACGTCCAGATGGGATGGGCCTTCAGCGCTTTTGCGTGGGCCTACGCACTGTTCGAAATCCCCGGCGGTTTCCTGGGCGATTGGATAGGCCCCCGCAAAGTCCTGCTGCGCGTGGTCGCCTGGTGGTCCTTCTTCACCGCCGCCACCGGATGGGCGTTCAGCGTGGTTTCACTCACCGTGACGCGTTTCCTCTTCGGCATGGGAGAAGCCGGCTGTTTTCCCAACCTCACCAAGGCGTTCACCATCTGGCTGCCGCCCGATGAACGGGTGCGCGCCCAAGGCATCATGTGGCTGAGCGCGCGCTGGGGCGGCGCGTTCACGCCGCCGCTGGTGGCGATGGTGATGGGGCGCGTCGGCTGGCGCCACGCCTTTGAAATCTTCGGCTGCCTGGGCGTCCTGTGGGCCGCCGCGTTCTGGTTCTGGTTTCGCGACAACCCGCTTCACAACCCCAGCCTGAACGCCGCCGAGCGCGAGTTGCTCCGCGACGAGGCCGCGCTTGCCGCCGGCCATACGCATGTGCCCTGGCTGCGCCTGGCTGGTTCCCGGCAGGTCTGGCTGCTGATGTGGCAGTATTTCTGTCTCTCCTACGGATGGTATTTCTACATCACGTGGCTGCCCAGTTATTTGCAGCGCGGCCGCCACCTGCCGCTCGATTCCGCCAAGTGGCTGGCGGTCCTGCCGTTATTCTTTGGCGGCTTGGGAAGCCTGGCGGGCCATTTCGCCGCCGCGCGGTTGGCGCGCAGCAACGGCAGCGTGGCGCGCGCCCGCCGCACGGTGGCGTCCATCGGGTTCATCGCCGGCGCCGGATTCCTGCTGCTTTCCACGTACATCGAATCTGCGCTGCCGGCGGTTCTGGCGATTGGCGTCTCGAGTTTTGCGGCCGACCTTTCCATGCCCTGTTCGTGGGCTGCCGCGATGGATATTGGCGGCCCTTGCGCCGGCACCGTCTCCGGCGCCATGAACATGTGGGGCAACATTGGCGGCGCCATTGCCGCCACCGTCAACGGCTATTTGCTGCGCTGGTTCCACGCCAATTGGAACATCACGTTTTACGTGTCGGCCGCCATCTACCTGGTGGCCATAGTGCTCTGGAAGTTCCTGGACCCCGTCACGCCGCTGCGCCACCCGGACGAGCCCGACGTGACCTCACTCGCTCTGTGAACCGGATCACTTGCCGCGGCGCATCATGGCCGGTCCCTCGGAGCGAAGAGAAAGCAGACCGCTCGGCCCTTAACCACAATACGGTTCGCTTTAAAGGGGGCAGGCATCCCGACAGGCTTCGTTGTTGCGGCGGCGCGACCGGGGGGTCGCGCGCAGACCAGGGGTCTGCCCCACCAAAATCGAGACAATTCTGGCTTATGAGTGGGAAATGAAATATGGCGTTGCGGCGGCCGGGGCTCTCGGACTTTTCGCCGGGCGTGTCTCCGGATGTTTTCGGACCCTATTACGGGGCGGCCGCCAATGATTTGAACCGCATCTGCGGGGTTGACGACGCTGGAT
>JBEKQS010000354.1:0-3943 GCA_049519475.1 Bryobacteraceae bacterium | reverse complement strand
ATGGCTTCCACTTCCACCACGCCGCTGGCGCCAATCTGCCGCGCCACCTTGGGATACTCGGGAGCCTTCTTGTACATCGCCTCAGCCGGGATGATTTGGCCGCCCGAACTGGCGTTCGCGGCCGAAGCGGAAGTGTCCGCGGGCCTTGCCGGCGCGGGCCTCGCCGGCGCCGCCGGCGCGCTAGCCGCCCCCGACATGATCGAGCCAAGACTCCCCGGTGCTGAAGTATTTGCCCGGACTTCCGCGGGAGCTTCCGCCATGTCCGCCGGCGCCGGCGGATGTAGCCGCTGCGCCAGGGACTCCTTATCGAACTGCTTCACCGGTGTCGTATTGCGGGCCACTGCTTGCTCATCCTGCGGTCTTGGAGTGGACTCGGTGGATGGCCCGTCCGCGCTTTCGCCGTTCTGGCTCTTGCCGGGAGTGTTCTGCTTGGCGCCGGGTTGCGGGCCTTGGGCAGGCGTCGGCGAGGTGGCCAAAGGCGAAGGCCGCGGATCATGCACCCGCAGCGATTCGCTCGTGACTCTGGACTGTTTGGCGTCGGCCACTTCCATCTGGAAGCTTACATCCCCCGAAATCGGCGGATACACGATGCTGCCCGTGCGCACCTGGTTGGGATCCATCTCGATGTTCTCGTGACGCTCTCCGTCGGTGATCGAGAGGACCACCTTAGACGCGTGCTGGATGACGGCGGCGTCGCGGTTCCATTCCAGCAGCAGTCCGCCGGCCGTCCGTTCGATACGCAGGCCGAGCGGCGAAGAATCTTGCTGTGCGGCTGTCTGGCTGCGATCGCCGCGATGCAGCAAAGCCGGATAGACGAACAGGAATCCGCCCACCAGGACGAGCATGCCCAGGGCGGCGGCGACCATCAGCCGCACTTTTTTGTTCTTGTTGGCGGCGGGCCGTGCGATGGCGGAGAACGCCGGGCTTTCCTGAACTCTTACAGCCGGCGCCGGTGGTGCAACCACCTTCTCTTTGGCTTTTTCCTCTTCCTTCTTCTTGGGTAGCTCGGCCGGCGCTGCCTTAGCTGCCGGAGCCGCGGGAGCAATCTTGGCTGCCGGAGTCGCGGGAGCGATCTTGGCTGCAGGGGCTGCCGGAGCCGGCGCAACCTTCGCGGGCGGAGTTTGGGGAGCGGGCGCTACTCTCGGCGCCGGCGGAGTGCTCTTCGCCGCTGGCGGAGGTGGCGGAGTCGCGGCCGCATTGGCAGATGGCGCAGGGGCCGGGGAAACCCTGGCTGCTGGTGGTGCCGGCGGAGGGGTGGCCGGAGCAATCCTGGCGGCTGGCGCAGCCGGCGCTGGTTGCGGCGCGGGCGCTTTTGCTTCCACCGGAGGCGGCGCCGGCGGATTCGGTTGAGCCGGCTTGACTTCCTGTTCCGGTGCCGGCATCTCACGCCGCGATGCAATAGGCACGATCTGTGCGCGGGCCGGTGCCTTGTTGGCAGCCGGCGGGTCGGCGGCGTGCGACTGAGGCGGAGCGGAAGGCGCCGCATCCGAACCCAGTCTGCGCGACCCACTGCCCAGTTCCGCGGAACGGAACGGGAATTCCAGCAGGGAAACGTCTCCCGCGATCCGGCCGTTTTCACGAATGAAGATTCCCGCGGCGCTGGCTTTGGTGGCGAACGGACGCACCAGCAATACAATATGATGGGAATCGTGGAAGCGCGGCTCGAAGAAGGCCATGTCTTCGGCGTCCAGCGATAGCCCCTTGCGCGTATGACTGCGGAAGAATCCCGCCACGCGAAGCCCGGCGCCCGAGCCGTGCTGCTCGATGGCTCTCTCAAACCGGCTCATGTCCGCGTCGGACAGCCGGTACAGCGGACCTCGGCTATAGTCGCACTGGATCAACTCGAAGTCTTCGACGCTCACGGTTGCCGGATTTCCCGGCGCGATCCCACCCAAGAGCAGGCCGCCAATCTCCGATCCGCGCGACGTCAGCGACCGGAATGATTCTACGGTCTGTTGCTCCAGGCGGTCGATCAGCGCCAGGGGCAGGCGGACCGCGATCGGTTTCTGTGGAACCTGCCAAATATAATACGCCCCTCCTGAAGAAGGTAAGTCGAGGCGTTCTGCGCGAGCGGTAGACTCAGTCATGAGATTCTCCGGTTACTAATTCTACTAGGATTTTCCTTTTTTTAACGTACCTTTTTTGCTATATTATTTCCAGTATCGTATGGAAACAAAATGAGTTAACATTAGATATCAATTTGGTACTCTCGCCATTTATTGTATAATTTCAGAAGTATTGTGCCATAATAATCCACGATGAATGCGAGAACATGCCAATTATGTGGCAAACCGCTCAGCCGCTTTGCGGTCGGCTCCGGCGGTGATTTCTGTTCCCGCGAACACCGCAATCAATACCGTCTCCGCCTGGGGATGGACCGGCTCATGGAGGCGAACAAAGTCGCCAGCCTGATGCGGCGGCGTGAGAATGCCAAACAGATTTCCGCGGAGTTCCTGCTCACCGACTGCAATATTGCTCCGCGTAGTTATCCACCGGCCCGCATCCCGGCCCAAAGCCCGTCCATGAATGGCTTCAAGCCTACGCCCGCGGGTCTGTTTGTGCCGCGCCTTCCCAAGCGCAGCGATAGAGCCGCGAAGTTAGATTGTGTGAGGGTCGCCTTAGCTGCGCAGCCGCGCTCGTTACCGCTTGCCATGAGCGGCGGCCGCGGCGTCGTCCCGCCGCTCCCTCGCAGCCACAAGCTTTCGGTCCAGATCCCGCAGTCCCGCAAAGCCATCGTGCGCGACCGCATTCTGAAGCCCGACGCCGATCCGCGAGCGTTCGGAATCCTGCGGCATCCACCGTTGCGGGTACACATTGGGTCAGGGAACCACAAGCGCTATTCCATTACACCGGTCGGCGCACACTCTCTCAAATCTTCGCAGCGAACGCATGCATTGCCGAACCATCCTGTGAAGGGAAGCGAACTGCGCGTGTCGGCGTCCGCCGGTTTCCGCCTTCCGGAACCCGTTCGGCCGGCCATTGAATTAGCCAAGCCCGGCCCTGTGGCGATGCCCTTTTCCAAGCGGCCCCGGGAAGTCGCGCCGCCGGCGCGCAAGATCGAGGCCGGACCGCGTCACGCAGGCAGACGAATCGCGAAATGCGAAATGGTCTACCAGCCTCGCACCATGGGAACCGGCGCCGCGGCATTTCTGTGGCCGGGCGCCATTCCGTCCGCCGCATGCGATTTGCGCAACGCCGACGGCGTCGTGCGCTGCTCCACTTTGCGCTGGAATGGCGCCGATCCTCTGACCCCGGGCTTCCGCCCGCATGAAGACGGCGTGGGCTTCAGCCGCTCCTCGGCATCGCTGATCGCTTCCCGGCCGGGCGCCGCCAGCCTGGAATCGGCGCAGCGCCTCACGCTAGTGGCCTTCGAGCCGCAGGAAAACACCTTTGAGTACGCGCCGCGAGCCCTGCACGGCTCGCTGATGGGCGGCGTGCCCTTCGGCGGTCCCCAAACGCCCAGGCAGAAGGCCGCGGTTGCGGCTCCGGCGGCGGCCCCGCCGCTTGAGGAACATTTTGCCAACGGCTGGACCAACTGGCTGGGCGGCGTGCAGGATTGGAAGTTGGATATCGCCGGCGTCCGCACAGGTTCGCTGGCGCTCTTCGGGCCCTCCATCGAACTCGACGATTACGATCTCGAGTTTCTGGCGCGTATCGAACACCACAGCATCAACTGGGTTTACCGCGCACACGATTTCAACGACTACTATCAAGGCACCATCGCGGTGGTGCCGGGCGATGGATTTACCTTCAGCCGCACCACCGTGGTAGGTGGCGCTGCCTCGCCGGCCGTTACTCTGCCTATTCGTCCCCTATCGGCGGCCAAGCCGTCGCCTGGCGGCAAAACTGCCATCACCGTACGCCTCCGTGTTCGCGGCGGTGAGTTCACTCTCTACATGGACGGTCAGGCCGTCGACACCTGGATCGACGCACGGTTTTCAGT
>JBEKQS010000353.1:0-4017 GCA_049519475.1 Bryobacteraceae bacterium | reverse complement strand
TTCTCCGCGTCCCGGCGTCTCCGCGTTGAGAAAGTCTTTAGAAAGTCTTTAGAACTGTGATGCTCGCCGGATTGGCGTTACCATCGAGGTGCGTTGAGCGTCTGAAGAGGTATCGATGCGTCTGCTCTTTATGTTTCTGTTGATCCTGGCGCCGCGCGTGCAAGACGCCACGCCGGCGTACTTCTCCCCCGCTCATCGCATCATCGGGATCGGCGCGGATCGCGACGATCTGTCCGCCGAACAGGTTGACCTGCGCGCGGCGCACATGATCGAATCGCAGACTTTCGCCATCATGCGCGAGCCTGAAGCGCTGGCGGGCGCCCGCCGCATCACGGCCGATGCCAAGCTGCGGGGGCTGTTCCGGTCCGCCGCGGAGCACAGCGGATTTCCCGTCTCGCTGCTTGAAGCGGTGGCCTGGCTCGAAAGCTGGGGCGACCCGCATGCCGAGAGCCCTTCCGGCCCCAAGGGCATCATGCAGATCTCGGAAGCCACCGCGCGCACCATGGGCCTCAAAGTCCTCCACGCCACGCGCTACCACGTGACGCGCGAAAAAGTCGCCGTCTCCACCAAGAGCCATACTCCCAAATTCAAGACGGTCACGCACCGCGTGCCGTATACCGTCACGGTCCGCGACGACCGTCTGTCGCCCGGCCGCGCCATCCCCGCCGCCGCCGCCTACCTGGCCGGCATGGAGCAGAAGTTCGGCGGCCGCGATTGGGCCATCTTCGCTTACCATTGCGGACAGGGTTGCGTGGGCGAGATGCTCGAACTGACCCGCCGCGCCCACGGCATCCCCAAAGACCAGGTCACCGTTCCCCGCATGTTTTTCTCGTCGAGCCCCGCCTGGAACCGCGAACTGTATCAGGCCGTGAGCCAGCAGATGCAGCGCGATTATTCCCCGACCTATTACTTCCGCATCCGGCGCGCCGAGCAGTTGCTCGATCTCTACCGCCGCGATCCAGCCGCTTTCACCGCGTTGCAGCGCGAGTTCAAGAGCGAGTTCGCCGCCGGGCCGCGCGCGCCGCACCGCCTCTCCGTCTGGCTGCGCCGCGACGACCTGATCTTCCATACGGGCGAAGACATCCGCTCCGCCGCTACCCTGGCCCCGGCCTTCGACCGGCCGGATTTCTTCGGCTACTCCTTGAACCTCGATCGTGGCAGCCCGTCCGTGGCCTCGCCCGCCGCTCTCGGCACGCTGGCCTACGTGGCCTTTGAAACCCGCCGCCTCTACGACAGCCTGCGCCCCAAGCCTCAGTTCTTCCAGCCGCTGCCGGTGACATCGCTGGTGGAAGCCGAAGATGCGCTGCTGTCTTCGCAGCGCGAAGCCCGGGCGCACGCCTCCGGGCAGGTTTTCGATATCGATTATTCCGGCCTGCCGCCGGGCGAGCTCGAATGCCTGCGCTTCGTCCTGGATGACCTGGGTTGGGACGGCTACCTCGGTTTTGTGGAGGAGGGAAGCGCCAACCTCCATATCGGCTGTTCGCCTTCCTCGCGGGACTTCTTCACGGCGGTGTACCAGGAAGCGCTGGAAGCGCGCTAACGGACTCATCTCCGCTTCCTCAGCGCTCTCAGGTCTTGACTTTCTTTCTTTTGCCTCCGCGTCTCCGCGCCTCCGCGTTAAAAAGGGCCCCTCACTCTCCTGGATGGTACTCCCGCTCGGTGTGCCCCTTGAGTTGCGGGCGGTAGTAGTAAACCTCGCGCAAATCCCCCATGGCATACCGCTTAGCTTCATCGTTGAAGTGCCTGGACGCCGGGTTCCCGCTCTCCCCGCCGGCCGTCACCGCCTTGGCCCGCACCGTCTTGCCGAACTCCACCACCGCGACGAAGCTGTTCCCGCTCGAGCCATACCACTTCTTCGTCCCCGGGTACGCGCGCGCCCCGAATGACGCCAGCGACCCCCAGGTTGCCGACGGGAAGCCCACCGGAATGCTCAGCCCCGCGTCGTCAAACCGCGGCGCGATCTCGTCGTTCAGCCGCTGGAATCGATTGATGTCGCCCCACGGCGTCTTCCAGCTCCCGAAGTCGGCGGCCAGCCTGTCCGACGCCGCCGCCAGCGCCTGCAGAAGCGGCTCCGCCGGCGCCCGGCTGATGGATTCGTCCGGGGACACGCCCGAGCCTCGCCCGCCGCCGCCCACCCGCCGCCGCACATCCTCGGCCCAGAAGATTGCGAGCGACGTCGGCACCGACCCCACCGCCCACCGCAGATCCCACGCGCGCAGCAGCGCGATCTGCCCGGCCGTTTTCGCTTTCAGCGGATTGCTGTCCGGAGTCGCGTCCCACGCCTTGATCAGCGCCGGCATTGGTTTCTCAAACCACGTAAGATAGCTGTCGTAGGCCGCGGCGATCAGCGAGTCGAGCGTGAAATCCTTCTTGTTCTCGAGCACCCTCACCGCATGCAATCCCCGCGCCGATTCGCCGCCCTGCTCCACATAAACCGGATAATCTTCTTTCTTCGGGCTGCTCGGTCCCGCCGCCGACCAGGGCGAGTTGTTGCTGTTATAGAGCCAGCCGCTCTTCGGATTCAGCAGGTGCGGTGTCTCATCCACATCCAGAAGTCCCTTCCACTCCGTCGCCGGATTGCCGCCATCCACCGGCCTGGTCCAGTCGAAGCTGGTATCGCGCCGCGGAATGAAGTTGCCGTGGAAGTACGCGATATCGCCGTCGGCATCCGCGAAGATCGTGTTGTTCGACGAGTTCGCTTTCAGCTCCATGGTCTGCCGGTACGTCTTGTAGTCTCTCGCCTTGGTGCGCGTGTACGATTGCGTCAGCGCCTTGATGGGCTCCTGCATCAGCCGGATCGTCACCCATTTGCCGTTGGCCTCGCGGATCACCGGCCCGTGATGCGTGCGGTAAACCGTGAACTTCTTTTCCGCCATCCCGGTGTCGGTCTTGTACGGCACCGTGATCTCCGTCGCCACCATCGGCCGCTCTTCGTTCCCGTATTTGTAATAGAATCCGCCGGCCTCCCTGACGACCGTTTCCAGATACTCATCCACCGCATCCACGCCGCTCGAGGTGTGCATCCAGCCGGCGCGTTCGTTGAATCCCTGGTAGATGAAGAACTGCCCCCACGTCACCGCTCCGTAGGCATCCAGTCCCTCGTCGCTCGCCATCTGCAGCTCCGACCGGAAGTAGAACGAGGTGTGCGGATTGATCAGCAGCAGCGCGTGATGGTCCACCGTATTCGCGGGCGCGACGGCCGCGCCGTTCGATCCCCCCGGCTCCTCGTCGTACTCCTCCGCCGCGGCCTGCTGGCTGACCGGGGCTTTGCCGTAGAATGCCGCAAGCTGGCCGAGGTTGACCTTGTCGATGTCGCCGCCCAGGGGAACGCTTCCCTCAGTCAAGGAAAGCGCCATCCAGGGCTCGAACCGCTGGATCACGCGCGGTTTCACCTCGGGGTGCTTGTAGAGGTAGTAATTCAAGCCGTCGGCAAACGCGTTCATGAGCTTCTGTAGCCATGCCGGGCTGGCCGCGTAATTCTTCTTCAGCTCCGCGGGGTCGACAAACAGCTTCATCCGCAGGTCCTGATAGATCCTCGACTCCCCTTCGGCCTCCGCCAGGCGCCCCAGCGAGGTGAGGTAGTTCGTCTCGACGCGGTTGAAGTCGTCCTCGGCCTGTGCGTACTCCATGCCGAACACCGCGTCGGCGTCCATTTTTCCGTAGACGTGCGCGATGCCCCAATCGTCGCGGACGATAGTGACTCTCGCGGCCTCTTGCTTCCACCGCGCCGCTTCCGGCTCTTTGGCTCTCTGGAAGCCGAACGCCGCGGAGGCCGCCGCAAGAATCAGAACCAGCCGATTCCAGTAAAGTTTCTTCATGCTTGACCCTGCACCATTCTATTCCAGCTCAATGCTCCAGGCATTCCCGCCTGTCTGTAGGGAGCCCGTAAGGGCGAGCACCGCCTGCCCCACGTCTGCAACAATCTACTGCAACGGGTAGCCGTGGATCAAGCGAAAAGTCCGCGTCCAGCGGGTCTTGGTGAAGAAGTGCGACACCACGTCGACAATGTGGTCGAAG
>JBEKQS010000352.1:0-4193 GCA_049519475.1 Bryobacteraceae bacterium | reverse complement strand
CCATCGATCTCGATGGGAAGCGCCAACCTCTTCTGACGGCGGAGGGAATCGAGCTTGCGCACCTTCTCCAGCACGTAGGGGATCAGCTTCTGGCCCCCGAAACCGGGATTGACGCTCATCAGGAGCACGTAGTCGGCCACTTCCAGGACGTCCTCCAGAACAGCGACCGGAGTGGCGGGATTCAGGACGATACCAGCCATGGCGCCGGCCGAGCGAATGAGGCCGAGAGTGGCGTCGAGATGGCGGCACGCCTCATAGTGGACGGAGACCGAATTGGCGCCGGCCTGGACGAAGGCGGCGGCGTAGCGATCGGGATTCTCAATCATGAGGTGGACGTCGAGGTGGAGGCGGGTGGCTTTGCGAATGGACTCGACCACCGGCGGTCCGATGGTGAGATTGGGCACAAAATGGCCGTCCATGACGTCGAGATGGAGGATAGAGGCGCCGCCGCGCTCGACACGCGCGATCTCTTCCGCCAGGCGGGCGAAATCCGCCGACAGGATTGAGGGAACAATTTCAAGCATTTGCGGGCTGAACTCAATTTTATCATAGGAGAGAGAAGACAGGAGCCAGAAGGGAAGAATTCACCTCCGAGACGCCGAGGCGCGGAGAAAAGCGGATCAGTTTTTTTCTCTTGAGTATGGGGCCTGCTGTCTAGGAATGTGGCCTAACAACCGCAGCGAAGAAGCCGTCGCCGGGATCGCGGCCGGGGAGGCGGCGGAGGGTCTCGGTGATTTGGTCGGGCGGGACGGCGGCGACGACGGATTCGTTCTCTTCAGGCTCCAGCGAACAGGTGGAGTAGACCAGAATTCCGCCGGGGGCCAGGGCCTGGAGAGCCTGTTCGAGGAGGGCGGCCTGGCGGCGGTGGAGGTCGTCGAGATCGGCGGCGGTGAGGCGCCACTTGATTTCGGGATTGCGGCCGAGCGTGCCGGTGCCGGAACAGGGAGCGTCGAGCAGGATGCGGTCGAAGGGACGGGCGAAGGGAAGGGGTTCGGTGCCGTCGAGGACGACGAGGTTGGGCGTGAGGTTCTTGAGTTGGGCGATGCGGTGCAGGTGGAGATCGCAGGCGATGACGCGGACGCCGGCTTCGAGGGCTTGAGCGGTTTTGTTGCCGGGGGCGGCGCAGAGATCGAGAAAGGACTGGCCGGGGGCGAGTTGGAGCAAGGGGACGATGGATTGCGAGCCGATGTCCTGGGTGCGACCGGCGCGGGTGTATTTTTCGGGCTCGCGGAGGGCGGCGCGGGCGATGGCGGCGGCGGATTCGAAACCGAAGTGGCGTTCCCAGCGGGCCAGCAGCCATTCGGGACAGGAAAGCTCGATTTCGCGTGTGGGCCAGGCGACGGGGTCGCGATCGACCTGGCGCAGGATGGCGTTGACGAAGCCGGCGGCGGAACGTTTGCGGGCCCGTTTGACGAGATCCACGGAATCGGTGACGGCGGCGTGGGGCGGGACGCGCTCCAGGTAGCGGAGCTGGTAAATAGCCATGCGGAGGGCGATGCGGACTTCGGGATCTAGCTTCTGGCGGCGGCCGGAACAGTGCTCGATCAGGTAATCGAGCTGGGCGCGGAAGCGGAGGACGCCGAAGACGATCTCGGCGGCGAGGGAAGCGTCGCGGGGATCGAGTGCAGCGGAGTGAGCGAGCAAAAGATCGGAGGCCCAGGCACCGGATTCGACGCGGCGGAGGATGTCGAATGCGAGGATGCGGGCGGGTGCGGGCATGAGGTAATGGTAGCAACGGGTGGGACAGACCGAGCGCCGGGATAAACCGGCATGCAATAAGGAATGAAAGAGTCCAACAGGAAAGGAGCAGCGAATCCATCCTGACCCCGAGTCTTGCAGGGCGCATCGCGAGGTGCGGTCCGAAGCGTAGGCAGGGGCAGCGACGGGCAGGGTATTGAGCTTCGAAAACCACGAACTGAGGTCGCCGACCCTGTGGTCTGAAGGGGAAGGCAACACGCTGTCACGGCGCTAAAATCGCGAGCCGGGCGGCGGACCCACGTAGTTACGGATTCCGGCCGGGACGGAGCCCTCACGACGCGTTGGACGCGCTGAGTGTAGGGATCGTACGGAAGGGAGTGAACTGGATCGTGGATGCGGACATTCGGGGATTCTTCGACAACATGAGTCACGAATGGACGATGCGTTTCATCCAACACCGAGTCGCCGACCAGCGAATGCATCGCCTGATCCAGAAATGGTTGAAAGCGGGAGTGAGCGAGGACGGCGAGTGGTCGGAGACAACGATAGGGACACCGCAAGGGGCAGTGGTATCACCATTGCTCGCCAACGTGTACCTACATCATGTTTTCGATCTATGGATGGAGGTATGGCGGGAAAAGGTGGCGAAGGGCAAAGTGATGGCCATTCGCTACGCGGACGATCTGGTGGTGGGGTTCGAGCGCCGCGCCGAGGCCGAGCGATTCCTGAAGGAATTTGGGGAACGGCTGGCGAAGTTCGGGCTGGAACTACATCCGGAGAAGACGCGGTTGATCGAGTTCGGGGCAAACGCCGCACGGGAGCGCGGGGCGCGGGGGGAAGGGAAGCCGGAGAGTTTCACGTTCCTGGGGTTCGCGCACAGCTGCGATACCACCAGGCAAGGCCGCTTTAAGATCCGAAGACAAACGGCGAGGAAGCGACTGGAGGCGAAACTGCAAAAGATCAAGCAGACGCTGCGCAGTCGTATGCACGAGCCGGTACCGAAGGTCGGGGAGTGGTTGAAACGTGTGCTGGACGGCCATTACCAATACTTCGGCGTGCCGGGTAACTGGGCGAGTTCGGGGCTGTTTCGGGAGAGGATCGCCCGATACTGGGGCCGGGTGTTACAGCGGCGCTCACAAAACGGGAAAGTCTCTGCCATCCGGCTGGGTCGTCTTTTCACGCGCTGGCTGCCTCGCCCCAGGGTGGTGCATCTTTACCCGGAGCAGAACTTTGCCGCTACTCATCCAAGGTAAGAGCCGTATGCGTCAATCGCGCTCGTACGGATCCGTGCGGGGGGTGCGAGGAAACTCGCATCCCTACCGCGACATCGGTTTTCGTGGTCTGTCATTGCCGCACCGAAGCTCGGTTGTTGACAGACGACATAAACCGATCGTCTGTCCCACCGCGCAATTGTGCCACCATAAAGGCAAATGGAATTGGAAAAGACATTGCTGCGGAAGGTGGGGGAAGCGGTAGAGCGCTTCAAAATGATCCGCGATGGCGACCGGGTCGCGGTGGCGCTCTCGGGAGGGAAAGATTCGGCGACGCTGCTGGGGGCGCTACTGCTGTTGCAGAAGCGGGCGCCCATCGATTTTTCGGTGTGCGCGTTCACGGTGGAACAGGGGAAATTTCTGCGGCCGATCGAGCCGCTGGGCGAATACCTGAAAGAACGCGGCGTGGATTGGACGTACTTTCGGGATGCGCCGTCGATGCGGCTGCTGGAGGAAGAGCCGGACCATGGGTGCGATTTGTGCAGCCGGTACCGGCGGCGGGCGGTGTATGAGATCGCCAAGGGGCTGGGCGCGAACGTGATCGCCTTCGGGCACACGGCGGACGATTTCTGCGAAGCGCTGCTGCGCAACACCATGTTCACGGGGCGGCTGAGCGCTCTGCCGGCGGTGACCAACTCGCGAAATCGGGATTACCGGCTGATCCGGCCGCTGGTGTTCGTGACGGAGGACGTCACGCGGGCGTATGCCGAACAGATGGGTGTGCCGCTGGTGCCGTGCGGCTGCTCGCAGAAGACCGGGACGGTGCGGCGGGCGTTGCGCGGCATGTTCACGGAACTGGAACGGGAGTATCCGCACCTGAAGGAAAACATTCTGGCGGCGATGGGGAACGTGGATGGGAGCCGGTTGCTGGACCCGCGGCTCCTGCACCTGGAGAAGCCGGCGCTGCTGCCGATTGTCACGGATTTGTAACTTGAATTTGATCCGATAATGCGATTAAGATGGGGTTCTCTCGATTAGACCCTGTTTATGAGACTGCTTCCACGCGAAGAGAAGTTTTATCACCTATTCCTGAAACAAGTTGAATTGATTTCGCAGGCGTCGCGGCTGCTGCTGGCCGGGGTGCAGGCGGGAAATTCGCGCATGGCGGGATGCGCCACCGAGATCAGCGTGCTCGAGCGGCAGGCCGACGAGGTGATCCACGAAATCTTCACGCGGCTGAACCAGACGTTCATTACGCCGATCGATCCGGAGGACATCCACAAT
>JBEKQS010000351.1:0-4193 GCA_049519475.1 Bryobacteraceae bacterium | reverse complement strand
GCTGCTCAAGCGCCTGCAAGAGGCGGTGCGCAAGCAAAAACTCACCCAAGCGGAGATCGCAAAACGGGCGGGCACTTCGCGATCCAGGGTGACTGCCATCTTGAACGATGACCTCGAACACGTATCCACCGATCTGCTGATTCGCATCCTAGGCTCGCTTGGCTATCGGGTGAAGGTCTCGGTGGTGCGATCCGAAAGCGCCGCGTAGCTGGCGTCGCCTGTTCCTTCTCCGGGAGGTCCCAAAGCGCAGATTCGGTGCGATGATGGATCTCATGCTCCCAGGCGCTCCCCCACAAGCCCGCTGGGTGCGAGCCGACCCGCTCCTCGATTGGCCCCCGTCAGTCGTGGAGCGCATGGCCCGCACGGCCTTTCCGCGCAGCCGCGTGCTCGAATGCCGTCCGCTCGCGAATGGCCTCCGCAACGCCAATCTCCTCCTGACGCTTGATCCCGGAGCCGAATCCCTGGTCCTCCGCATCTACCAGCACGATCCGTCGCTGTGCCAAAAAGAAATGGACCTGATGCGCCTGGTGCGCCGCACGGTTCCGGTTCCCGAAGTGATCCATGCTTCGCCGCGCGGTTCGGAGGAGCTGCCGCCTTTCGCCCTGCTGCAATTCGTGGACGGCGTCAGGCCGCTCGATCTGAAGCGGCGCGGCGACCGCGAAGCCTTCGCTCAAGCCGCTTTTTCGGCCGGCGAAACACTGGCCGCCATCGGGCGCTTCGGCTTTTCGAAAGCCGGGTGGCTCGGCCCTGGACCGGCGGTGACTGCGCCGCTGCTCGAAGGCCCAGACCCTATGCCCCGCTTCGTCGATTTGTGCCTCGCCGCGCCCAACCTCGAGCGCCGCGTGCCGGCGGAGCTGCGTGATCGAATTCACAATCTGACCTGGCAATGGGCTCCCCGCCTGGCCTCGCTCGACGCCGATCCCCGCCTGGTCCACGGCGATTTCAGCCGCCGCAACCTCATCGCGCGCCAGGTCGCGGGCCGCTGGGTGGTGGTTGCCGTCCTGGATTGGGAATTCGCGATTGCCAGTTCACCGCTTACCGACATCGCCAACTTCCTGCGCTACGACTTGGCGTCGCATCCCTTGGCCGAGCCGCATTTTTCGACGGGCTTCACACAGGCCGGCGGCGTGCTGCCTCAGGATTGGCGCCGCCTCGGCCGCGTGATCGGTCTCACGTCAACCTGTGAAAGCCTGACGCACGACCAATTGCCCGAAGATATCGCCACCGAACTGGTGGAACTGCTACGCGCCACGGTGGAAGACCGTGACCCGCGTTTGTAAATTACTTCTTCGCTGGTGTGATATCGGTCAGCGGTAGATCCCAGTGGGCCAGCAAAATCTCGAACCGCCGCTGTTCCTCGCGTTTGTATGTCTCCTGGTCGGGCCAAAGCTGTTTGATCAACCTCTCTTCGTCGGGATTCGCGGTAGTCGCCAGGGTCGAGTTCTTGAATCGGATCGTCACGCGATAATCCCACCTTGCATCCTCGGTCATGTGGTTGCTGGGCTGTTCAATTTTCACCGAGATCATGCGCCCGCTCTCGACGATCTTCTGCAGCAGCGGGTAGTGGTTCTTCAGGAAGAGCTGCAAGAATTCCTGCTGATGCCCCCATTGCACCTTGTAGTAATACTCCAGTGTGTACGGCTGGTCGGGAGCCCCCTGCGGCGGCGCCCCCTGGGCGAGCAGGGCCTGCGCAAAAACGGAAAGCAACAGCACAAACAAGAAGTTTCTCATGGATTCCTCCAACGACTGACTGATTTTGGATTCTAGCACTCCTTGACGCCCCCGTCGCCTCAGCACCTCAAATCCCCGTCCTTTCACACCCGATCTGCCTCGCTTCTCGATTAAACTGGTTGGGGGGGATTCGCCATCGGTGGCTACCACTTCGCCTGTTACCCAATCCGCGTCTGCCGCAGCTCATGAGGGCCTCGATCCGGAACAGCTCATTCGCGCGTTCCGCCTCATGTATACCTCCCGGCGCCTGGACGATCGCGAAGTCGTCCTCAAACGCCAGAACCGCATCTTTTTTCAGATCAGCGCGGCAGGCCATGAGGCCGTGCAGGTGGCGGCCGGCTTCGTTCTCCGCCCCGGCTATGACGCCTTCTACCTGTATTACCGCGATCGCGCGCTTTGCCTGACCCTCGGCGTCACCCCGCATGAAATGCTCCAGCAGGCCGTCGGCGCTGCCGATGATCCCGCGTCCGGCGGCCGCCAGATGCCCTCCCACTGGGGCAGCCGCGCGCTCCACATCGTCAGCGTTTCGTCGCCCACCGGCACGCAGTACAATCAGGCCATCGGCTGGGCGGAAGCCTCTCGCTACGCCGGCCGCACCGGCGACGATATCACTTTCGTCACATCCGGCGAAGGCTCGACCAGCGAGGGCGAGTTCTGGGAATCCCTCAACACCGCCTGCCTCAAGCGCCTGCCCGTGCTCTACCTCATTGAGGACAACGGCTACGCCATCAGCGTCCCGGTGGAATTCGAGACCGCCGGCGGCAACATCTCCGCTCTCGTCTCCGGTTTCCCCGGCCTGCTCCGCCTGGAGGTGGATGGCACGGATTTTCTGGCTTCGTTCCGCACTCTCCGGCAGGCGGCCGCCTGGGTCCGCGAAGGCCGCGGCCCCGCTCTCGTCCACGCCCACGTCACGCGCCCCTATTCGCACTCGCTCTCCGATGACGAGCGCCTCTACAAGCCCCCCGCCGAACGCCACGCCGAGGCCGAACGCGACCCCATCGTTCGCTTCCCGCAATTTCTGGTCGAGGAAGGCGTCCTCGACCGCCAGCGCCTGCAGCTCCTCACTCACGAGGTGGATGAAGAGGTCCACCACGCCACCCAGCAGGCCCTCCACGACCTGCCGCCGGCCGCCGATACCGCCCTGCGCCATCTCTATTCCGAAACCATCGATCCCACCTCCGACGCGTTCGCGTCCGAGCCCAACTTCCGCGGCGCACCCATGACCATGGTCGATCTCATCAACGCCGCCATGCGCGAGGAGATGCGCCGCAATCCCAACATCCTGGTCTTTGGTGAAGACATTGCCGATTGCTCGCGCGAGCAGTATCTCGCCGAGGTCAAAGGCAAAGGCGGCGTCTTCAAAGTCACCGGCGGCTTGCAGCGCGAGTTCGGGTCTGCGCGCGCCTTCAACAGCCCCATCGCCGAAGCCTCCATCGTGGGCCGCGCCATCGGCATGGCCACCAATGGCCTCAAACCAATCGCTGAAATCCAGTTCTTCGATTACATTTGGCCCGCCATGATGCAGATCCGCGATGAGCTGGCTACCCTTCGCTGGCGCTCCAACGGAAGTTTCTCCTGCCCCGCCGTCATCCGCGTTCCCATCGGCGGCTACCTCAACGGCGGCGCCATCTATCACAGCCAGTGCGGCGAGTCCATCTTCACTCACATTCCCGGCCTGCGCGTGATCTTCCCGTCGAATGCGCTGGATGCCTGCGGGCTCCTCCGCACCGCGCTCCGCGCCGATGACCCCGTGCTGTTCCTCGAGCACAAGCGTCTCTACCGCGAGCCCTACAATCGCTCCCCGCATCCCGGCGAAGATTTCACCATCCCCTTCGGTCGCGCCAGGGTCGTCAAGCCAGGTCACAGCCTCACCGTCGTCACCTACGGCGCGCTCGTGCAAAAAACGCTGTTGGCCGCCATGCAGGTGGAAAAGCGCATGGCCCACGCCAGCATCGAAATCCTCGACCTGCGCAGCCTGGCCCCCTACGATTGGGAAGCCATCCACGCCTCCGTCGCGAAGACCAACCGTGTCGTCGTCGCGCATGAAGACTGCGTCTCCTGGGGCTACGGCGCCGAAATCGCCGCGCGCATCGCCGACGAACTATTCGACCGTCTGGACGCCCCCGTCCGCCGCGTTGGCGCGCTCGATACCTGGGTCGGCTACCATCCCCAACTGGAATCCGCCATCCTCCCCCAAACCGAAAACCTGGTCGCCGAGATGGAGCGCCTGCTGGTCTATTGACCCGCTCTCACCCCATGTTCATGCGCCCTCGGCTGCACTCCGAAAATAACTCAAACTCCTGACTTGCCAGGCCTCTCGCCGCCTGTCCGGCCGCAGGACCTCCGCTTCCTCAGCCGCTCTCAGGTTTTGACTCTGCTTCTTTTTCCTCCGCGTCTCCGCGCCTCCGCGTTGAATTATCAGTTTCCTGTTCGGTTCCGCCTTCGCCGGGTCAGGGAGAGCG
>JBEKQS010000350.1:0-4244 GCA_049519475.1 Bryobacteraceae bacterium | reverse complement strand
CGACAAGAAGCTGGCGGAAAGCGAAGAGGCCGCGCGTCAATGGATGCGCCGCGCGGAGCTGGCTGTCGACAAGAAGGACGATACGCTGGCGCGCGCGGCCGTGGAACGGTCCATGAGCTACCAATCCACCGCCGAAAGTTTCAAGCAGCAGGTGGAAGACCAGAAGACGCAGGTGGAAAACCTGAAGGGCGCTCTGCTCAAACTGCAACAGAAGCTCGTGGAGGCGCAATCCAAGAGCGACATGCTGATCGCCCAGCACCGGCGCTCGCGGGCCCTGAACAAAGCCAACGAGGCCGGCCTGAACATGGGCGAATCGTCCAATGCCGCGGCCTTCGACCGCATGAAGACCAAAGTGCACCACACCGAAGCCACCGCCCAGGCCAAGTCCGAGCTGCTGGCCGACAACGTGGACGACAAATTCGCCGCCATGGAAAAGCAGGATGAGATCGACCGCCTGCTGAACGAACTGAAGGCCAAGCGCAAGGCCGGGTAGCCATGTGGGCAGCCAATCCTGGCTGCCGCCGGCTTTTCAGCCGGCGCTGGACGCGCTGGAAAGCGCGTCCGCAAGTAGGATTGCCTGCCCCACATGCCCTCATTTTCACTCATGCAGAAGCTCTTCCACTTCGACTGCCCGCGGGAGGTGTACCAGGCCGACGCCTGCATAATCTCCTGCTTCGACGCCCGTTTCGATTTGGCCCTCCGCAAGTTTCTGAAGCGCCGCGCCATCCTCACCTACGACCAGATCAAGATCCCCGGCCCGGCAAAAGCCCTGGCCGCTCCCGACGTCGAAGCCGACCGCGATTTCGTGCTCCGCATGGTCCGCGCGTCGATGCGCCTGCACCGCTCCGCGCGCGTGTGGCTGTTTGCTCACAGCGATTGCGGCGCCTACCCCGGCGCGCTGGTGGAAACGCAGACCGCCGACCTTCAGACCGCCGCTCAGTTTCTGCGAACCTCTGAGCCGGCCTTGGCCGTGGAGTGCTTCTTCGCCGATTTCGACGGCATCTACGGGAAGCCCCAATCGGAGCCGCGACCGTAAGGGAGCGTTTGCCTGCCTCGCTTATGGATCTAACGCTCCCTCACGGTCGCGGCTTCGCTGGATGCTCCGCCTATGACTATGTCATACTCACGTTATGAGTAAGCGTCTTCAGGTACTGCTTCCCGATCTTGAAATGTCGGACATCCAGCGCTTGGCCAGGCGTGAACGCTTGACCGTGGGTGAGTGGGTCCGGCGAGCGCTTCGGGACGCGCGCGCCGGCCAACCGGTGATTGACCCCGAAACCAAGTTGAAAGCGGTTCGGCGTGGCGCGAAGTACTCGTTCCCTACCGCTGACCTTGAGCAGATGCTGAGCGAAATTGAGCGAGGGTACCAGAGTTGATCTTCGTCGATTCCAACATCCCCATGTACCTGATTGGATCGGCTCATCCGCATAAGGCCGAGGCACAAGTCATCCTGGAGCGCCTGATTGCAGCCGGGCAGCGTCTGGTCACTGACGCTGAAGTGCTGCAAGAGATTCTCCATCGGTATACTGCCATTGAAAAGCGCAAGGCCATCGGACCGGCGTTCCAGGTTATGTTGGACATCGTCGACGAAGTATTCCCCATCGAGAAAGCGGAGGTTTTGCGCGCCGGGGAGATCGTCCGGAATCGTGCGCTGATGTCGGCCCGCGACGCCGTGCACATTGCGGTTATGGAGCGCCACGGCATTCGATCGATTCTGAGTTTCGACGGTGATTTCGACCGCTGGCCGGGTCTGCAAAGGATCCACCGGATCTGAGCGGAACGGCCCGCAACCAGGATCGGGCATCTCGTCTTACATCTCCAGCGTCCCTACAATCTCCCTCACATTCCCGATCCCCTCGCGCTCCAGAAACTCTCCCAACTCCCGCGCGATCCGCGCCGGCGATTGCGGGTCCCAGAACGTCGCCGTCCCCACTTGCACGGCGCTCGCGCCGGCAATCAGAAACTCGGCCGCGTCTTCCCCGGTAGCGATGCCGCCGAGCCCGATCACTGGAATCTTGACGCTCCGCGCCGCCTGGCACACCAGCCGCAGCGCGATGGGTTTGATGGCCGGCCCGGACAGCCCACCGAAACCTGCGCCGATGCGCGGCTTCCGCGTGTGCGCGTCAATCGCCAGCGCCACGAAAGTATTTACCAGCGAGAGAGCATCCGCGCCGCCCTCTTCCGCTGCGCGCGCCAGCGGCTCGATGGCTGCGACGTTCGGCGATAGCTTCACGATCAGCGGCCGGCGCAGCACCCGCTTCACCGCGGAGACCACTTCACTGAGCAGCGCGGGGTCGCTCGAAAAATAGATGCCGCCATGTTTGGTGTTGGGGCAGGAAACGTTCAGTTCGTACGCCGCCAGCCCCTCGTGATCTTCCAGCACGCGCGCCACTTCCACGTAGTCTTCCGTCTGGTATCCGAAAATGTTGGCGATAACCGCCGTCCGCAGCTTCGCCAGCGCGGGCAGTTTTTCGGCGACGAAGGCGCGCACTCCCACGTTTTGCAGGCCGATGGAATTGATCATGCCTGCCGCCGTTTCATACAGGCGCGGCGCCGGGTTGCCTTCGATGGGCTCTCGCGACAGGCCTTTCACTACCAGACCGCCCAGCGAATCCAGATCCACCTGCTTCGCGAACTCCAGGCCATAGCCGAAGGTGCCGGAGGCCGCGATCACGGGGTTGCGCAGCGCGATGCCGCAGACGGAAGTCGCGAGTCTACTCATAGAGCCAGCGCCTCGCCCAGCACGCGGCCGGCGGCCGACGAGGGCTCGGCGATCCCCATCACGCGCGCCAGCGTCGGTGCCACGTCCACGGCCTCCACCGCGGATTCGAACACACCCGCGCGGAACTGCGGGCCGTAAAAGCAAAGTGGCACGCGCGCGTCGTAGTTGTAAAGCGAGCCGTATGAGACGCCCCGCCCCGCGCCGAAATCCTCCACGTATTCCGGCCGGTAGCTCAGCATCACATCTCCCGAGCGCTTCATGTGGAAGCTGTTGCGGAAGCGTCGCTCCCACTCATCGTGCGTGGAGCAGGCGCCGCGCGCGGTGTAGAAGCCGGCCACGGCGGGCTGTTCCATGGCGGCGCGCGCGGCCAGCAGGCGAAAGTTTTCCGGGTCGCCTTCGCCGCCCTTCAGATACAGAAAAGGATACACGTACTTCTCCACGTGGCTCCCGAAGCTCTTGATTCCGCTTTCCACCGCCTGGGCGATGGCTTCGCCGGCCACTGCCATGCGAGGCCGCGCAGTCGCCGGAGGCTCCGGCGGAGCGCCGTGCGCCGCCGACAGCACCAGGTTGAAGCCGTTCTCTCCCACGGCGCGCGAGAGCTGATTCAGCAGCGTCTCCAAGCGGCGATCGAGCTGCAGCACCATCTGGCTCATCAGCGGCGAGCGTCCGCCGGTCTCATAACCGAGCAGTGCGGCGGAGCCGTCCATGATGCACAACAGATCCGGGTCGTCTCCCTGTCCCAGCTTGTCGCGCCCCACCAATTCGCCGGCGAAATCGAACAGCGCCGTCTGCCCGAACGGAGAAGCCTGGTACAGCGAGAGGAATTCCTGCGGCCGCGAAGCCTCGAAGGTCAGCGTGCGCAGCGGCGGCGCGTCGGGCGCGGCATTGACCGCCATCCAGGCGGCTCCGCGTGCCGTCTCGGGCGGTTTGGATTGGTTGTAAGAGTCGAGCCAGTCGGGCGCGCTGTCCGACCCCCGAAACCGGCCGCGCTCGTCCTGGAAGAACAAGCGCGCGCCCCGCGTGCCGGCGAACAGCGCGGCGTGGGCACGCGTCAGGGCCACCACCGAAACCCGTGCGCCGGCCGCAACCGCTTGCGCGCCGAGCGTGGTCGCCAGCAGATCTTCCTCGGAGGCCGCGACGGCCCGCCCGGCGGCGCGATCATACCAGGAATCGGCGACAATGCCATGTTGCGAAGGCCACGCGCCGGTCGCCAGGTTGGCGATGCCGCAGGCCGAAAAGGTGCTCGAGAGGTGGCGGCAATCGGGGAACCAGGCGCCTTTTTCGAGCAACCGGCGAAATCCGCCGGACGCAAACTGTGGATTGCCCGCATCGAGCGAATCGGCCCGCAGGCTTTCCGCAAGTACCAGTACCGTCAAGCGAGTGCGGGGGGAAGCGCCAGGCAGCCACCCGGCGGCCAGGCCGCCCAGCACGCACGCGCCGAACTCTCGACGGCAAATACCCATAAGAAAAGAGTTTATCAGAGGCATAAGTAGTGTTATAGTGTGTTCTTTGATACCCGCCA
>JBEKQS010000349.1:0-4259 GCA_049519475.1 Bryobacteraceae bacterium | reverse complement strand
AGTGCAACTCAATTAGCGTCGACGATCGCATCAGCCTGTCGCCAAGCCTCCGGATCATCTGTTTGACGCGCCCTGAGCGGCAAGTTCTCTCAGCCGTTCCCGCCGTTGTGCTCGCTACGCAGTTCCGGCGGCTGGCCGCTTCCGTGGCCGAACGGTGCATTCCTTATCGGTTTGGCGCTGGAGCCGTCGGGAAACTTCTTCGATGCGCAGAAGGCCCGCCAGTTTGGGCTTCCGGAACAGCGCGCTTCGGCTCGCCTTCCGCCCCGCCCTGGGCCAGGGCTTACAGGCAGGTGCGCAGCAAGGCGGCCGATCGCGGAGCCTTTTGCAAGTATTGCTCCGCCACGCGGAGGGCGTCCAGCCGGGATTGCGCGTGAGCCCGGGCGAGAGCCACCGTGCGGCGCGACCATTCGAGCAATTCGCGGGCCTCTGCCATGCGGGCCCGGGTGCAGGCGCCGCGCGAGATTTCGCCTTGGAGCAGGCTGGCGTATTCGTTCCACAAGACCGTTACGCGGGGGAAATCTCCGGAGGCCACGGCACGGCGAATGGCTGCGGTGGGCGCAGAGTTCATGGGCTATCCGTTTGCGTACATCTGGTCGGCGGTCTGCATGGCGGCAAACATGCTGTTCAGGTAGGAGTACTGCTGCTCCATGGTAGAGATCGCCGCGTCCGCCTGGGCCATCTGGTTCTGGAGCTGGGTTTGCAGATTCGACACCTGGGTCTGCTTGGTGCTGATGGTGGTCCCGAGGGCGGAGATTTGCGACGTCAGGTCCGCCTCGGTAGTCTTGATCAGCCCGGTGGTGGGATCTTCGAGGCTGGTCATGGTGTTGGTGGCGGCTTCAAGAAACCCGCCGCCAGTGGCCGAGCCGAGAAACGTGTCGACCCCGGATGAGTTGCCGAAATCGGTCGACATCAGGGTCGTCTCGGTGTAGGTGAATTGGCCGTTGGCGCCCAAGTCCAGCCCCAGGTTGTGCAGGTTGCCGATGCTGTCGGAAGAGGAGTAGGTGGAGATGCTGGCGAGCGCCTGGGAAAGGCTGTTGACGATGGAATTTCCTTGCAGCGGACCTCCGGTCTGGCCGCGCTGGTTGTCCAACTCGGTGGCCGCCGCGTTGTAGGCACTGGCGAAGGTGGAAAGCGCGGAGTCCAGCGCCGAAGTCGAGCGCGTCACCGTAATGTCCACCGGTCCGTTGCTGGTCGCCAGCATGTCGACGCTCAAGCCGGCGGCGATGTTCACCGTGCTCGAAGTGCTGTAGACGTTCGCGCCGGAGTTGTCGACTTGGTATTCGGCTTCTTCGCCCGGTTGCTGCTGGGTTTGCAGGCTGTTTCCGGAAGAATCCTGGATATCCAGGGTGTTCGGGCCGAGGGACGTGCTTTGCAGGGAAATTTCGTATTCCGGGCTGGCGGTCGAACCCACGTTGACAGCCGTGGCGTTGACCATGTTGCCGAATTGCGAATTGATGGTCGACACCACCGTGGCGGCGCTGTTGTCCGACGGCGTGAAGCTGTAGCTTTGGGTGCCGACCACCAGCGAATAGGTCGAGGGATTGCCCGACGGATCGGCCGTGGCGTCCCAGGTATTCGTACTGAGGCTGGTGGCATAGCTGCCGGGATTTAAAACATTGATTGCATAGACGCCTTCCTGGACTCCGTCCGAGACCGAGGCGCTCACTGCGGTGGGGTCCGAAATCGTGGTCTGGTACGATGAGCCGCTCATGGCGTCGGAAATCCCCTGGATGGCGGTTTGCAACGCCGTAAACTTGCTGTCGACGGTGCTCAACTCGTTGGACTGGTTGGTCAGGGCGGTCTGCTGGTCGGTGAGGAGTGTGATGGGCATCGACGCGATGGCTACCGCGCGGTTGATCACGTTTTGAAAATCCTGGGAGTAGGCGCTGGTACCGGTGAAAATCCCGGTCGGGTTGGAAGTCGAACTGCCGCTCCCGGACGAACTGCTACTGGTGTCGATGCTGTTGCTGGTGCTAGTGGGCAATGAACTGCTGATAGTTCCCATATCTGAAACTCCGGGACCGGACAACAATCTTATCGTCCTGTCCGGCCCGGAACTTTAGCAGGCGCCTGCGGCGCCAACATCGACAAGAGCGGTCGAATGTTGGGAAGTCAGGAGCCAGGAGCTGGAATGTGGGGCAGGCAATCCTGCCGGCTCGCCGAATGGCGGGACCGTTCCATGACAGGCGCTACCGCGAGTAGCGGGCGACGACGATCGAAACTGTCAACCCAACCAGCAGCATGACGGCCAGGACGCCGTTGACCAGCGCAACCCCTGACAAGGGGCTCCGGTTGACGAACGCGAGCGGCAGCACGACGTGGTTCATCAACAGATAGACCCCCAGGCCGTATAACAGCCCGCAGACGATGAAGTGGCGGGTGAGAAGCCCGAAGCTACGGCTCAGCAGGTAATAGACGGTGGCCGCCATGTAAGCGATCACAAAATGCAGCAGCAGGCCCAAGGCTGCGGTACCCAGGCCACCCTGAAAGGCGTTCCGCCCGAGCAGGCCGCCGGCAATGTTCTGTAGCAGGCGGACCGGCGGGACCCCGCGCAGGCCATAAAAAACCAGGGCGTCGGTGATGTCCAGGGCGCCCGCAATCAGGCCTGCCCACAGAATGGCCGCGAGGCGGAATGGCGCTGTGTTCGACATCGGCAAGCGCGGCCCCTATTTCTTGGTGGGATCGACCTGGGTGCCCAGGCCGGCGTAATCGTCTTTCACCTTGATCACCTTGTCGCCGTTGAAGGTGATGAAGGTGATCTTGCCGGGAGCCTGACCGTAGATCCAGTCTTCCAGTTCCATGCCGTCCTTGGTTTCGCGCAGATGGTAGACCGGGCGTCCCAGGGCCATGATGACCTGTTCGTGATCCATGCCGACCAGGACGTGCTTATCCCGGATGGCCTTTTGGACTTCGGGGGGCAGCGATTGGGAATAGACTTCGGTGACGCTGTGGCGATCGAAATCGAGAACCGAGGCCAGCATTTTCTTGATGGCGGCGGCCTTGATGGGTTCGAGCGGCCCATGGAAGACGATGGCGATGGAAGTGCCGCCCGGGGCATTGACGTCGGAGTTGGGATTGACCGGAACGGTGTTGGGTGATCCGCCCATGCCGCCGCCCATTTGAACGCTGTCGTACCAGTGGCGGCCGCCTTTGTAGCCGCCGTTGAGCTGGAGCACGATGCGGTCGGCTTCGAGATCGATTCTGGTGACCTGGACGGTATCGCCGGTGCGGGCCGCGGGGCCGTTTTCCTTGGCGATCAGGGTCCAGGCTTTCTTATCGAAAGTCGCGGTGGCGGCGTCGAACTCGAGGGCCTTTTTGGAGCGGGGCAGCAGGACCTTGGCGTTGGCGTATTCGGCCATGAGCCCGCGGGTGAGCTCGATGCGGTCCTCGAGGCTCAGCTTGTCGGCCGCGGGCGCCAGGGGCACCGACAGGGCTACGACGGCAATGCAGGCGAAGGCTCGCATACTTCACTCGCTTCGGGCGGGTCGGTCAAGGGCGAGGGCTGCCGGTGCACGGGTGCTTTCCAAATAAAGAATGCCAGCAGGATCATGACGGCGGAAGTCAGCACGCTGGCCTCCGGACCATAATCGCCGCCGCTCCAAAGCTTCCCGGCGCTCCAGACCATCTCGTGGCCCGTCATTCTCATTCTAAGCCCACTGACGTTCACTCCGAACAGGGGCAATGTAAAGTTCCATCCGAAATGCAGGCCGATGGGGAGCCAAAGGTCGCGCGTGCGGACAAAAGCATATCCGAAGAGAACCCCAAAACCGGTGGTATTGGCGACCGAAAACCAGGTGGCGCCGGGGTTGCCGGAATGGAGCAGGGCGAAGACTACGCCGACGGGAATGACGGTGGCCCAGGTGCCGCAAGAGGCTAGCAGCACCTGAAAAGCGTATCCGCGCATCATCAGTTCTTCGGCGGTGGCGGCGATGATGAGGCCGGTGGTGAGAAAGACGGCGGCGCCGAACGACGGCTGTTCCGCGGCAGCGATCGGGCTCAGACGCGCGGCTCCAAAGGCCAGTGGTGGTGCCAGCACCAGCAGCGCGGCGCCGGCGCCGCCGATGAGGCCGAGCGCCAGATTATCGGCCGATGCGCGGTTCCACCAGAGGCCCAGCTCCACCAGGCGGCGATCGGTGTAGATGCGCAGGGTGAACCAGTTGGTGACCAGCGCAGCGCTGAAACTGGCGGCAAACGAGCCCCAGAAATAACCGACCACCCAAGTCAGGATGGGGCCGAAAACCCACAAAGTAGCCCAACCG
>JBEKQS010000348.1:0-4378 GCA_049519475.1 Bryobacteraceae bacterium | reverse complement strand
ACGGAGCTTTCCGAGGAGTTCGGGGCGCAGGCGGTGGTTCTGGCGATTGACGCGCGGCGGCACGCGGGCGGAGGCTGGCACGTGTTTACGCGGGGCGGGCGCGACGACGAAGGCATGGATGCGGTGGGCTGGGCGGCGCGCGGCGAGCGACTGGGCGCGGGCGAGGTTCTGCTGACTTCCATGGATACGGATGGAGTGCAGGAGGGATTCGATTGCGCGCTGACAGCGGCCGTGTCGCGCGCGACGCATGTGCCGGTGATTGCGAGCGGCGGAGCGGGCAAGCCGGAGCATTTCGTGCGCGTGCTGACGGAAGGATGCGCGGATGCGGCGCTGGCGGCGTCGATTTTCCATTACGGGACGTACACGGTGAACCAGTTGAAGGAGGAGCTGGACAAGCGCGGCATCGCGGTGCGGGTGGCGGCGTGATCATTCCGTGCATCGACTTGATGGATGGCAAGGTAGTGCAACTGGTGCAGGGGCGCGAGAAGGCGCTGGAAGGCGGGACGGTGGAGGAGATGCTGCGGAAGTTCGCGGCCTTTCCGGAAATTCAGGTGATCGACCTGGATGCGGCCATGGATCGAGGCTCGAACGACCAATTGGTGCGCCAGGCGGCCTCGGCGGCAACGGCGCGGGTGGGCGGCGGCGTGCGGACCGTGGAACGGGCACGGGCTCTCGTGGAGCAGGGAGCGCATCGCGTGATTGTGGGGACGGCGGCGTTTTGCAAGGCGGGCGTGAATGCCGCGTTCTTGCAGGGGCTGCGGGATGAAGTGGGACGGGAGCGGGTGGTGGTGGCGCTCGATTCCAAGGGCGGGCGCATCGTGGTGAAGGGCTGGCGCGAATCGACGGAACTGGCGGCGGAAGACGTGCTGGACGCGCTCGAGCCTTATTGCTCGGGGTTTCTGTGCACGTACGTGGATAAAGAGGGAATGATGCAGGGGACGGACCTGGAGTGGTTCCGGCGTCTGCGCGCGGCCACGGATCTGGAGCTGACAGCGGCCGGCGGCATCACGACGCTCGCGGAAGTGCGGGCGCTCGCGGACATAAGAGTGAACGCCGCATTGGGGATGGCGATTTACACCGGGCGGCTGCGCTTGGAGGAGTTGACTGGGCAGAGCCAGGCACCGTAAGGTCGAGAGCGACTCCCACATGCTCAGAGGCCGAACGTGGCGGCGATGGTCTTGATCCACTCCGTGAAAACGATTTTGCGGCCCTCACGGACGCGCCACCAGGAACCGGGGAGAAAGAACTCGACGGGCGCGGCGACGGTGCGGAACGTGAGTCCTCCGCCAGACTCGCCGGCGAGGGAACGATAGGCACGGGCGGCACGCGCCGTGTGGTAGGAGCTGGTGACCAGCAGAAAGCTGTGGACGTTGCGGCGGCGCAGTTCGGCGAGGATGCCGATGGCTTCCTCCCGCGTGGAGAGCGAGGAGTTGGGGAAGGGAATAAACCACCCGGCGGGATAGCCGTGGCGGACGGCGAACGGGATGGCGAGATCGGATTCGTACTGGCCGTACATGCCGGCCGGACCGCTCACCAGGACGGCCGGCACGTAGCCTTGTTTGACCAGTTCGGCAGCTTGGAGCATGCGAGGGCCGTAACCATCGCCGGCCGGGACAACGGCGAGGTCGGCTTTGGCGGGGCCATCGTCGTGGATGAGGGCGTAGCCGAAGACCGGCAGCCAGAGGCCGCGCGTTACAAAGAGCGCGGCCAGGAAGAGAAGGAAGCCGAGCAGGAAGCGGACGCGGAATGAGCGAAGGGCCACGGACTATTCGTCCGCGGAGTTTTTCTGGTCGAGGTTGCCGACCGTCTTGAGCCGCTGGTAGAGGCGCTCCACCTCGGCCTCGTCTTCGGGGCGGAGAATGCGGTAGCGGTTGGGGGACTGGGTTTTCCGTTCCGCGCCGGTGGAGAGAACTTCGCCAAAGTATTGCCGGTAAGGGATGCCATCGATGAGGGCGTCGCGCGACAGGCGCCGCAGGTTGCGGAGGAGGCTATTGCAGGAATCGAGATCGCCTGGATAGATGAGACGAAGGCGTGAATCGTCAAACAGGGTGATGCGGACAATCAGCGGAGCGTTCCAGCCGGTGCGGTCGATGCGGCGGATGTCCATCCAGGGGATGATGCGCTTGCCGATGGAGAGATAGCTTTCGTGGATTTCGACGGCCGGGCGGGAAGCGGTCAGCAGGAACAGGATGGCGACGAGCGCGCAGAGGCCGGCGGGGACGTATGCCAGGGTCAGCTTGATATCAAATGCGATGCCCGCGCAGGCGGCCGCCAACACCACGGCGGTGACGCCGGACCAAAAGTAGTGTCGTGCGGGCAGATAGCGAGTCATAGACAACCCTGTAATTTTAGACTACTCCCACGCGTCGAGCCCGTCAATGCTTCCGGACGATAAGGAATCCCTTCCAGGTGTAATGAAGCCCGCTCCATAGGGTGATGGCGGCGGTGGGCCAGAGCATGGCGGAGGCCAGGGAACGGAGCCAGGGCGTGGGGGCGGCCTCCCGCGTCATCCACACCACGGCGGTCGAAATCTGAACAAAAGTGGAGGCTTTGCCCCAAATACTGGGGGGAAAGGCGCGGGCCGTGGTAAATCGCATGACGAGCCAGGCGCCCGCCAGGATATACAGATCGCGGCCCAGAACCAGCGCCACGAACCACCAGGGAACCAGGCGGGCGGCGGCCAGGGCCAGGTAGACGCCGCTCACCAGGCACTTGTCGGCGATGGGGTCGAGGTAAGCGCCGGCAGGGCTAGCCTGGCCCCAGCGGCGGGCGGCGGCGCCATCGGCGAGATCGGTAAAGGCGGCCACAAGAAATAGCGCCAGGGCCAGCCAGTGCCGGCCGGTCAGGATGGCGTGGAGGATGAATGGGACCAGCAGGAGGCGCAGGACGGTCAGGGAATTTGGGAGGTTGAGCCAGCGCGGCATAGGCGCTAGCCGGTGGCTGGTTCTTCGCCCGCGCCGGCGGACGGATGGCAGGGATAGAGGTGCGGCGTGACGTGGAAGCGGGCTTCGTAGGCGCTCACAATCTGCTGCTGGAAGTGCGGCAGAGCGTCGGGACGGAGCATGGTGACGGTGCAACCGCCGAAGCCGCCGCCGGTCATGCGGGAACCGTAGACACCATCGATGGAAAGGGCCGTATCGACCAGGAAATCGAGTTCGGGGCAGCTCACTTCGTAGTCGTTCTGCAGGCTGCGGTGGGATTCCACCATGAGGCGGCCCATGCGGGCCAGGTCGCCGCGCGTGCTGGAATCGACGAAATCGGCGACGCGCGCGTTTTCGGTGACGACGTGGCGGGCGCGGCGCTGGACGATGGCGGGCAGGTCGTGGGCCTTCGATTCGAACTGGGCAGGCGAAAGATCGCGGAGGGGTTGACCGAGCGCCCCGGCGGCGGCGGCGCACTCGGCGACGCGGTCCTTGTAGGCGGAGCCGGCCAGGGCGTGCTTGACCATGCTGTTGACGGCCGTGAAAGTGATGCTTTCGGGGAGCGCGACGAAGCGGTGGCCCAGGCTGCGGCAATCGATTTCAACGGCGGAATTGCGGCGGCCGAAGATGGAGATGTACTGATCCATGATGCCGCAGGGCATGCCGACGAAATTGCGTTCGGCGCGCTGGCAGAGGCGGGCCAGGTCGAGCGGATCGATAGCGCGGCCGCTCAAAAAGGCCAGTGCCGAGGCGACTTCAAGCGCGGCGGAAGAACTGAGCCCGGAGCCCTCCGGCACGCTGCTGCAGATCAGCAGGTTGGCGGGCGCCAGGGGGAAGCCGGCGCGGGCGAGTTCGACGGCGACGCCGATCGGATAATCGGTCCAATGGTGGGCCGGTTGGCTCTGCGCGATCCCCGCAGCGCTGAATTCGCGCAGTTCGCGGCGCTGTTGGGAGTATATGCGCAGCATGCCGTCGGGAGACGGCGCGGCGGCGACGTGCGTGGCCAGATCGAGCGCCACCGGCAGGACGAAACCCTGGGTGTAATCGGTATGCTCACCGATCAAATTGACGCGGCCGGGGGCCCGGTAGATTCTAACGCCCTCGGCGGAGCCGTAGAGTTGGCGGAAAGTTTCCAGCATGGGAGTGAAGAAAGATCGAGTCTAACATTTTTGAGGCGCTGATCTTTTCGCTG
The DNA here is from genome assembly GCA_049519475.1 of Bryobacteraceae bacterium. Lineage (GTDB taxonomy): Bacteria > Acidobacteriota > Terriglobia > Bryobacterales > Bryobacteraceae > PALSA-129. Next base: position 265 of record JBEKQS010000348.1, on the reverse strand, counting down.
AACGCAGTCCTTCCGCCTGTCCGCCGAAATCAGGGTACGGGTTTGTTCGAGGACTCGTCTCAGAAGGGGACTTCGCGGGCCCGCGCCACGAGCAAGACGCCGCCGGGGAAACTAACTCTCAGCCGGACCACCGGCTGCCGCGAAGGTCCCTCCAGCGTCCGTCCTCCCCGTACTCTTCAGGGTGTAGCACTCTTGGACGCGGGTCTTCTGCGGTGTCGAGTTGAAGGACCATCCACTTCGGATAGGGAACACCCGGGTCCGAGAC
>JBEKQS010000347.1:0-4379 GCA_049519475.1 Bryobacteraceae bacterium | reverse complement strand
GGTGAGGATGCGGCGGTCGGCGAAGGCCACCAGCACCTGGGCGGCCTGATCGTCGGAGGCGGGGTGGCGGAAATCGCCGCCAGCGGGAAGCTGGGTCACTTTCCAGCGCCATGTGAGGAAGGGCATTTCGGCGGCGTCGATATTGACGCGGCGTTCGAGGCCGAAGGAAGCTTTGACGCTCCTGAGGTGCAGGCAGGGGCCGAGCGAGTCGGAGCAGACCGAGAAATCGGGGCGTCCGTGATTGACTTTGACCTGCCAATCGGAGGGCAAACGTCCGGGGTCCCATCCGGCCGTGTTCAAAACGATGAAGGCCAGCGGCGCGGTACGGGCCTGGAGAATAAGCACAAGGATGGCACTAAAAAGAGACAGCTTCTTCAAAAAACCTCTCGGGGGACTCGCGTCAAGCTCTAAGTATTACTATCGCATTAATCGGGCGGGGTTTGCCACAAACGGGACCCGAATTCAGACTCGCGATTTAGATCGGAATGCGGCCGTTGGTTAACGGCGGGCTTGGATGGCCTGGGCGGTGAGGGCGGCCTGCCGCGCGACGGACTCGGGCATGCCGGGAACCGGGCCAAGGTAGCGTTGGACGTCTTCGAGATCGGGGGGCTGGCCGATGAGGTAGAGGGCGCGGAGGGATTCCCAGACGTGGCCGGGATCGGCGGAAAGATCGGCGAGTGGAGCGCCGGGCTGGATGGAATTGCCATCGCGGGAGTCGAGGTCGCGGACTTCGCCCGGCACCGGAGAGCGGACTTCGAAATCGCCGAGGCGGGCGATGAGGGTGCCGGGATTCACATAATCGCCGAGCTTCAGCCGGTACTTGAGCGCACCGGCAACGGGAGCGTGGATGGTGAAGGGCCGCAGCATGGCGGTCAATTCGGGCCGGGCGGCGGGATCGCCGAAAGCGGCCAGGCCGAGCGCGGCATTGCGGCGGGCCATGGGCTGCGAATCGTGCAGGAGGGTCAGGAGAGCAGCGTGGAAGGGGGCGTAGTTGGGGTCCTGCCCCATGATCCAGGCAGCCGTCTGGCGGAGTTCGAGGCTGGGTCTGGCCGCCTGCTGAATCACGTTGGGGTACCAGCGCGCGACGTCTTGATGGCGGGAGAGGCGTTCGCCGAGTTGCACCAGGGCATGTTGGGCATGGCGGGGCTTGGAGGTGTCGGCGAAGTATCGATCGATATCGGAATCGGAGAGCTTGCGGCCGAACCAGGTGTAATACCAAAACAGGAACGGGAACAGGACCAGGGCGAGAGCGAACAAAGAGATCAGCCAATATGCTTTGCGGCCGGGGCGGCCGGAAGTGCCTGAGGACATGCGAGTTTCATGATACCGCGGCTGCGGTTAGTGCCGTAGGAGTTCGAGATAGGCGCGGCGGGCGTCGGTATCGCCGGGATACGGATGCTCGAGGTAGAGCTCGAGAGAGCGGCGGGCGCGCTGCGGGCCGCCGGCGCGGAGGAAGAAGTCGCCCAGGGTGCGGGCGCACAGGGAGAGATCGGGATCGTGCGAAATGTGGAGGCGGCATTCGGCGTCCAGGTGGTCGAGGATGCGGGGCGGGTCCAGAGTGGTGAGGCCGGAAGGCACGTCGCGGAGGAAGAGCAGCGACTGGGGATCTTCATAAACCAGCTTCCAGGCTTCGGCGCGCGGCTGGGCGAGCGCGACAACCAGAGGATAGAGAGTCCCGGCGTTGTACTCGAAAGCGTTCACCAGTATGGCGCCGGCGTTGTAGCGGTCGAGGAGCGCGAATCGCGCGGGGTCGGCGGCGGGGGAGCCGAGGATGGTGCGGTAATCCTGGAAGACGGATTCGCTGAGTGCGCGGCCGTCGATGAAAACGGGCACATCCTTCCAAATGAGATAGCCGCCATATTCGTAGGTGTTGAAGAGCGGGGCGGAAATGTGGTTGGCTTTCAGGAAAGCGGCGGCGCCAGCAGGATAGCGCCATTCGGCGGCCCGGAGCTGGAAGAAGGACCCGCGGGCAGCGCCCCAGACGGTGGCTGATGCCAGGGCCAGAATGGCCGCGCAGTGGGCCGCAGCAGGCAACCGTCGCTTCCAAGGGAAATAGGCGGCGATGAGGATAGGCGCGAGAAGGCCGATCAACATTTCGTTGCGGAAGGCCGTGAGCGCGGCGGCGCCGAATGCGGCGAAGAGCAGCCAATCGGCGGGACGAACGCGCTTCCAGGAGAGCAGGAGCGCGATCGCCGCAACGTAGAGCAGCAGGTCGAAGGCATAAGGGGAGCCCCAGAGATCGGCGGGCGACCACTCGATGAGAGTGGATTGCAGGGGGCTCTGCCGGTAGCGCAACACGGCGGAGAGGGCGGCGAAGCCGTTGGGATTGAGGCCGGAAAGCAGGATTGCGAGGCCACTGATCAGGAGGACACGGCGGGTGTCGGCCGAGCGGCGCAGCAGGGCTTCGGCGCAGTAAGCGCCCGAGACCATCCAGCCGAGGAAGAAACCGCCGTGGCAGTTGGCCCAGAGGATGGAGAGCAGGGGCAGGAGCCAGAGGCGGCGACGGCTTTCGAAGATGGCGATGAAGCCGGCGGTGAAAACGTAGGAGAGGATGCCGGGGCGGTCCTTGGCGAACTCGATCGCAAGCGAGGCGGCGGCCAGCGCCGCGGCAACGCCCCAGAGCCAGGAGCCGGTCCGTTGGCGCGCGACGAAGCCGGTGAAGCCGCAGAGAGCGGCGAGCAGCAGGGCTTTCCAGAGAACCACGGCGGGGAAGCCGCCGGCGGCGTACACCAGGTACCAGACGGCTTGGGCGAGCCATTCGTGGGTAAGGTTGAAGCGGCGGGTGGCGGCTTCGTCCGGATAAGAGGGTGCGGCGGAGGCAGTGGTATAGGCGAAGGGATCGGGCGTGGGAAGGCGATGCCGGGTGACGATGTACTGGCCGGTCTTGAGGTGCCACCAGAAATCAGGATCGGCGATTTCGGTGGAAAAGAGGCCGATGAGGAAGAGCGCGGTGAGAGTGAGCAGAGCGGGGATCAACCAACGGGGTGGAGTTTTTTCGGAAGGCTCAATCTTCGGCAAACTTCGAGAATAGCATCGGGACGGGATAACCGAAACACGCCCGGGACGTGCGGCCGAATCAACGCTACTCGCCGCCTATACGCTCAATTGGGGATTCCAACGACGCCCGCACCTCGCGCGCTTCCGCCTCGCGGTCTCCGGGCACCAAAAACCGGCACGATGGAAACATGATCGGGCCCAGCACGAGGCGTCCGGAGATCTCGTCGCCCCGCATCCAGAACGGGATACCGGAGTCTTCGGGCAATCCGTTTGCCAGAGCGATGGCGAACTTATCGCTGGACTCGAAGACCGTCACCGGCTCGACTGGGGAGTCCGGAGCTTCAGGCGCCAACACTGGACAAGGGCTACCTGGCAATCGGAACACATGGTGAATCCGTCGCGGTACTCCACCCGGCATTGCGGACAGTACATGGCGCGCCTCCAGGTTACTACGGACTCAGGATAGCGGCCGGCGATGATCCAGCGCTGCAAGACACCGGCGGCAAGACCGCCGGCGCTACCAGTTGGACGTGGCGGAGCCCAAGAACTGAAGGGAGCGGATCAAAGACCCGCTCCCTTTGTAAGTCACTTAGCCGGCTAGTTACTAAGTCAGTTACTCCGCCAATGACTCTTCGCCGGTATCTTCCGGCAATCCGCCGGCGTACTGTAGACGAGTCTCTTCGTCGTAACCGGGAATCACATCGGCGGCTGCATCCGCCGGTAGCTCTTCCACCACGTCCTCACCGGCGATCTTCACCTGGCGGTAATACTCCATGCCGGTGCCGGCGGGGACCAGGCGGCCCATGATGACGTTCTCCTTGAGGCCGCGCAGGTAATCCACGCGGCCGTTGATGGCGGCTTCGGTGAGCACGCGCGTGGTCTCCTGGAAGGACGCCGCGGAGATGAACGAATCGGTCGAAAGCGAAGCCTTGGTGATGCCGAGCAGCACGGCCTTGCCTTGGGCGGGACGGCCGCCGGCTTCCACTACGCGCTGATTTTCGGCGCGGAACTTGAACTTGTCGACCACGTCCTCGGGCAGGAATTCGCTGTCGCCGATATCCTCGACCTTCACCCAGCGCATCATCTGGCGCGAAATCACTTCCAGGTGCTTGTCGTTGATATTGACGCCCTGCAGGCGGTAGACTTCCTGAATCTCGTTGACCAGGTACTTCTGCAGTTCCTTTTCGCCGAGCACATCCAGGATGTCGTGGGGGTTGCGCGGGCCGTCCATGAGGGGCTCGCCGGCTTTCACCCGCTCGCTCTCCTGGACGTTGATGTGGACGCCGCGCGGCAGCGAATATTCGCGCTGGGCGCCGTCGTCGCCGACTACGTAGATCTTGCGCTGCCCCTTGCTCACTTCGCCGTACTTCACCACGCCGTTG
>JBEKQS010000346.1:0-4382 GCA_049519475.1 Bryobacteraceae bacterium | reverse complement strand
TCAGAAAAGAGGCAAGGTCTTCACCTAGCCTGTTTTCGTCGATTTTCGCAGTGCCGACGTTGAAAGCAAAAGGAATTTTCTGACGCGAAGACAGAAAATGCCCTCCAAGTGCGAAAGTCGGGCTAGCTGGATCTTCGAAAGTAGCCACTACCAGGTTCAGGCCAGTGTTTTGGTACAGCCGCAGGACCCCGCCGCTCTGAGACCACCCGCCAGATTACTCGTGCTATGGGCTGTTCTCGACAGCCACGGGAGGCCCATGAAAGCTGAATGACTTCGGCTCTGATCTTGTCGTCTCTGGACAAATCCATTGGCGTACGTCGGGAGCGCTCACATCCCGAGGATGCGCGACTGACGACCGCCCGCCTTCCGCCTATGGGAAGTTCGTGACCTTGGGTGTGACGCGCGGGTTGCCCGCCGTTGCACCACCCGTGTTATTGATGACGTTGCCGATCTCGCCGTTATTGCCCAGGCGAACCGTGATCATGCTGTGGAACCTGACGTTCGGGCTGTTGGGAACTTCGATGGCCCTGGTCAGCACCACGCCGCGATTCCGGAAGACGCTGTAGATTCCGAGCCCCCAGGCTTCGTGGCTGGTCACATTCTCCGCCACTTTGTACGAAGCCCATCCATTCGTTCCAGGCGCGCTTGTGTAGCTCGGCTGATCCGGAGGATCGTAAGGAATCTCGGACTGGTAAAAGTATACGCGCCCACCGTTACCGTTCCAGAGGACCTGGAATTCCTGGTAATGCTCGACGAACAGGCCGTAGATGGTGACATCGTTTCCATTCACAACCAGCCCGTTCGCGCTGGTATTGCTCTTCCAGCCCACCCCCTCGCCATGGTCCGCCCGCCAGATCCACGTGTGATCCACGATCGTGTTGTTGCTGTTGATCCTCAGGTTGACCGACGCGCGGCCCACCGCGGCGCCGCCTACCCGAAAGAAAACGTCATGGAGGGAAGTCGGGTTGTTGACGTGGCTGGCGCTGCTTCCGTTGGGACCGACTTCGAGCAGCACGGGGGAATTGGCTTCTCCTGCGTCGAACAGCAGTCCGGCTAGGATCACTCCGTCCACATCGGCAACGGTCATGGCCGTAACGCCGTTGTTTGCCCGCATCGTTGCGAACCCAAGCCCCAACACAACTGTATTGGCCCGGCGCACGCGGATGGTGTCCGTCAGTTCGTAGATACCGGGCGTCAGCAGCAGGTTCTTGCCCCTGGCCAACTGGGCATTGATCGTCGCGGCGGTGTCGAGGTCCGGTCGGGCCACGTAGAACTCGCTCAGCGGTATCGATTTGCCGGGTGTGGACCCGGCTCGCCAGGTGATGCCCACGCTGTTGGCTCGCAGCGCCGGAACGCGGACCCTGTACTTCCCGGATGGATCGACTTCCAGGAAGGGCTTTTCGCGAACGATCGGAACCCGCGCAATTTTGGTGTAAGGCGGGTTGGGCCATTCGCCTGCCGGCGGGCTGACTACGCCCACAAAGACCATGTTCCAGTTCGCGCCTTTCCAACTGCCCCACTCGGTGTTCCTGGAGATCCATTGCTGTTGTGGGCCGGCGCCCACGTTGCCGTCGATCAGGTCGTCTGCCATCCAGCCGCCGCTCGCCCATCCGCCGTCCTGGTGAAGTACGATATCGCCTCGAATGTGCATGCGGCGAAACGGTGCAGCCTGTGAAACGGCCCACTTCATGGTGCCGCCCGTGGGCGTCACGGAAAATCCCTCGGCAGCCTTCCAGAACGTACAGGTAGCATTGTTCCTCGGCAGGGTGGCGTCTGAGTGCACATTGCCCGTGATGTGGACGCTGTCGGCAGAAGCCCCCAACCCTAGAACCTGCGTGTAGTATCCAATCGGAATGTCCAGTTCGTAGTCCCCTGGCGCGAACAGCAAGGCATTGCGCGCGGGACCGAATTGATTATTCTGCTGTCTGGCGTAAACCTTATCGATGCGTTCCTGCATCGTTCGAGCCGCCATGGACGAGTTGAAGATGAGCACGTTGGGTCCGAAGTCCGGATTCGAACTGCCCGCCGCCATCACCGGCCCGATGGAATACGCGAGCAGCCCCAGAATCAGCTTGAACTTGATCGTCACCTCACGATCTCCGATCCAACATGGACCGCAATGCATCGATGTCGCCACTCTGTTGTTCTCCCTTGCTCGAAACTCCTGAGTCTCCACCGCGAATCAACTCGCTCACCGGACTCTGAAAAGCTGCAGCAATCTCGATCGATTGCCTCCACCGCGAAAGCGGTAGATCAGTTCTCAACAATACACGATAGCGCACGCATGGAGATGCCCCTGTGGCACCCGGGAAATTCACAGTGGCTAAAGCCTCTGGCGCGGGCGACTTGCGGCACGGCTGAAGCCGTGCCCTGATACAAGACAGGAGCCTCGGCCTGTCGACGCCCGGTGGGACCGACAGGAAATCCGTGCCGAGATGTAGAAACTCCAGGGCTCGGCTAAAGGCCGTGCCGTGATACAAACCAGCCGGAGTCCCACTTTTATGTCGCGCACCCTTTCTTCTGTTGCTGTGAGGTACTGTGTCAGTGAGGTGATGAATGTCTCAGCGAATCAATCGTCGCGAGTTTTCCGGCCTCATGGCGGGCGGGCTGGCGTTGCTATCCGAGGCTGCACCGGCTTGGGCGCAGCCGGCCGGCACCATCTCAGTCCGGCAGACGGCGGACACGAAGAGGTTTGCGGAGGAGCCGGCCCTGAAATGGCAGCCCACGGAAGGCTCGTCGGCCGATGGCATTGTGCTCGACCCCTCCAGAACGTATCAGGAAATGCTCGGCTTCGGCGGCGCGCTGACGGATGCGTCCGCCTACATGATCAACCAGCTCGATGCCGCCGCGCGCGAGAAGTTCTTGCACGAGTTGTACCATCCGTCCGAGCTGGGCCTGGAGGTGACGCGCATTTGCGTCGGGTCCAGCGACTATGCCGCCAGCATGTACAGCTATGACGAGGGCAATCCCGATCCCGAGTTGCAGCGATTCTCCATTGATCACGATAAGCAGTACATCCTCCCGCAATTGCGAATCGCGCGCCAACACAACCCCGATCTGTATGTACTGGCGTCGCCGTGGAGCCCGCCAGGCTGGATGAAGGCCAACGGGACTATGCTGGGCGGTTCGCTTAAGCCCAAGAGCTTCCCGGTGTACGCCAAATATCTGATGAAGTTCCTCCAGAGCTACCAGGCCGAGGGCGTACCGGTCGATGCGATCACGCCTCAGAATGAGGTCGATACCGACCAGGACGGGCGCATGCCCGCATGTGTTTGGGCACAGGAACACGAGATCGTGTTCGTTAGCGAGCATCTCGGCCCGCTCCTCGAACAAAACAAGATCGCGACCAAGATCTGGATACTGGACCATAACTTCAATCTCTGGGGCCGTGTGATCAACGAACTCGAGAATCCCTTGGTTAGCCGGTACGTCGATGGCGTGGCATGGCATCCCTACGTGGGTTCGGTGACTGCCGTGAGCCGCGTGCATGACCTGTTCCCCGACAAGAACATGTACTCCACCGAAGGCGACTTTGAAGCCACGTTCTCGCTGGTCGGCCCAATGACGTTCGGAGCCGGTGCTCCCGGCGGCGCGGGTCCCGAACCTGCGGGCGGAACGGGAGGCCGGCGGCCTCGCCGCGATCCGCAATCCGCCGAGACGATTGCGCGCGCCGGCGTGGGCGCGGCCAATGCCGTCCGCAACTGGATGAAGTGCATCATTGTATGGAACCTGGTGCTGGATGAAAACGGCAAACCGAATATCGGGCCCTTCAATGTCAGCGGTTTTACCACCATCAATTCCCAGACGAAAGAGATCACCCGCAGTGGCAGCTACTGGGCCATGAAACACTACACCCATGCGGCGCGCCGCGGAGCGAAACGCTTCGATTCCCAGGGCGCCGCGGAAGGAGTGGCGCACGTTGCATTCGTCAACCCCAACGGTGCCAAGACCGTGGTATTGAGCAACACCGGCGCCGCGCGCAGGATTCAGTTGCACCTAGGCGGCCTGATGACGGAAATCTCTTTACCACAGAATTCCGTTACTAACCTGAACTGGGTCTGACCGGCATGAGCCTCCGTCGGAAACCGGTTTGGGGGGGCGTTAACCGCCCTTATCGGAAGCTGCCCGCCGGCGCGGGGCCATGGGGCTCAGTTTCCCGTCGGGACCTTTTCGGAACGATCCACAACGAGAAACTCAACAGACGCCTTCTTCGATTCCAACTTGAGCCGAGTTCGGTCGAGTTCTGGGAAGGTGCCAATCCCTAGCCCAGCTTCCGCAGTCCAAGGAGCCCCGGGGCTTTTTTGATGCCTCTATGAGGCGCGTTGCTCGCCGGAACACGCGGGCAGTCTTTTGTTTCCATCACGGCGTGGCGGCGGCTTGTC
>JBEKQS010000345.1:0-4426 GCA_049519475.1 Bryobacteraceae bacterium | reverse complement strand
GACCGGAACGGACATTCCCGGCCGGCCCAAAGAAGAGCGCCTGGTGCTGCGTACCACTGCCAAGGAGGAGCAGGTGCTCGGCGATATTGGCTCGGATGCGTCGGTCACCGTGGAGGCCTGGCCGATGGGCGCGGACCTTCACGCCAAGCCGCTGTACAGCGTGACGCAGACCGGTCTGGAAGCGCACACTCTGGAGAATGCCCTCTGGCAATTTTCGCGTGGCACCGAAGAAGTGGAGTGGTGGTCCGTCCACCAGTTGGGAACCGGCCGGCATCTCTTCGATACGTACGTGCCGGCCGTGAATTTTTCGACTTCCCGCGATTTCTTTATCTCGCGCTACGGCGCGCTGGATGTCCCGCCGGACGACTCGACCGACGCGCGGCTGAAGGAGCCGCACGTTGTCGCCGTGCTGGTTTACGCTTCCACCGAAAAGGTAATCCGTGAGGCGCTCATCACTGCCGACGACGTGAATCGTGGCAGGGAACTGCGATCGTACGCCGACACGCGGCGCACGCTGACGCTTCGCGAAACGCCCTCGCTTCCTCCCGTGCTGCGCATTCGTTTCTTATCCAACGACAAGGTGGAGAAAGAAACGCTGCTCGAAGTTCCCATCGCCAAAGACGATCTGGACCTTGCCGCCTCCAAGGTCCCCGCCGGACTGCACGTGAAAGCCTGGAAGCGGTAAGTGGGTGCTTGTGGGCGGACCCCCTGGTCCGCGCGGGTCCCCCTGGACCCGCTCTTCGGCGGCTCTCAGAGCTGCCCCGTTGCCGTCGATGGCGTGATGGGGGCCGGGCTGCCGCTCTGCTTCAGTTCGCGCTCGCGTTCCAGCACGGTCACGCCGCGCGTCATCCAATCCTCCGCCGGCGCGCCTTTCAGGTAGTGATCGAACCAGGCGTTGATGCGCCGGTGATAATCGATCTGGTTGGCCTTCTGCGCCACCGAGTGATTCTCGCCTTCATACACCAGCATCAGGCACGGCTTACCGGCGCGGCGCGCCGCGTTGTAGAACTCGATGTCCTGGTGCCAGTCGGATGCGCCGTCATGGTCGCCCACTTCCATCAGCAGCGGCGCGGACAGCTTGTTGGCCACGAAGGTGGCGGAGTTGCGGATGTAAGCCGCCGGGTCTTCGTAGAGCGGCACCTGCATGCGCTCCTGGCTGACCTCGACGTGGTTGGTCTCGGGAGCGCCGGTATTCCAGTAAATCTCGCCGACGCTCGAAGAAAGATTCGTCAGCGCTCCGCCCACCACGCCGGCCGCGAACAAATCCGAGTGCGTAACGATGAAGGTGGTCTCGTACCCGCCCCACGAATGGCCCGTCAGGCCGACGTGTTTCGCGTCCACCATGCCCGATTCCAGAACCTTCTTGACCGCTGCCGTGACGCAATCGAGCGCCGAGACGCCCGGATCGCGCGGCTTGAATACAATGTCCGGCCGCAGGACGAAGTATCCGTGTTCGGTCCACACCGCCGGGTTATACGTGGTGCGCTCAGACGGCGCCGTCCAGTTGTGAAGCTGGTTGCTTTCGATTTCGTAAATCTGCACGATCATCGGGTACTGCTTGCCCTTCTCGTAATTGGCCGGGTAGTAGAGCGCGCCCTGCAGCCGGTCGCCGTGGGTGCTCTTGTAATCCACCAGCTCGGCGCGCCCCCAGGCGTATTGCGAAGCGAACGGGTTGGTGTCGCTGACGGCTTTGGCGTTCTTGAGGTCGGGCCCGCCGGCGTAGAAATTCGGCGAAGCATCCCATGCGCCCGATTGGTAGACATAGGTGTCGGCGTCCCTGGCTTTTTCCAAACCGCGCACGGATTTGTTCTCGTACACCAGGCGGTCCACCTTGCCGTTCTGGAGCACGGCATAACCGGTGTTCTTGGTCCAGCGGCCCTCCAGGCTCAGGTAGAGCGGCTTGGCGAGGTCGATGGGCTCATTGGCTCCGCCGCCGCCTCCGCGTCCGCCACGGCCGCCGCCGCCCGCACCCGAGACGCGCACATAACGATGGCGAATCTCCTCGGCGCTGCCGTCCGTCAGGCGCTTGGGTTTGGAGCCATCGGGGAAGATTTCCCAAAGATCGTAAGCATCGTAGACGATCACGCTGCGGTCGTCCTTGGTCCAGCCGGCGACGCCATAGGCCGGCTTCTGGCTCACCGGGTAATCGTTCTCCTTGTTGGTGAAGCCGATTTTGGAATCCTTGGTGATGTTGCGTGCGGCCCCTGATTCCAGATCGTAAATCCAGAAATCGCCCTCGCGGGAGTTCATGGCGTACTTCCCGCCGGGGCTGAATTCGACCGGCGGAATCAGGTGCTTGGCCACCTGGATGCTCAGACCGGTATCCATATCGATCTTGTAAACGTCGTTGAAATTGCGGCCGAACATAGCGTCGGTCTGGTAGGGCACGCCATCGAGAGCCAGCGCGCGCGAGCCCGTGCGGGGCAGCCGGAAGTCTTCCTTCAGATTGCCGGAGAGGGGCACCAGCTTGCCGGAGGCGATGTGCCAGGCGGCCGGCTGGTTGCGGTCGCGGTCGCGCGCGGCGGTGAGTTTCTGTTCGCTGATGACGTTGACGTCCTGCCAGTGCCAGACTTCCACGGTGGAGGGATCGTCGTCGGACTTTTTGACTTCGAGCTTGGTGGGCCAGTCGCCGATGCCCACGTATACGATGGATCCATCCTCCGACCATTGCGGCGCGCGCGCGGTGACGATGCGTTTGGGCGCGCTGACCCCGGCCATGCGCTTGTCGCCCAGGTTCTTCCACGCGAGCGCGGTGTAGCTCTCGCCTTCGAAGCCGTCCTGTTTCATGGAGCGCAGCGCGGCCAGGTCGCTCGATTCCTTGCGCCATGTGAGCGCGGTGAAAATGGCGGGGCCATTGTCGAGCACCTTGAGCAAGCTTGAAGCCGGATCGAAAACCTGAATGGCATTGCCGGTGCGGCCTTCGACCCCGATGGTCATGGCGAGATTGCTGCCCTTATCCTGCCAGGCGTAAGAGGTGACATTGCCGAAAGTGGTATCGATGCCGGTCGAGAGGTTGCGCACGATGAGTGTGTAGCCGGTGGGGTCGCGCTCGGTATCGGAGGCTGCGCCGGCGCCGCCGCGTCCCCCACGACCACCGCCCGAGGCGGGAGCGGCTGCCGCACCGCCGCGGGCCGCGCCTGCGGGAGCCGGATTGTATTTGCGGATAGCCAGGTAGGGGCCGTCGCCCGCGAAGGCCAGGGCTTGCACATCATCCACTACGATGATGGCGCCGCTGGTCAGATCGAGAAGGTTCAACTTGTTCTGCAAAGTTCGGCTGGCCTTGCGGGCTTTATCCTGCTCGGCTTCGGAAACGCCGGCTTCGCAAGCCAGCCAGCGGTGATCGGACGAGAAGGCCTCGCTGGTGCAATTGGCCAGAACGTACGGTTTACCCGCGCCTGAAGTGGGAGCCACGCGCAGTTCGTTATCGCCGTTGGTGCGGCGGACCTCGTAAGCCAGCCATTTGCCGTCGGGCGAAAGCGTGCCGGAGCCGAGAGTTTCCCACTTGCCGTAGTCGGCCGGAGTGAGAGTCGGCTTGGGTTGCGCGAGCGCGCAGGCCGCGAAAAGAAAGAGAGACAAGGTGCGGGACGTCATATTGCAGACGATTCTATCGCATGGCTGGCCCGGTAACTGCACCTGGCGCTTTACAGGGCTGTAAACTGGTGAGACGAATGGATAGGCACCTGTGCTCGGCGGGAACAGTGTGGCGCGCCGTACTCATCGCCGCGGCCGGCGCCATCCTTCTGTTCGCGCAGGACGAAGCGCTGAAGGTCGACGCCGTTTTCGCCGGTAAAGTTGCCGATTCAGTCACCGGCGCGGCTGTGGCGGGCGCGGCGGTTCGGTTGACGCCCTCGAAGAAGGAACAGCCAGGCTATAGCGGCCGCGCGGGAGTGGACGGCCGGTTTCGCTTCGAGGCCATCGCGCCCGGCGATTACCGTATTGAAGTAAGTGCGCGGGGCTACACCGATGCGCGCACGGTCGCACTGCAACCGGGCCGCGAAAGCTCCACGGTGCACTTCGACCCCAAGCAGAGTATTACGGATGCGTCCGTTCTGCTCGACGCCGAGGCCGTGGTGACCGGCCGCGTCACCGATGCGCAGGGAGAAGCGCTGCCGGACGCTGGAGTAATCGCCGTCGGTCCGATATGGCGGGACGGTATCCGCGTGTACTTATCCAGAGGAGGGACGACTTCGGACAGCCGCGGCGAATACCGGCTGAAGCTGGCGGCGGGGAAGTATTATCTGAACGCCGCTTCCGGCGGGCCGGGCGGTCTCAACTATCTCTTCAGTGAAGATGTCGGAAAGCCGGAGATGCGGATTGGCGCGGTCTATTTTCCGGGCGTGGCCGCGATTGAGAATGCATCGCCTCTGGAACTGCGGCCTGGGCAGCAACTGGGCGGGGTCGATTTCAAGCTGGCGCCGGTGGTTAC
>JBEKQS010000344.1:0-4490 GCA_049519475.1 Bryobacteraceae bacterium | reverse complement strand
TCGGCCAGCGCCTGCGTCACCGGCCGCGTGCCATCCAGCAGCTTGATAGCGGAAATCAACCGCCGCGCAACCGGCGGCAATTGATCCGCCGAAGGTGCGTTGGGCCGCATGCCGCCGCGGCCGCGCGGATGGCTGAACGGGTCGTTCGGGTAATCGATCTCGTTTCCGATGCTCCACAGAATCACGCTCGGGTGATTGCGGTCGCGCAACACCATATCGGAGATGTCGCGCACGGCCCACTCATCGAAGGCTTGGCTGTACCCATCGTGGCTGGGTGTGCCGATATTCCGTCCCTGCACCCATTTGTTCTTGCCGAGCGTCCATTCATCGAAACCTTCGTCGATCACCAGCAAGCCCAGCCGGTCGCAGGCCTGGTAGAGTTCCGGCGCCATCGGGTTGTGCGAACAGCGGATGGCATTCACGCCAATCTGTTTCAGCAGCCTCAACCGGCGTTCGAGCGCGGCTTCGTTGAAAGCCGCTCCCATCGCGCCCAGGTCGTGGTGGATGCACACGCCTTTGAGTTTTTCCGGACGCCCGTTCAGGTAGAAGCCGGAGTTGGCATCAAAACGGATGTCGCGGATGCCGAACGGCGTCCGATACTCGTCCACGACCGCTCCATCCACATAAACCCGCGATACCGCCGTGTAGAGCTCCGGCCGCTCCAGGTTCCACAGCTTCGGATTCGCCACCGCGGCCTGCTCGGTGAACGCATGGCTCTCGGCCGCCTGCAACGGCGCTTCCGCCGTGGCCGTGCCCACTTCATGGCCGGCGGCATCTTCGATGGTGGTCACCAGGCGCACGCGCGCCAGGGAGGCCGATTCATTCACCACCGCCGTTTCCACCGACACCAGCGCCTCCGCCGCGCCCGCCACCGGCGTTCGCACGTAGGTTCCCCAGTGCGCCACATGCACCGGCGCCGTAATGGTCAACCAGACGTGCCGGTAAATACCCGAGCCCGTGTACCAGCGCGAATCCGCGGCCTGGCTGTGGTCCACGCGCACCGCGATCAGGTTCGCCTGGCCCGCGGCGTTCAGGTAGGGCGTTACATCATACTCAAAGGACGAGTACCCATATGGCCGATGTCCCAGGTGGTGGCCATTGATCCAGACATCGCTGTCCCGGTAGACGCCGTCAAACTCGAGAGACACGCGCCGCGTGGCGTCGGACTCCGGGTAAAAGTATTTCCGGTACCATCCGATCCCGCCCGGCAGGTATCCGTTGCCGCTTGGGTTGGACGCGCTATAGGGCTGCTCGATTGACCAGTCGTGGGGCAGGTTGAGTTTCCGCCAGCCGTTGTCATTGAGGTCCGCTCGCTCGCCGCCGGTGACATCTCCAAGGTGGAATCGCCAAGCTTCGTCGAAGCCCCGCCGCACGCGTGCGCCATCGGCCGCGTGAAGGCAGCTCAAAGCTGCAAGAAGAAAGCCGTATCGCAGTATCATTCGCCCACCGTGAGGCGCGTCCGTGTTGTGAGGCGGGGGCAAGCTTGCCCGCAGCCGCCTTGGGACGGCCTGCTTCGCCGCGGCGCGAATCCTCGCACGCGGCCAGCGCCGGCTGAAAAGCCGGCGGCAGCCACGATTGGCTGCCCCACTCTTGTAACACACCTACTTGGACACTTCCGCCGGCAGAGCCGCATGCGCGCTCCAGTCCTCCCACGATCCGTCGTAGAGCCGCGCATCCAATCCCAAATAGCGGGCCACGAAGTAGATCACCGTGGCTTGCTGCCCGACATGGCAGTACGAGACCACACGGTCGCCCGGCTTAATCCCCACACCCTCCATTAACTTCCGCAGTTCCTCGGCCGGCTTCCACTTCCCGTCGGCATCCACCATCGTCCCGTAAGGCAGATTGCTCGCGCCCGGTATGTGGCCCGGCCGCTGTCCCCGCGAAGTCCGCGCCCCGGAATAGAATTCCGCCGTGCGCGCGTCCACGATGTCGACGCCCGCGTGATGCAGATTGTCGCGCACGTAATCCAGCGTCACAATCACGTCGTTCTGCGGGCACACGTCGAGCTTGCCCCGCTTCACCTGGCGCACGTCCGTGGTCGTGGCGCGGCCCTCTTTTTGCCAGAGCGAAAAGCCGCCGTCCAGAATGGACGTGCGCGCGCCGAAGCCCATGGCATCCAGGGTCAGGAAGGCGCGCGTGGTGGCCGTGAGCTGGTCCTTCGCCACGTAGAGAATGATGTGGGAACCGTTATTCACCCCCAGCTTCTCGAAGACCTCCTTCAATTGCGCCATGGGCGGCAATTCCACATTCGGCTCCTGTCCCTCCGGGGCCATCGTGCGGATGTCGCTGAAGTCGAGCGAAAGCGCGCCGGGAATGTGGCCGGCGTCGTAGTCCTGTAGTTGTCCCACGGAGAGAATCACCAGGCCCGAATCCTTCAGGTGCTTGGCCAGCCATGTCGTGGAAACGATCATGCTCGCCTGATCCCCATGCCCCCCGCACGCCGGCGTTGCCGCGCGCAGGAGCGCGGCACAGGCCATCAGACTCACCAATTTCAGTTGCATTTGTGGTCACTATAGCGCATTACGACGGCGGGTGGATCAAGAGCAGGCCGGCGCCGCTGGCAGCCTCAGAACTCATGCCGCGGCGGCGCTTGTGCGGCGCCCACACGGCCGGCCACAATCTCGGCTTTGAAGTAATTCTCGCCTCGCAAGGGCGCGCCGGACATGCGGCGCAGCATGGCAAGCTGGCCCACGTGCGTCAGAGCGTCGGCGATGGGTCCCTGAAAGATGCGCTCGGCCGCCGTTCCGAGGGGCGCGCCGCTCGCCAGGCGCGCGTCGAGCGCTTCCAGCGCCGCGAAAAAACGGGCCGCGCCCTGTTCCAGCGGGAGCGCCGGCGAATCGTGCCAGTCGCGGCGGCCGTCGCTCAGCGCCAGCGCCCAATCCAGCAGGTCGCCCATGTGCGCCAGAATCTGGCCCGGCGTGCGCGAGCCGGCATCGGCGCGGAAATTCGCGAACTCCGCCGGGGCGCCGCGCAGGGCTTTCGCGCCACGATAAGCCAAAGTGGCCAGGGTGTGGCGCAGCAACTCGGTTTTGCCGTCCATTAAACCCTCCCGAAATCGATAAAGCCGCGCACCGGGTCGGTGGAGAGCAGCGTGACGCGCAGGCGGTCGCCGACGTCGAGCCCCTGCTCGCCGTGCATCAGGCGGCCTTCCACCGGCGGGCCCAGCACGCGCACGAAGACGCCCTTGGGCGTGGCGCCCGTAACCACCGCGTCGAACTGCTGTCCCACGCGGCTGCGCAGCGCTACCGCGGCCATGCGCTTGTCCATGTTGCGCCGCACCTTGCGCGCGGCGTCTTCTCTGAGCGTGCAGTTTTGCGCGATGGCGGCGAGCTCGTCGTCCGTGTAGGGCTTGCCGGGAAGCGCCTTGAGCAGGCGCTGCGTCGCCAGGTCGGCGAAGCGCCGGTTGGGCGCGGTGGAGTGCGTATAGTCCTCCACCGCCAGGCCGAAGTGGCCCATCTCGGCATCGCCCGGCCGCAGCAGCACGTATTCGCCCGGTCCCATCAGCTTCAGCACGCTGAGCGAGACGTCGGCGTAGTGCACGGCGTCGGTCTGTTTGCGGCGCAGCAGGAACTGGTTCAGCGCGCCGGAATCGGGCTCGGCCGGAAGCGTGTCGCCGTACTGTTTGGCCAGCTCGACGATGCGCGCCCAGCGTTCCGGAGACTTCACCACGCGGCGGATGTTGGAAACGCCGGCCGCGCGCAGCGTCTGCGCCATCACTTCATTAGCGCCGATCATGAAATCTTCGATCAGGTGCGCGGCGCGGTTGCTTTCGCGCGCGGTGATTTCGGTGACGTGGCCGTCGGTGATGACGGGCTGCGCCTCGGTGCGGTCGAAGGTGAGCGCGCCCAGGCGATGGCGGGATTCGCGCAACGCCTGGGCGGCTTCGTCCTGCAAATGGAGCTGCGCCGCCAGATCGGCTGAAGCCGCGACCTTCGGCGGCGGGCCGGCGGTCGCTTCCAGCCATGCGCCCACCGCGTTGTAAGTGAGCTGCGCGCGGTTGCGCACATTGGCGCGATAGACTTTGCCTGCGCTGAGCCCGCCGTCTGCCGCCACTACGAACTCCATCACCACGGCGGCGCGGTCCTGTTCCTCGTTGAGCGAGGTCAGGTCCGTGGAGAGCCGCTCGGGCAGCATGGGGTAGGTGTGGACGCCGGCGTAAACCGTGGTGGCTTCGCGAGCCGCGTGACGGTCGAGGGGCGTGGCCTTGGGCACGGCCGAATCGACATCGGCCACTCCCACCAGCACGCGGATTCCCGCGGCCACGCGCTCGGCCCACTCGATCTGGTCGAGGTCCTTGGAATCGTCGTTGTCGATCGAAGACCACAGCAGGCCGGAGAGGTCCTGCAAGCTATGGTCGGGCTGCAAGGTGATGGCGGCGAGCTGTTGCTGCGCATCGGCCGGAAAGTCCGGCTGGAAGCCGTGAGCGGTCATTTCCTGGCGGGCCAGCGCCACCAGGTCGAATTGAGCGTGCGGTGGGGGAACTTGCG
>JBEKQS010000343.1:0-4510 GCA_049519475.1 Bryobacteraceae bacterium | reverse complement strand
TGAAGACCGGGTCGTCGACTTCCCATTCGAGAACTTTGGTGCGGGAGGCCAGATCTTCGGGGACCGAACTGCCACTCAGGTTGACCACCAGGTCGAATTCCGCGCGGCCCAGATGACGGAGACTCTTGGGAAACTGGTCGCGCAGGTCGATGTTTTTTTCGGCCATGGCCTTGAGGGTATCGGTGGCGATTTTCATGGCGGGCGCGAGACCGGCGCTGGCGGCGATGAGGATGTCGGCGCCGTAGGTGCGGGCGAAGGCTTCGGCCATTTGGCTGCGGCAGGCATTGCCGATGCAGAGGAATAGGACGCGTTTGCGCTTATCGGCGATCACAGTTTGTCCCTTCATAATTTCTTCAGGAAAAGCGCGTGGACGCGCAAATCGGCGGTCAGTTCGGGGTGGAAGGTCGAGACCAGGTGGCGGCCTTGTTCCACCAGGACGGGGTCGCCGTGGTAGCGGGCCAGGATGCGCGCGGCGGGGCCGGTGCGGCGGATGATGGGAGCGCGGATGAACACTGCTTCCATTTTACCGGGGGCCGTGCGCGCCAGGAATTCGGGTTCGGGTTCGATTTGGGTGACGCGGCTATCCATCTGGCGGCCGTAGGCATTGCGTTCGACGGCGATATCCATGAGACGCAGGCTTTCCTGGGCGGGGCCGGAGACTTCTTCGGCCACAAGGATGGCGCCGGCGCAGGTGCCGAACACGGGTTTGCGGCCGCCGAACTCGGCCACGGCATCGAACAGCCCGTCGAAGCGCATGAGCTTGAGCATGGTGGTGCTTTCGCCGCCGGGGATGACCAGGGCATCCAGCGAGCCGAGGTCGGCCGACTCGCGGACGTAGACCGGCTGGGCGCCGGCGCGCTCGAGGGCTGCGCCGTGCGCCGCAAAATCCCCTTGCAGCGAAAGCACTCCCACCTTCTTCATGGCCGATTTACCAACCGCGGGTTTGCAGCAGCTCGCCTTCGGGAATCTTGGAGATCTCGAGGCCGGGCATGGCTTCGCCGAGCGAGCGGCTGGCTTCCAGCAGCTTGCCGGGATTATCGAAATTCTTGGCGGCCTGCACGATGGCTTTGGCGCGCGCGGCGGGGTCGGATGATTTGAAGATGCCGGAGCCGACGAACACGGCCTCGGCGCCGAGTTGCATGACGAGCGCGGCGTCGGCGGGAGTGGCGATGCCGCCGGCGGAGAAGTTGGGCACCGGCAGCTTGCCGTGCCGCGCCACCCATTCGACCAGCTCGAGCGGCGCGGCCAAGGTCTTGGCGTGCTGGTACAGCTCTTCCTTGCCGAGCACGGTGAGCTGCTTCATCTCTTTGACGATGGTGCGGATGTGGCGGACGGCTTCGACGATATTGCCGGAGCCGGCTTCGCCCTTGGTGCGGACCATGGTGGCGCCTTCGCCGATGCGGCGGAGGGCTTCGCCCAGGTTGCGCGCGCCGCAAACGAAGGGAGTCCTAAAGCCGGTCTTATCGATGTGGTGCTCTTCGTCGGCGGGGGTGAGGACCTCGCTCTCGTCGATGAAATCGACGCCCAGCGCTTCCAGAATGCGGGCTTCCATGAAGTGGCCAATGCGGGCCTTGGCCATCACCGGGATGGTGACGGTTTTCATGATCTCCTCGATGATGGCGATGTTGGCCATGCGGGCCACGCCGCCGTCGCGGCGGATGTCGGAGGGGACGCGTTCGAGAGCCATGACCGCGGAGGCGCCGGCATCTTCGGCGATTTTGGCCTGTTGGGCGTTCGTGACGTCCATGATGACGCCGCCCTTCAACATTTCGGCGAGGCCGACGTTGACTCGAAACTGCTCGCTGGCAAATTGAAACATACGATTCTCCTGAAAGTTTATACTGCTCACACCATGGCGGACGAAGGGCCGGCGCCGTGCGAGGCGCGGGCCATTTCCTCCGTGACGATTCTTCCTAAAACAGCCAGGCCGCTCCGGATTTGGTCCGGGTGAAGGCCGGCAAAACTGAGACGCAGCGCGCCGGGTTCCTGGCGCGAGACCGCGAAATAGCGGCCCGGAATATAAGCCACGCCTTCCTTCTGGGCGCGCGGCAGCAACTCGCCGGCGTCGAGCGGTTCGGGGAGGCGGACCCAGACGTTCATCCCGCCATGCGGGCGGGTATAGCGCGTGCCGGGCGGGAGAAAGCGGGCGCAGGCATCCAGCGTGGCGGCGAGCCGTTCGGCGCCGGCCTGCAACATGCGCGTGCGGTGAGCGTCGAGGCGTCCGGATTCGGCGAACTCGAGCAGCACCGCTTGGGAAAGCTGGTCGGTATGGAGGTCGGCCGCTTCCTTGGCCTGGCGGAGGCGATCGATCAAGGCCTTGGGGCCAACCACCCAGCCGACCCTCAGGCCGGGGAAACTGACTTTGGAGAAGCTGCGGAGCAGCACGGTCGAGCCGGATTCATCGAGCTGCTTGATGGCGGGCAGGGGGTCACCGTCGTAGCGGAGCTCGCCATAGGCGTCGTTTTCGACGACGGGCACGCGGGCGGCGCGGGCGGCATCCAGCAAGGCGCGGCGCGAGCTGAGCGGCAGAGTGGCGCCGGTGGGGTTTTGGAAATTCGAAGTGACCACCAGGAAACGCGGGCGCCAACGGTCGAGCGTGCTCTGAAGATTGGTGACATCCATGCCATCGGGGCCGACGGGGATGCCGACGAGTTGGGCGCCGTTGGCCAGCAGCAGGTTTTTCAGGCCGGTATAGACGGGATCTTCGACGGCCACGGTATCGCCGGGGCGGAGCAGGACGCGGGCCATAAGGTCGAGGGCCTGCTGGCAGCCGTTGGTGATGAGGAGGTCGTCGCCGGGAGCCGCCAGGGACTGGCGGCGGGCTTCGCCGATGAGGTGGCGGCGGAGGGGTTCGTAGCCGCTGGGGGAGCCGAGTTGGAGGATGGCGTCGAGATCGGGGCGCGCCAGCACCGCCTGGCAACTGGCGCGGAAGTCATCGAGCGGGAAGAGCGCGCGGGCCGGACGCGACATGACGAAGCTCGCAGTTTCGCCGCCGAAACCGCCCGACGGGCCGGACGGAGGCAGGGCGTTCGGTTCGAGCAATGCCGCCCAATCGAGCGAGCCTGCGGGCGGCCGTGTCACCTGACCGGTAACGAAGCTGCCGCGGCCCACCTGTCCGGCGATGAGCCCCTCGGTTTCGAGCATGTCATAGGCGGCGGAGACGGTGGCACGGTTTAATCCAAGCAGACCAGCCAGTTCACGAGTGGCTGGGAGGCGTTCACCGCGAGAGAAATTGCCCGAGCGGATGCTAAGAGCTATCCGTTCATAGAGCTGACGGTATAGGGGCACTTCGGACTGATGGTTGAGGGCTGGCGTGAAATCAGCCAACGGCAGGCTACGCATTCAGCCATAGCATACCATATTGGATGAGGAATACAACCCCGGTACAATTCCCCTCTACTGGGTGTACGCTAAAAACAGAGTAAAGAGTCCGAATATGGACCAGACAGCCGGGGTTATCGACCGTCTCGACGGCTCGGTTTACGAAGGCTGGAATGTGGGAGCCGTTTCGGTAAAGAGGGTGCGTCTCCATGAGGACGGCGCCATGGAGGCCGACATCCGCCGGCACGCGGGGGATCCCGAGGGCACTGTCCGGCGCATGCTGGAGGACTGCGGCCCTACTCCTCGCGGCGCCATTGTGACCGCTCCGCAGGCGGTCTCGTTTCTGTCGCTTCCGTTCCTTCCCGAATCGATTTGCATCGAAGCCGCTCTGGCCCACAGCGAGACGCGGCCGGACCTGGTGCTCTCTCTCGGAGGCGAGAGCTTCGTGGTCTACTGCATGGCCGAGGGCAGCGTCAGGCGCATGATTTCGAGCAACCGTTGCGCGGCGGGCAGCGGCGAATTCCTGGTGCAACAGTTCGGGCGGATGAATCTCGATCTGCCGTCGGGGATGGCCGCGGCCCGGCAGGGACGGCGCGTGACACTGGCGTCGCGGTGCTCGGTCCACTGCAAGTCGGATGCCACCCACAGGCTGAACAAGGGGGAGTGCACGCCGGCGGATATCGCCTGCTCGCTCATCGCCAGCCTGGCTGCCAGGGTCGTCGCGCTGATCGTATCTACGGGTTGGCCCCACACTCACATCCTGCTGGCCGGGGGACTGGCACAGAGCGCCCAACTGGTGGAAGAAATATCGGCTCTGCTGCCCGGCAGTCGATTCGAGGTGCCGCCGCAGAGCGGCTATCTGGAGGCAGCCGGTGCGGCGGTGGCGGCTCGCGACGCCGCAGTGGGGCGGACGCCCCCGTCCGCGCGCGACCCCCTGGTCGCGCTCTCGCTAGACCAGATCGCGGTCTCACCAGCCGGTCCCACTTTCCCGAGGCGGCTTCCGCTGAGCCGGTTTTTGGGCAGCGTCATCCGCATTCCGGAGCCCGCGTGGAGTCTTCCGCAATCGGGGATGGATTGCATCCTGGGCGTGGACGCGGGCTCCACTACGACCAAGGCGATTCTGCTCGATCGGGCATCCGGCCGGGTAGCAGCCAGACGTTATTTGCGAACCCACGGCAACCCGGTGCAG
>JBEKQS010000342.1:0-4534 GCA_049519475.1 Bryobacteraceae bacterium | reverse complement strand
CGTGGGCGTGGAATATCGGCGAGGATAATGAACGCTTAGTTGGATATCCAGATTGGACCAAGAATAGCTTCCAGCTCGTCGAAGCAAAAGCCGCAGTTCCTGTCGGCGAGGAGCAGTGCCGGCTCATGGTGCGAACGCTTCTCGCGGACCGATTCCATCTCCGAGCACACGAAGAGAAGCGCTTGATCGACGCCTTTGATCTCGTTATTGCGAAGGGTGGACCGAAGATCAAGAGGGTGACCGATCCCGATGCCCCCGTCAATGGCCCTGGCTTCACCATCGGAGGCGCAAGTATTCAAATGCTCGATCCACGGCTGAAGGGTTGGACGATGGATCAGCTTGCACATGCACTCGCGGTTGCGCAATTAGGCCGGAAGGTCTTCGACCGGACCGGACTGGAAGGGATCTACAGGATCGAAATGAGGTTTAGCAGATTGGACGGCTCCGGAGATGATCCTGACGTGGCTACCGCTCTGCGCGAACAGCTTGGACTCCAACTACGGAGCGTAAAGGAACCCCTGGACGTTGTTGTGGTCGACTCCATAGAGCGGCCCAGTCAGAACTAAGCGATTTCGATCTGCGTTCGCGCGGTATCGGAAGCCATTCCGCGCGGCCCAAAAACATCATGCAGCCTCCTCAATCGGCTTTTCGTAGAAATGGGCCGACTCCCAGGGCCCCGTGCCGGGCCAGCCACAGTTCGCGGTTTTGGGAGGATATCGGCACATATCGGTATCCCCGCTGCCCGCCAGACCAGATCCACGGTTTGGGCGTTTTCTCGGCCGAGTGATGGATTAGAGCGCGAACGGTCTCCTACGCCACGCGCCGCCGCACACGCGAATTGACGCCTATAGCACTCGTTCGAGCATTCAGGCTGGTAAACAGATTTCATGGAAACCGGGCGCGCCCGAAGGTTTGCTGTACCAGGAAGTCCAGCCAACGCAAGCGGCGGGTTCAGTCCAATTTCTGGTGGCCGGTGGTTGCCCAACGGGCGCCGGATGGTGGACTGCAACTCCGTGTGTTTGGCCGTATCGCCGCCGGTGGCCAGGTAGAAGTCGTCGTTGCGGACTCCCGCGTCAATGTTGTCCACCGGCGTTGCATCTGCTGTAAAACGCGCTTCCGTAAGCGCAGTCCAGACGCCGTCCGCTCCGCGCGCCCACCCGTTGCCGAAGCGGGCGGCACGGCGCTCGCGCAGGCTCTTGCCGTCTCTGCGGAAATCCTCGATGAAAGAATAGAAGCCCGAAAGCGGTGCGCCGCCGGTGATTGTCCGGAACGTCGCCAAGTGCTTCCAGACCTTGGTCTCGTTCAAGAAGAACCAGGCAGCGAACGAGGTCTTGTCGCTCTCCACAGTGGCCTGCACCATGAACTTGTAGGTCTGGCCGATCTTCCAGTCGTAATTGAAGAAGCTCTGCCCTCCGGTCCCTTCGCCCCCGAACCGTACGCCACCGCGTATGCACGCGCGCGCCAAATGGAACCTCGTACGGGGCACTCAAGGCCATGCCTACCTCCCTGCTACTCCATCCTATTTTCGCAGAGCCAGTTCCGTGAGATGACGTGCCTGATCCAACTCTCCTTCGGCGATTTAACAGAACCCGCAGTTGGTCTCCGGCACCTTCACGTTCAGCGTCATCGCCGGATTCTTGAGGTGCTCCAGAGCGTAGTGGGCGAACGCGTGGCACACTGACCGTGGACGAAATCTCCGGGTAACCTGCCGCTGCCGCCCTTACCGCAGGACATCCCGCAGCTTCAACGTGCGGATCAACCGCCGCAGCGAATTGGGATGGAGATTCAGAAGCTCTGCCGCACGATCATGGACGCCACCCGCTTCGCGCCAGGCTGCCATGATGGCCTGGCGCTTGGTCGCCGCGATGGACGATTGCAGCGCTCCCGGCACTTCCGGGATGGCCGCGGCCTCCAGCACCGTCTCCGGCAAATCCTCCGCCAGCAGGCTGTCGGACTGCCCTAGCACCACGGCGCGCTCGATCGCGTTTTCCAGCTCTCGTATGTTCCCCGGCCAATAGTAATTCATGAGGTACCGCTCTGCTTCCGCCGATATTCCAGCTACGCGGCGGCGGCATCGCGCGGCGGAAAGATCCAAGAAGTAGCGTGCCAGCGCAGGAATATCGTCGCGCCGGTCGCGCAGCGGGGGCACGCTCAGCGCCACCACGTTGAGACGGTGGAACAGATCTTCTCGAAACGCGCCGCGACGGGCCTCGGCCGCGAGATCGCGATTGGTGGCGGCGAGCAGCCGGATGTCCAGCTTCAACGTACGGGTGCCGCCTACCCGCTCGAACTCACGTTCCTGCAGCACGCGCAGCAGCTTGGCCTGCAGCGTCACGGGCAGTTCGCCGATCTCGTCCAGGAACACCGTGCCGCCCTGCGCGATTTCGAGCTTGCCTTTCTTCTGCGCGATGGCGCCGGTGAACGAGCCCTTTTCGTGACCGAACAGCTCGCTCTCGAGCAGCGTCTCGGTGAGCGCCGCGCAGTTGATCGCCACGAAAGGCTTCGCCGAGCGCCCGCTCTGCCGGTGCAGCGCGCGCGCCACCAGTTCCTTGCCGGTGCCGCTTTCTCCGAGGATGAGGACCGGCGTGTCTTGCGGCGCCACGCGCTCCACCATCCGCAGCAGCTTGCGGATGGCCGGGCTCTCTCCCACCATGCCAGTCTCCCCCACGCCCAGCCGGTCGAGCAGCGAGGCATTCTCGGCTTGCAGGCGCTCGACCTCGCGCACGTTCTCGAGCGCCGCCGCGGCCACCGTTCCGATGGCGCTCAAAGTGTCCCGATGGTCGGATAGATTCACCGCCTCTTCGGCAGGGAACCAGGCTGCCAGCAATCCGGCAATTTCACCGCGAACGTGGAGCGCCATCGCCACCACGCGCGCGGCCGGTTCCACCACGGCGCCTTCGCGGCAGACGCGCCTGATCAGTTCGCCGAGCGGGCCCGCGGCGGTGAGTTCACCCGCAGCCGCGCGCAACTCATCGGCATCGCGGCCCAGCAGGATGGCGCCCTCGCGGCACGGCACCATGTCGGCGATGAGCCGCAAGATCTGGTCCGCAATCACAGACCGGTGGGCGCCGGTCAACATGGCCAGCGCACGGAACAGGAACAAGAGCGAACAGGCGCGCAACAGCGCGTGTTGCTGGGAATCGGCCGGAAACACCGCCGGGTCCTCGCGGTAGACCAGCACCGTGTCGCAGATGCTCACCTGGTCGTCGGGCTCGAGGCTGTGCCGCGTGATCCGCATCCCATTGACATATGTCCCCGCGCCGGAGCGGTGGTCCACAATATGATAGCGGCCGTCCTGGAACCGCACGGTGCAGTGCTCCCATGCGGCATCCGCTTCCGCCAGCCGGATCTGGGCCGATGGCGCGCGGCCGATATGCACATCGCCGCTCCCCAGCGCAAAGCGCTCGCCCAGTAAGGGCCCGTCCACCGCGATGAACTCGGCTTCCATTGCTGGTAGGCCAGTTTAGCAGGATGTGAACACCTGGGTTCAGCCGAAGTGAACTGCGCGGTTCATCCTCGCGGTCTTGACGGGGTGGCCGGAACAGCGCCTCCACGTGTTTTCAAAGCCTTGCGAACGGCGCTGGTCCTCGCCAGAGGTCTGGCCACGGTTGGCACGCGGGATGCATTATGACACGCCGTAGTCTGGAACGCAGCAGCGAACTGGGAATGGCGCCAGCGGCCTGGCGCTGACATCCGGGGTGTTTTCGGCCCCGGCAATCGCAACACAGGTGTCTGAGGACACAGAGGGGAAGGAACACAGTGAAAAAACTTGGGTTTACGATTTTGGCGGCGGCTGCTCTGGCGCTACCGCTAAGCGCGCAGGTAGCAGCAGAAACTGTTAACATAGACATCCCGTTTGAATTCGTCGTTGGGACGACGACGGCGCCAGCCGGGACGTATGTGTTTTCGTCTCCGGCGGGGAAGCCCATGGTGCGCATGCAGCTGGTGGGCACTGAAGGCAGCTTTTTGTTGACCAACCCGGAATCGGTTTACAAGAGCCCGCAGGTACCGAAGCTGATTTTCCATCGTTACGGGAATCAGTACTTCTTGTCCTGGATTGGGACCACGTCGACCAGCCGTGATATCCCGATGTCGCGC
Organism: Bryobacteraceae bacterium; assembly: GCA_049519475.1. Taxonomy (GTDB): domain Bacteria; phylum Acidobacteriota; class Terriglobia; order Bryobacterales; family Bryobacteraceae; genus PALSA-129. The sequence continues at coordinate 436 of JBEKQS010000342.1, read as the reverse complement.
CTGGAACGCGAGGCGAAGAAGACAACCGTCGCTGCCGCGCGGCAAATGCAGACAGAGATCGTTCTGGCGACGCGCTGAGTCGGCAAAGCCCCAAACGTGATAGCGCGTTGAGGCAAATAACGGTGATCCAGCAGCCATGGCGCTCTTGGGTCACCGTTTCTGTTTAGGCTTTCCCATTCTTGGTAACCTCGAATGATGCAACGACTCTCACGCTTGCTCTTCGTTGTCGCAAATGGTTTTACCGGGATTTGTGCGACGAGGAGCCTGCTGCCTGGTGATGCGGACCGTGGCAAGGAGGTGTTCCGCACGCGGAACTGCGATTCGTGCCACAGCATCAACGGGGAGGGCGGAAGGATCGCAACGGACTTAGGGCAGGGCGTGGGGCAAGGCGTGGGGCGGGGCTTCAGTCCTTACGTCATGGCGGGCCTGTTGTGGA
>JBEKQS010000341.1:0-4572 GCA_049519475.1 Bryobacteraceae bacterium | reverse complement strand
GGTGTTTCACATCGCGGCGCGCGCGGTGGCCACGCATGCGCTATCCATTTTTGGCGATCACAGCGACGTTATGGCGGCGCGTTCCACGGGCTTCGGCATGCTGAGCTCGAACTCGGTGCAGGAAGTCATGGATATGGCGCTGATCGCACAGGCAGCCAGCCTGGAATCGCGCATCCCGTTCCTGCATTTCTTCGACGGGTTCCGCACCTCGCATGAAGTCGCCAAGGTGGAACAACTCACCCCGGACGATCTGCGCGCCATGATCGACGACAATCTGGTGGCCGCGCACCGCAGCCGTTCGCTCAATCCCGACCGGCCGGTGCTGCGCGGCACGGCGCAGAACCCGGACGTCTTCTTCCAGGCGCGCGAAGCGTGCAATCCGTACTACCTGGCGGCGCCCACCATCGTGCAGAACGCCATGGACAAGTTCGCCAAAATAGTCGGGCGGCAGTACCACCTGTTCGACTACGCCGGCGCGCCGGACGCCGAGCGCATCCTGATCATGATGGGCTCCGGCGCGGACGTGGCGCATGAGACCGTGGAAGCCCTGGTTGCGGCCGGCCAGAAGGTCGGCCTGTTGAAGGTGCGGCTCTACCGGCCGTTCGCGGTGGAAGCTTTCGTCGCGGCGCTGCCGGCATCGGTGAAGTCGATTGCGGTGCTGGACCGCTCGAAAGAGCCGGGCGCGACGGGCGAGCCGCTGTACTGCGACGTGATCACGGCGCTGGCGGAAATGGGCGTCGCCAAGAAGGTGATTGGCGGCCGGTACGGGCTGGCCTCCAAGGAATTCACGCCCGCCATGGTGAAGGGCGTGTTCGACGAGCTGGCGAAGAAATCGCCCAAAAATCACTTTACGGTGGGGATTCAGGACGATGTGACGCACACCAGCCTGGATTACGACCCCGAGTTTTCGACCGAAGTGCCCGGCACCGTGCGGGCGATGTTCTTCGGCCTGGGCGCGGACGGCACGGTCGGCGCGAACAAGAACTCGATCAAGATCATCGGCGAGGAAACCGACAACTTCGCGCAGGGCTACTTCGTGTACGACTCGAAGAAATCCGGCGCCATCACCACCTCGCACCTGCGATTCGGTCAGCGGCCGCTGCGCTCCAGCTACCTGATTTCCAAAGCCAGCTTCGTGGCCTGCCACCAGTTTTCGTTCCTGGAGCGGCTGGACGTATTGAAGGCCGCCGAGACGGGCGCCACTTTCCTGCTGAACAGCACCTTCGGTCCGGACGAAGTGTGGGATCACCTGCCGCGCACGGTGCAGCGGCAGATCATCGAAAAGAAGCTGAAGTTCTACATGATTGACGGCTACGAAGTGGCCCGCCAGACGGGCATGGGCGAGCGCGTCAACACCATCATGCAGACCTGCTTTTTCGCCATCAGCGGCGTGTTGCCGCGCGAGGAAGCCATCGCGGCCATCAAGCACTCCATCGAGAAGACCTACGGCAAGCGCGGCGAGAGCGTGGTGAAAAAGAATTTCGCCGCGGTGGATGCGGCGCTGGACCATTTGCACGAGGTCAAGGTGCCGGAGAAAGTAACGTCGCTGTTCGACATCCGGCGGGCCGTGCCGGTGGAAGCGCCGGGCTTTGTGCAGAGGTTCACGGCCAAGATCATCGCGGGAGAAGGCGACGACCTGCCGGTCAGCGCCATGCCCATCGACGGCACGTTCCCGGTCTCCACGGCCCGGTGGGAGAAGCGCAACATTGCGATGGAGATCCCCGCCTGGGATGAGGAGCTGTGCATTCAGTGCGGCAAGTGCGTGCTGGTTTGCCCGCACAGCGTGATCCGCGCCAAGGTGTACGACGAGAAGCAACTGGCCGGCGCGCCCGCCACCTTCAAAGCGGTTGCGGCGCGCTGGAAGGACATGAAGGAGCGCAAGTACACGCTCCAGGTGGCGCCCGAGGATTGCACCGGCTGCACGCTGTGCGTGGAGATCTGCCCGGCCAAGAGCAAGAGTGAAGTCAAGCACCGGGCCATTAACATGGTGGCGCAGCCGCCGCTGCGGGAAAGCGAAGCGGCCAATTGGGATTTCTTCCTCAAGATCCCGGAGACCGAACGTACGGTGCTTTCCATGAGCCAGGTGAAGGACGTGCAACTGCTGCAGCCGCTGTTTGAATTCTCGGGCGCCTGCTCGGGTTGCGGAGAAACGCCCTACATCAAGCTGATGACGCAGCTTTTCGGCGACCGGATGTTGATTGCCAATGCCACCGGCTGCTCCTCCATCTACGGCGGCAACCTGCCCACCACGCCCTACTGCCAGAACGAATCCGGCCGGGGACCGGCGTGGTCGAACTCATTGTTCGAAGACAACGCCGAGTTCGGCCTGGGAATGCGGCTGGCCGTCGACAAGCAACACGAATACGCCCGCGAGTTGGTCTGGCGGCTGGGATCCGTCATCGGCGAGAACCTGGCGCAGGCCATCCTCAACGCCGATCAGAAGACCGAGCATGGGATCTTCGAGCAGCGCGAGCGCGTGAAGCAGTTACGGGAGAAGCTGGCCGAAATCCATACTCCCGAAGCGCGCGATCTTGGCACGCTGGCCGATGCGCTGGTGAAGAGGAGCGTCTGGATTGTGGGCGGCGACGGCTGGGCCTACGACATCGGTTACGGCGGCCTGGACCACGTGCTGGCATCCGGCCGGAACGTCAACGTCCTGGTGCTCGACACGGAAGTCTACTCCAACACCGGCGGGCAGGCTTCGAAATCCACGCCGCGCGGCGCCGTGGCGAAATTCGCCGCCGGCGGCAAACCCACAGGCAAGAAGGACCTCGCCATGATGGCGGTGAGCTACGGCAGCGTGTATGTGGCGCGCGTGGCCATGGGAGCCGGCGACATGCACACGGTGAAGTCCTTCCTGGAAGCCGAAGCCTTCGACGGGCCGTCGCTGATCATCGCATACAGCCACTGCATCGCACACGGTTATGATATGGCCAACGGCATGGAACAACAGAAGGCCGCCGTCAATTCCGGCTACTGGCCGTTGTTCCGCTTCAACCCCGACCTGGTGGCACAAAACAAGAACCCCTTCCAACTGGATTCGCGCGCTCCTTCCATCACGCTGAAGGAGTATATCTACAACGAAACCCGCTACACCATGCTGGTGAAAAGCAATCCGGAGCAGGCCAAGAAGTTGTTGGAGCTGGCGCAACAGGACGTCGCCGGCCACTGGAAGCTTTACGACTACATGGCGCACGAGCCTTTTAACGCGCCGGAGGTGAAGAAATGATCGACCTCAGCAAGACCATCGATCTCTCGACGAGCTATCTCGGGCTGAAGCTGAAGAACCCGCTGGTGGCTTCGTCTTCGCCGTTGAGCGAGGACCTCGGCAACGTCCGCCGCCTGGAAGATGCGGGCGCTTCCGCCGTGGTTCTGCAGTCGCTGTTCGAGGAGCAGATCGAGCACGAGAGCGAGGAGCTCGACCGCTACATCGATGCCGGCTCGGAAGTCGGAGCCGAATCGGTGACGCATTTCCCCGAACTGATGCGGCGCGTAACAGGGCCCGAGGGATACCTGACGCACATCGCGAAGTGCAAGCAGGCCGTCAAGATCCCCATTATCGCCAGCCTCAACGGTACGTCCCAGGGCGGATGGTTGAGCTACGCCAAACAGATGGAACAGGCCGGCGCCGATGCGCTGGAGCTGAACATCTACTACATTCCGGCCGGTCCCGATATTACCGGCGAGCAGGTGGAACAGAAGTATGTCGACCTGGTGACGGCGGTGAAGCGGGAAGTGAAGATCCCGGTGGCCGTGAAACTGGGCCCGTATTTCAGCTCGATGGCCAACATGGCGCGCAAGCTGGATTCGACCGGCGTCAACGGCCTGGTGCTCTTCAACCGTTTCTACCAGCCGGATTTCGACCTGGAAGCGCTGGAAGTGGTGCCCAACCTGATCCTGAGCAATTCGCACGAACTGCTGCTGCGCCTCCACTGGATCGCGGTGCTCTACGGCAGCATCCAGGCTGACCTGGCACTGACCGGCGGAGTCCACAACCATACGGACGTGATTAAGGCCATGATGGCCGGCGCGCGGGTGGCCATGATGACGTCGGCGCTGCTGAAGCGCGGCATCGGCTACCTGGACACACTGTCCACCGAGTTGCTGATCTGGATGGGCGAGCACGAGTACGACTCCATCAAACAGATGCAGGGGAGCATGAGCCGCAACTCAGCTCCGCAAACCGGCGCCTTCGAGCGCGTGAATTACATGAAGGTGCTGAGTTCATACGCCATGCGGTAGGGCCGGGGCTGAAGCAGGCGGCCAAGGCGCCCGGGCGCCGGCAGGCGTCACCCCGCCCCATTCCCGTTGAAGGTCTTGACCGCTCGGATCATGGCGATGATGTTCTCCACCGGGGTCCGCGCCTGGATGTTGTGAACGGTGTTAAAAACGAAGCCCCCGTCTTTGTAAAAGGCTTCGCACCGCCTCAGCACCTGCTCGCGCACCTCGTCCGGCGTGCCAAACGGCAGCGCCTGCTGGGTGTCCACGCCGCCGCCCCAGAAAACCAGGTCCCGGCCATATTTCTGCTTCAGGGTTTCCGGTTCCATGCCGGAGGCGGAGCACTGCACGGGG
>JBEKQS010000340.1:0-4600 GCA_049519475.1 Bryobacteraceae bacterium | reverse complement strand
TCGACCCGGCGATTCTTTGCGCGCCCTTCGTCGCTGCCATTGTCGGCGACGGGTTTGGTCTTGCCGTAGCCCTTGGCCGTGAGCCGGTCCGCTGCCACGCCGTGTTGCGTGAGCCACGTCACCACCGCCTTCGCCCGCGTTTCCGAAAGCGTTTGGTTATACGCGTCGTTGCCCACGTTGTCGGTGTGACCCTGGACTTCCAGCTTCAGTGTCTTATCCGCCGCCATGATGTTCGCCGCCGGTTGCAGCGCCGCGTCGGAAGCCGGCTGCAAGGTCGACTTGTTGAAGTCGAACAACACGCCATAGAGCGCCACGTGGCACGCCTTCGCCAGGTTTGCCCCCAGGTCCACCGACCCCGCGTCCGCCACGTTGAGGGTGTACCCGCCGGGGGTCGGCGACACCATGGCCCAGATGTTCCGGCCCCTTTGCGCGTAATGAGCCCTGATGACGCTGAGCCCTTCCTGCACGATCACCCAGCCGCCTTTGGTGAGCGCATCGCGATACGCCGTGGTCAGCAGCACGTTCGAAATATCGGGAAGATCGTAGTAGCGATAGAGCGTTCCGTTCGCCACGATTTCCGCCTCTGTGGCTCCCGGCGGCATCACGCGAAAAGGTGTGCTGTCCGCGCCGCCGCGATGAAATGTCGACCCCGGGAGCGGCGCCAGATACGGAAAGTCTCCCTTGTCGGTCGCGATTTTCTCGGGTGTCGCGGCAGGCGCGGCGAGCGTCAGAGTAAAGGGCAGCGGAGCGATTTCGATCACGTCCAGACGAAACAGAAGCGGCGAGCCGTCGGTGTCCACGTTCGCCCAGGCCTGCACGCCGTTCTTCGCGTATTGCAGCACCTCCAGCAATCCGCCCACCCGATATTCTTTGACCAGGGTCCAGCCGTTCTGCAGGAACGCTGGCTTGATCTTGTTCCATTCCGTCAGCGGATCGGTGCCGTTCGCGGTTTCGGCCAAAATGTTCCAATGCTTGCCCTGTCTGGCCGGACCGACGTCCCGGTTGGGCGGGAACTTCACTTCCCCCCAGCTCTCGTAGGGAATGTTCTTTCTGACTTTGAGAATAGTCGAAAGAAAGGAGAGTTCGGGCGGTGGATCCTGCACGAGTTGTCCCGCAGCCGGTATTGCGGCCAGCACGCCCAACAGCGCAGCCAGGCTGCCGGTCTTCCCGATGGAATAGGTGGACAACATTTACTTGAGACGCTTGATCCGATGCCATTCTAACTCAAGCGCGCACAAATCTCCAAAATTTTGCGGCTAGCCGCGCGAGACCGGGAGCGCTTGTGGGGAGCGGACGATCAGACGGGCAGGAGGCCGGAAAGAACATCGCCATAAGCTGCGCCAATGGCGCGGGGCGGAGCCTCTGTTGCACGAAGCCGCACCCGTCATGTCAACTGGCCGAGAAACGCGGAATGGTGATAGATAGCTGCCCGCCGCTCGCCATCGACGGTACAATGGAAAGCGATGATAACGGAGCCGGTAATTGTGATTGATCCCGAGGTGATGAACGGAACGCCCTGCTTTCGAGGTACCAGAGTTCCGTTCAAGAATCTTATGGACTACCTTGAAGGCGGGCACTCATTGGGTGAATTCCTGGCTCAGTTTCCCACGGTTACGCGCGAAATGGCCGTCGAGGCGCTCGAAGAGGCTAAGGATTCGTTGGTCGCCAGAATCGCATGAAGATTTTGCTGGACGAGTGCCTCCCGTTGGATTTCCGGCACAGCTTTCCCGGCCATGAGGCCCACACCGTTCAATGGGCGGGTTTGAAAGGTAAGAAGAACGGCGAATTGCTCCGGGCTGCTGAGGTTGCGGGCTACGATGTTCTGCTCACGGTCGATCACGGAATACCTCGCCAACAGTCGCCGGGTGACCGGAAGCTCTCGATCATTCTGATCCGATCCCGGACCAATCAGATCGAAGACCTGTTGCCATTCGCGCCCGCGATCTTACAGGCTCTGGACTCGATCGAGCATGGCCAGACTGTCGCGATTCCATTCCCAGACTGAGGTCCCGAGTTGCCACGCCCAACCCGTGCTATCGCGCCTTCTGCGGCAATTGCAGCACTTCGTTGAGCGATCCCTGCCGGTATCCCTCCAGATCCAGGGCCACATACTTGAATCCCAGTGCCTTGAATATCGCCGTGAACCGCTCCGCCATCTCGATGTTCAGCGCCCGCTCCATCTCTTCGCGCGCGATTTCGATCCGCACCACATCGCCGTGATAGCGCACGCGGAACTGCCGGAAGCCCAACTCCTTTACGCGTTCCTCGCCGGTTTCCACAATGTTGACGGTTTCAATGGTCACCGGGGTGCCATAGGGAATGCGCGAGCTGAGGCAGGCCGAGGCGGGCCGGTCCCAGGTCGGCAGTCCGGCCAGCCGCGAGAGTTCGCGAATCTCGGCTTTGCTCAAACCGGCATCGGCCAGCGGCGCCGTTACCTGGTGCAGTTGCGCCGCGTCTTGTCCGGGCCGATAGTCGCCCAGATCGTCTACGTTGACGCCATAAATAATGTGACGGTAGCCGCGCTCGCGCCCGAGCACTTCGAGGCGCGCGAATAATTCGTCCTTGCAGTGGAAGCAGCGGTTGGCGTCGTTGCGGGCGTAATCGGGATTGTCGAACTCGTTGGTTTGGATGTACTCATGGGCGATGCCGAAGCGTTTCACGAAGCCTTCGGCATCGCGCTTGTGGGATTCGGGAATGGAAGCCGAGTCGGCGGTCACCGCCAAGGCGCCCGATCCCAGCACGCGGTTCGCGGCCCACGCCAGGTAGGCCGAATCCGTGCCGCCGGAGAACGCCACAATCACGCGCTCCATCGGCCGCAGCCGCGCGAAGAGATCTTGTTCCTTTTCTTGTGCGGAGACTGCCACTAAGTACACCGTATCATTAATATTAATACGCTCTCGTACTCCGCGAAGACCGCTCTCTTACGTTCGCGGCTCCGATTAGTTTACCGGAGCCACGGGCCCTTCCGCTTCATTACCGTTTTCGGTGTCGGGAATCATCGACGCCGCCGCCACCTTGTCGCCTTCCTCGAGCGACACCAGCCGCACGCCTTGCGTGGACCGCCCCGCCTGCCGGATGGTGGAGGCTTCGATGCGGATGATCTTGCCGTTCTGGCTGACGATCACCAGGTCGGTGTCTTCCTTCACCGATAGAATCGCCACCACTTTGCCGGTCTTGCCGGTGGTCTTCATGTTGATGACGCCCTTGCCGCCGCGCGCCGTCAGGCGGTAACTTTCGAGCGGCGTGCGCTTGCCGTAGCCGTTCTCACCCATCGAGAGGATGAGCCCGTCTTTCTCGACCACTTCCACGCCCACCAGGTAATCGTCCTTGGCCAGGCTCATGGCGCGCACGCCGCGCGCCTGTCGGCCCATCGCGCGGACGTCGGATTCGGCGAAGCGAATGGCCTGCCCCTCGCGCGAACCCAGGAAGATGTAGTTGCCGCCGTTGGTGATGCGCGCGCCGATCAATTCGTCGCCTTCGTCCAGCGTCACCGCGATGATGCCGCGGGCCATGGGGTTGTCGAACTCGGTCAACTCCGACTTCTTGATCACGCCGTGCCGGGTCACCATCACCACGAACAGGTCGGGCACGAAGTCTTTCACCGATAGGAAAGTCTTCACTTCCTCGTCGTTCTGCAGATTGATGAGGTTGGAGATGTGTTTGCCTTTACCGACGGTGCTGGCATCCGGAATCTCATAGGCCTTCAGCCAGTAGACGCGGCCGCGCGTGGTGAAGATCAGCAGGTAGCTGTGCGTGGAGGCCACCAGCAGGTGCTCCACCACGTCCTCGGCGCGCGTGCCCATGCCGATGCGGCCCTTGCCGCCGCGCGTTTGCCGGCGGTAGGTGTCCACCGCCGTGCGCTTGAGGTAACCGCCCCGGGTCACGGTGATGGCGACGTCCTCCACGGCCACCAGGTCCTGCAGCAGGATCTCGCCGGTGTCTTCGACAATCTGGGTGCGCCGCTCGTCGCCGAAATCCTTCTGGACTTCCTTGAGCTCCTTGACGATCACTTCGCGCAGGACTTTATCCGATCCAAGGATCTCCAACATCCCGGTAATGCGGCGCTGCAGTTCGGCCAGCTCATCGAGGATCTTCTGCTGCTCCATGCCGGTGAGCCGCTGCAATTGCAGCTCGATGATGGCCTGCGCCTGCTTCTCGGAAAACTGAAACTCCCCGATCAGCGAATCGCGGGCTTCGCGGGGCGCCTTGGCGGCGCGGATCAGGCGGATCACTTCATCCAGATTCTGCAGCGCCTTCTGGAATCCCAGCAACAGATGTTCGCGCTCGCGCGCCTTGCGCAGCTCGTATTCCGTGCGCCGGCGGACCACGTCCACGCGGTGGTCGATGAAGAACTTGATCATGTCCACCAGGCCCAGCTCACGCGGCTGGCCGTTCACGATGGAAAGCATGATCACGCCGAAATTGACCTGCAGTTGGGTGTTCTTATATAGGTTGTTGAGCACCACTTCGGCCTGTTCGCCGCGTTTGAGCTCGACCACTATTCGCAAACCGTCGCGGTCGCTGTGGTCCACCACATCGGAGATTCCCTCGATGCGCTTCTCATTCACCATCGACGCGATCTGTTCCAGCAGCTTCGACT
>JBEKQS010000339.1:0-4641 GCA_049519475.1 Bryobacteraceae bacterium | reverse complement strand
GGCTTCACCTGGAAGATCGAACGCGAACCGCACTTCGAACTGAACTTCGAGGCCAATTCGGAGGCCGAGCGCCGGCTCTCGCAGCTCAAAGATGTCGCCGAACTCGGGCGCGCTTCGGTCCTCAAGGTGCTGGGCGCCACCAGCTACGATCCCGTGATCCACGTTTTCTTCGTGGGGTCCATCGCGCGCATGAACGAACTGATCGGCGCCGAAGTGATCGGCCGTTCGAGGCCCACGCAGCACGCCGTGTTTTGCGTGGTGGCGCCATTCTCCGAATTGAGCCTGGCCCACGAGCTGACCCACGAGATCGTCTCGAACCTGTGGGGACCGGGCGAGCACTGGTTGCAGGAGGGCCTGGCGAACTACGTGGTGGACAACAATTCGTCCCTGATGAACCGGCAGTGCCTGGGCCTGCTGCAAAGCAAGCAGTGGATTCCGCTCAAGCTCATGGTCAATCCGCAATGGAAATCCTCCATCTATTCTCCCGACGATACCTACCCGGAGCTGGGCGGTTTCGTGCAGTACCTGTACGAAACGTATGGCGTGGAGTACTTGCAGATCGCCTGGACGAAAGGCAGCAAGGACTTCAGGAAAGTCTACGGCAAGAAACTTTCCAAGCTCGAATCGGACTGGCGCGCCGCGCTGGTGAAGCGCGTCGGCCCGGTCCACGACCAGATCAACCTTCCCGGCCGGGGCGACTTACTTCTGCAGGAAGAAATTACCCACGAACATGGCATCAATCCCTGAAGAGTAGAAACTGCGCACGGCGTCGCGGGGCGTGCAGACCAGGGGTTCGCCGAACAAGTTGAACGAGGTGTTGTAGAGCACCGGCAGTCCGGAAGCTTTGCCGGCGGCGTGCAGCAGCTTCCAATAGAGCGGGTTCTCGTCGCGATCGACGGCGTGCACACGGACCATATCGCCGGGCAAAATGGCGGAGGCGAAGCGATCGCGATACTCCGGCCGCACGCGGCCCACCGTGGAAAGATAGCGCGCATTGGAGCCCACTTCGAAATATTCGGCGCACAGCTCCGCGGGCACGGAGGCGGCGAATTTGCGGAACGGCTCGCGATGCTTGATGAAGAGGTTGAGGTTTTCGGTGGAATAGGGGTCGAGCGGCGAAGCCAGAATGCTGCGGTTGCCGAGCGCGCGTGCGCCGAACTCCATGCGGCCGTGCATCCAGGCGACGATCTTGTTGTCGTTCAACTGCTCGACGGCGGTCGAGACGACCTCTTCGGTAGTGAGCAGGTAGTGGAAGCGCAGCTTGCAGTTTTCGAGCACCTGCTTGATTTCGGCGGCGGCGTAGGCCGGTCCCAAAGCCAGCGTGTGGAAGGGAACGCGGCGCTCCTGCCGGTAGACCGTATGCCAGGTTTCGAGCACCGCGCCGATGGCGGTTCCGGCATTGCCGGAAACCGGCTGCACGAAGACGTTCTGGTACCCGGAACGGTTCTCGAGCGCCGAGACCAATAGGGCGTTCAGCCCGAGACCGCCGGCCAGGCACAGGTTGCGGCCGGAACCGGACATGCGGATGGCGGCGGCTTCCACGGCCTTCTGGATGCCGGCCGCGAGGTGGGCGCGCAGTTCTTCGGGAACCGGCTGACCGTCCTTCAATCCGAGGCGCTCATAGAAGCGCGGGCCGAAGCCGCCGTTGCGCAGGCGGTCGGTGGACAGGAAGGAGCGGTCGAGGCGCGGGCCGGTGTCGGAAAGGCGCAGGATTTCGAGGAAGAGGTTGCAATAGCGATCGTCGCCGGCCACCGAGAGCCACTGCACCTTGTGTTCTTCTTCGTTGGCTGAGAGGCCCAGCAGTTCGGTCGCGCGGCCGTAGAGGTCGCCGAGCGAATCCGGCGAGTATTGCTCTTGCTCAAGCGTCATGTGCGCGCCGCGGGCCTGCCATCGCGATCCGCAGCGGAAATCGCCGCCGCGGTCGAGCGTCAGAACCGTGGCTTCGTCGAACGGCGAAGCGTAGTAGGCCGAGGCGGCATGCGCCAAGTGGTGTTCGAGGACCACAATGCGGCTCTGCGGGAAGAGCGAGCGGAGCTTCAAATGGAAATCGGATTCGGGGATGGGCCGCACGACGGCCACGGCGTCCACCTGCCCGGGCCGCGCGGCGGCGAGCGAGAGGCAAGTGGCGATGGCATGTTCCGGCAATCCGCCGTGGTTACCGGTGTGGGCGCCGCGCGCGAGCTTGGATTCCTCGACGGCGGCCACCAGCTCGCCGTCTTTCAAGACGGCGCTCGCGGCATCGCCCAGGATTCCACCGATCCCGAGAATGATCATTTGCCCCGCTTCTCGATCTTCGCCCAGGCGTCCTTCAGCCCCACCGTGCGGTTGAAGACCAAGCTGGCGGCGCTGGAATCGGAATCCACCGCAAAATAACCGAGGCGCTCAAACTGGTGACGGCTGCCGGCGACGGCGCCCGCGAGCGAGGGTTCGAGCTTGGCTCCCGCGACCACTTCGAGCGAATGGGGATTCAGATTGGCGATGAAATCCCGGCCTTCCTCGGTCTGGTTGGGGTCTTCCTTGGTGAAGAGGTTGTCGTAGAGGCGCACTTCGGCGTCGATGGCATGGGCGGCCGAGACCCAGTGAATGGTGGACTTCACCTTGCGGCCGTCGGGCGCGTTGCCGCCGCGCGTGGCCGGGTCGTAGGTGCAATGGATCTCCACCACTTCGCCCGCCTGGTTCTTGACGGCGCGCGTGCAGGTGACGAAGTAGCCGTAGCGCAGCCGCACTTCGCGGCCGGGCGACAAGCGGTAATACTGCTTGGGCGGATCCTCGCGGAAGTCGTCCTGCTCGATGTAGAGAACGCGCGAGAACGGCACCTGGCGTGTGCCGGCGGACGGGTCTTCGGGGTTGTTGACGGCCTCCATCTCTTCCACCTGGCCTTCGGGATAGTTGTCGATCACCAGGCGGAGCGGGCGAAGCACGGCCATGACGCGCGGCGAGCGGCGGTTGAGGTCTTCGCGCAGGTGGTGTTCGAGCAGGCCGAGCTCGATCGAGCCGTTGGTCTTGGAGACGCCGATGGCTTTGCAGAAATTGCGGATGGCTTCGGGGGTGTAACCGCGGCGGCGGATGCCGGAAAGCGTGGGCATGCGCGGATCGTCCCAGCCGCGCACGTGACCGTTCTGAACTAACTGGAGTAACTTGCGCTTACTAAGAAGCGTGTAAGTGAGGTTCAGGCGGTCGAATTCGATCTGCTGGGGATGATAGATTCCCAACGCTTCCACATACCAATCATAGAGCGGGCGGTGGTCTTCGAACTCCAGGGTGCAGATGGAGTGGGTGATTTTTTCGATGGAGTCGGATTCGCCGTGCGCGAAATCGTACATGGGATAGATGCACCACGTGCTGCCGGTGCGGTGGTGATCGGCGTGCAGAATGCGGTACGTCACGGGATCGCGCAGATTCAGGTTGGGCGATGCCATGTCGATCTTCGCGCGGAGGGTGCGCGATCCATCGGGGAATTCGCCGTTCTTCATGCGCTCGAACAAGTCGAGGTTCTCTTCGACGGAGCGGTCGCGATAGGGGCTGGGCTTGCCGGGCTCGGTGAGGTTGCCGCGGTATTGGCGCACCTGGTCGGCGGTTAAATCGCACACGTAGGCCTTGCCTTTGCGGATGAGATCAACGGCCCATTCGTACAACTGGCCGAAATAGTCGGACGCGTAGAAGAGCCGGTCTTCCCAATCGAAGCCCAGCCACCTGACGTTATCCATGATGGAATCGACGTACTCGGTCTCTTCCTTTTCGGGGTTGGTATCGTCGAAACGCAGGTTGGTCTTACCGCCGAACTCGGCGGCCAGGCCGAAGTTCAGGCAGATGGATTTGGCGTGGCCGATGTGCAGGTAGCCGTTCGGCTCGGGTGGGAAGCGGGTATGGACGCGGCCCTGATACTTGTTGGTCTGCAAGTCCTCCAGGATGATGTCGCGGACGAAATTGGACGGGCCGGCCGCGGGCGGCGCGGAGGGATTCGACGGGTTCATGGCGTTTTCAACTTTCCGATGGCCTGCCCGATGCGGCGCAGGCAGGTTTCGCGGCCGAGCGCTTCGCTGCCGAGGTGCGAGAAACCAGTGGGGGAAGGCGCGAAGCGGACTCTGAGCATGGGAAATGCCAGTATAACGCGATGCGGAAAAGGGCTTGGCGATGGCGGGGCGGCATGGCTGTAGGATTGGGATGGAATTGGGTTCGGCTGGGGAGGCAGATGGGTTTTGTTTGCAATCGGTTGCGGGCGAAATTGGGTTCGTTTGGTAATTTTGTGTTGGCGGGTGTGGAGGGTCAGCGGACGGCGGTGCTGATGGGACGGAATTGGCTTCGTTTCGTAAATGATGTTTGTCGGCGTGTTGCGGGATCGGCCGGTGAAATTGGGTTCGTTTCGCAATTTTCCATGTGAACGGGCGCAGAGGGCCGGCGGGATGAGTTGGTGCGTGGGCATGGTGAAGGTAATCGCGGAGAAACGATGGTTCGGGGAGCGTTCAGGGGTTCCGGGTTCACAAACGCTCCTCTTGGTTTGAGGGTAGCAGACGGCTGGAGCAATGAATTCGCTATACCTTGTTGATTCTGTGGGAGAAGATAGTTGTAATGCGTCTCACGAGCGAGGATGTTTGGGAGTTGGGTAGCCCGTCCCCGAAATACCCACGAAATACTCAACGT
>JBEKQS010000338.1:0-4668 GCA_049519475.1 Bryobacteraceae bacterium | reverse complement strand
GATAAAGGTCGGGCTGGGGATTAGCACTGATTCGGAGCGGTCCTTGCCACTTGGTGTGACCTTCAGGGAGTGCCTGGTCAAGTACCAAGGCGCATATATCGACCTCCCCGAGAACGTCTATTTTCGACAGTGCCTGTTTGTTGTTACCTTGGGCACCCCACCCAACGAGAGGCGCGGTTTCGTGTCCGCGCTCCTCCTTGCACCAGACCTGAACACAGTTGACGATATCTCGCGGTAGATTGGCACGCAATCGAACCGGGCCCACCGCTCCACCCTCCGGACTCGCGCCTCAGACCTCACTGTCTCCAACTCTCCCGGCCCCCCACTACAATGGAGGTTTCGTAAACGCCTCATGGATCCTCTTACTCATACCGCGACCGGGCTGTTCCTGAGCCGGATCGGGCTCAAACGCTGGACCCCGCTGGCGACACCCATTCTTCTGCTGGCGGCCAACGCCCCGGATATCGACATCGTGACGGCCTCGGGCGGGTCGCTCAGCTATCTGCACTATCACCGGCACCTGACGCACTCGCTGGTGGCCATGCCGGTGCTGGCGCTGCTGACGGTCGGGCTGGTGCGCTTTGCAGCCCGGAAACCGGTGCATTGGGCCGGAGCGTTCTTCGCGGCGCTGATTGCGGTGGCGTCGCACTTGCTGCTCGACTGGACGAACGCTTACGGAATCCGCCTGCTGCTGCCCTTCTCCGCCGAATGGCTGCGGCTGGATCTCAACAACATCTACGACCTGTGGATCTGGGGCGTGTTTCTGCTGTGCCTGGCGGGGCCGTTTGTCGGCCGGCTGGTGGGTTCGGAGATTGCATCGGGTGGCGCACCCGGCAAGCACTATGGGCGCGGATTCGCCTGGCTGGCGCTGCTGTTCGTGCTGCTTTATGACTGCGGACGCGGCGTGCTGCACGCGCGGGCGGTGGCGGCTTTGCAATCGCGCCTCTATGCCGGAGCCGTCCCCACGCGGGTGGCGGCGCTGCCGGGTCCCGCCAACCCGATGCGCTGGCAGGGCGTGGCCGATACCGGGGACTTTTACGCCGTGGAGAGCATGGACCTGCTGGCGGGCTTCGACCCCACGCGCGCGTTGATTCTCTACAAGCCGCCACCGGATGCCGCGATTGAGGCGGCGCGCCGCACACCGGTCTTCCAGGAAGTCGAGCGGTTTTCGCAGTTGCCCTTGTGGCGGGTCTCGCCGGCGCCGGACCTTCCCGGCGGCCGGATGGTGCAATTGTGCGACCTCCGCTTCGGCACGCCCAGCGCGCCGGCATTCATGGCCACCGCCATCCTGGACGCGCGCCTCGAACCGGTGCGGACGTGGTTTGCGTGGGGGATTGCTTCGCGCACCCAAGGCAAATAATCCGCCTTTCTAAGGTTGCCGTTCGATTGGAATGCCGCACGCCCGGCGTCACAATCGGGACGTGCGAGTGATCGATCCGACTATCGTCCTGGACCTGGAACAACTTCGGGAGGTGACGCTCGACGACGACGAGCTCATGGGGCAGATTCTGACGGCGCTGATCGACGACACGGCGCAGCAGATTCCGTTGCTCGAGGTGGCAATCCGCGAGCGCGATGCGCCGAAGTGCGCGAGACTGGCCCACTACTCGAAAGGCGCGTGCGCCAACGTGGGAGCCAACGCGGCGGCCGCGGTCCTGGAGGCGATGGAGCGCCAGGCCGCTTCGGGCTCGGTGGCCGAATGCAGTGTGCAGCTTGCTCGGCTGGCCAGTGAGGTGGAGCGGCTGCGCCAGCAATCCGAGCCGCGAACGTAAGAGAGCGGTTTTCCCGCAGCACTAAATAAACCTCACCAGCCGTAGCGCTACATCCGCTTGAGCAGCAGCTTGATGGCGTCCAGGCAGAGCGCGGCGGCGTGTTTGGATTCTGCTGGCAGGCCACCTACGGCATCGTCCACAATCGACGGGGCGAAGCCGGCCATCTCCGCCGGCGTCCGGCCTTCCATCCATTCCGTCAGCGCAGACCCGGCGGCGATCGATGCCGTGCAGCCGCGCACCTTGTAGCGAACCTCCACTGCGACGCCCGATTCGAACCGTGCCGAGAGGCGCAGGATATCGCCGCATGCCGGGTTGGAGGCTTCCACCGTGACGGCCGGCGGCGCCAGCTCACCGACGTTGCGCGGATTCTGAAAATGATCGAGCAGGCGTTCGGAATACACTCGGGTATGTTCCAATAATGCCATGGTCCAGGTGGTGGCGGCGATCATGGAACGCCAAGGCAAGATCCTGATCGGGCGGCGCAAGGCGGAACAATCGCACCCGCTCCAGTGGGAGTTTCCGGGCGGCAAAGTGGAACCCGGCGAAACGCCGGCGCAGGCGCTCGAGCGCGAACTGGAAGAGGAATTGGGAATCCGCGGCGCGGCCGGCCCGGAGATCATGCGCTATGAGTACACCTACACGGGTCGCGATCCCATCCGGCTGTTTTTTTTCCGCGTCACCGAATTCCAGGGCGAGCCGGTCAACCTGATATTCGACGAGATGCGCTGGGAGCCGGCACAATCCCTGGGCAGTTTCGATTTTGTGGAAGGCGACATCGAATTTCTGCGGGCACTGAGTTCGGGAGCCTGCTGAGCAACCTCTATTGTTCTGCCTGCCAACGGGTTCACACCGTAAGTACGCCCTGGGGGAAAACCATGTGCATTTTGCTTACCCGGAGACTCTTGAGCTCCGTGTTGATGGTGAGTTCAATCTGCGCCGGCAACACGGCAAACGATGCGTCGGGCTCACCATATTCCCCCGGGTTCTGCATGACGGCCGTCATGTCTACGTTCCACCCCCAAGCGAGCTCCACGTGACCCGGCGCGATCTCGAGCCGGGTTATGTACCGGTCTGAGGCCCCCGAGCGGCCGCCGGTTTGCACCAGGAATTGGTAACCGATGACGACCACGGAAATACCATACTGATTCTTGGCCCTGACACAGAACCCCTGTTTCAATGGCGTCGAATCTGGCGATGCGGAGCCATCCACCGGGCTTGCCGAGGCCCAGTACGTTCCTGCCGCCACGGGTTTGTTTCGCGCGATCAGAGGCCAGGTCTTCTGACCACGGTTGAAGAAAATGGCCGAAGAGCGCGCGTTGCGGGGAGCATCCTGCAGGGCCGGGGCAGGGCCGGTCCGCTCCCACCGGATGCTGTTTTCGTCGCAAGTAAGGGACCTGGGGTCGCCGGCTTGAGTCATGGGAACACCTCACGTTGTAATCGGGGGCTCGGTCAGAATCAGCAATTTGGCGTCGAGGCGTACAGATCGTTGTGCGTTGTGCGTCTTGCGGCCTCCCATTCTGGTGTAGCATAAACGCAGCCGCCATCCTTTGACCCTGCGGGGTTGTCGCCCTGCCGGAAGAATCCAAAACCGGGAAACTCTATACTGGTTTCATATGGCAACCGCAGTCAAACTGGTGGACCCCAAAGACAACGAACTCTTAGCGAGCCTGGAAGCGCGCAGCAAGCAGGCCAATCTTTTTTTTCGCGCCATGGCGCATCGTCCGGAGGTATTGAAGAACTTTCCTCCGTTTTACATGGCGGTGGTGGGACCGGGATCGCTGGCGCGGCGCATCAAAGTTCTGGTGTACCTGGCCTGTTCCTACGCCAACCGCTGTCAGTACTGCATCGCGAGCAACCTTCCGGGCGCGCACAAGGCCGGAATTACCGGAGAAGAAATCGTAGCGGTGGAAGCCGGGAGGAACGAAATTTTCCCCGCCGCGGAGCAGGCGGCGCTGCGATACGCCCGCGAGCTGACGCGCACAGCCAACGCCACGGAAACGCGGGCCGCCCTGGCCGCGCACTTCACCGATGAGCAGATTGTCGAGATCACGCTGGTGATTGCGCTTTCGAACTTCACCAACCGGTTCAACAACGGGCTGAACATTCTGCCGGAAACCGGGCCATCGAGCTGATGGCCATTCTGAGCGGGATACACCCCGTGGCCGAGGCGCTTCGGTCGAATCACCCGCTGGATCGGGTGCTGGTGGCGCAAGGGGCCGGCGGCGCGCGCATCCAGGAGATCGTCGATCTGGCGCGACGGGCGTCGGTGCCGGTGCGGTTCGAGCCGCGGCCGGCGCTCGACCGGCTGGCGGGAACGGCCGCGCACCAGGGAGTGGTTGCCCTGGGCGCGAGCAAAAAGTTCGCCGATTTGGAGGATGTAGCGGGCTCGCAGCTTGTGGTGGTGCTGGACGGCGTCGAGGACCCGCACAACCTGGGCGCCATCATCCGCACGGCGCACGCGGCCGGCGCCGGCGGCATCGTGATTCCGGAGCGGCGGGCAGTGGGAGTCACGGACGTAGTGGCCAAAGCGGCGGCGGGCGCGCTGGAACACGTGTCGCTCACGCGGGTAACCAATATCAATCGCACACTCGAAGACCTGAAGGCGCGCGGATATTGGATCTACGGTCTGGACGAGCGCGGCACTGAGACTTACGACCAGGTGGAGTACGCGGCGCCGACGGCCATCGTGCTGGGCGGCGAAGGCAAGGGCCTGCACGAGCAGGTTCGCAAACATTGTGACGCGCTGGTGCGCATTCCGATGGCCGGCAAAATCTCCTCGTTGAACGTCTCGGTGGCCGCCGGCATTGTGCTGTTCGAATGGCGCCGGCGACGCCCGGCCCGTTAGTACAGTAAAATCGAGTTCTATGCGTCGTCTTCTGCTTCTCTTCGCAATATC
>JBEKQS010000337.1:0-4677 GCA_049519475.1 Bryobacteraceae bacterium | reverse complement strand
CTCGTGATCGCCATGCCAGGAATCGCCGCGCCGGTGAACAGGCCGCCCGGCTCGGTAGTGGGAATGCTGTCGTTTTCGAACTTGCCCCACAGCGAAACCTTCTCGTTAAATGTGTGGTCGACGCGCGCAATTTCCTGCCTGCTGTTGTAAATGTTCTGCACCGGGAAGAACTCGGAAGTGGTCGCCGTCACGCTGTTGGTCGCCGGGAGCGGGACCTTGCCGTAGATGTCTTTGATGTACTCGGCCGCAATCGGATTGATCGACGTGATCTGCGTCCCCGTCGCCAGGCAGGTTGCCGTGGTTAGTGAATAGGAGGTACAGACCGGCTGCGAAAACGTGCCCTGGATCATCCCCTGCGTCGGCAGGGTCGGATTCAGCGTGGTGTAGGTGTGGATGCGCCGCGCCTCTTCCGAGAAGAAGAAGAATGTCTTGTGGTTATCCTTGTGGCCGAGCGGCACCGGTCCGCCGATGGTCCCGCCGAAATCGTTCCAACGCAAGGGCGGAGGCTGCACCGAACCGTTCACCAGCACGTTTTGGGCGTTGTTGATCCAGTTGTTGGCCTCGAACGCGTTGTTGCGGACGAACTCGTAGAGATCGCCATGATATTGGTTGTTGCCGCTCTTGGTCAGCACGCTAATCTGCGCGCCGCCGGCCCGGCCGGTATCGGCCGTATAGAGGCTGCGCTCCACCTTGAATTCCGCGATCGAGTCCACGCTCGGGAACATCATGAGCGTCAGGTTGCTGCCGCGGTCCACGTTGTCGGCGCCGTCCACCGTCCAGTTATTGGCCGAATTGCGGTTGCCGTTCACCGAATAGGGCAAGGTGGCGGCCGTGCCGGCCGGCGACGAGTTGCCGATATACAGTTGATCGGTGGTGTTGGCCGTGACGCCCGGCATCAGGGCCACCAGGTTCTCGTAGTTGCGCGTGGAAAGAGCCAGTTCGCGCACCTGCGTGCCTTCGATGGTGCTGGCGTTGGCCGTGGTGCCGAGTTCCACCGCCGTGGCCTGCGTCTTGACTTCCACCGTTTCGGTGATCGCACCAACCTGCAACGCGATATTGATTCTCAAACTGTCGCTTACGTTCAGTACGATGCCGGTGCGGGTTTCCGTCTTGAACCCTTTGGCCTCTACTTTGATCTCATAGTTCCCAATCGGCAGCAGCGCAGCCGAGTAGGTGCCCGCTGTCTCGGTCGTGAGCTCACGCACCACCTGGTTGCGGTCGGTATTCGTGATGGTCACCTTGGCGTTCGAGACGCCGCCGCCGCTGGCGTCCAGAACTGTGCCGCCAATGGTTGCGGAAATGTCTTGCGCGGCCAGGCACGCCGCCACCGCGGTTGCCAATAAGCAAATCCAAAATAGCTTCTTCATTTTTCCCCCAAAACAATATTGTGTAACTAAAGACGACCCTTGCACGTATCAAGGTGATTATGTCATCCTAACAATAGGATGTCAATTGGCCTTCTCGACAAGGATTTGGCGGTACCCCTCTACCATCAACTCCAAAATGTCCTCAAGGGTGAGATTGAGTCCGCCCGGTGGCGGCCCGATGAACGCCTGCCCAGTGAGCAGGAAATCGCTGGGCGCTTTGGTGTCAGCAAGATAACCGTCCGGCAGGCGCTTCAGGATTTGGCTCAACTCGGCTATATCCGGCGTGAGCAAGGGCGCGGCACCTTCGTCGCCCGGCGCAAGTTTGACGAGGGGCCCCGCGAATTGACCAGTTTTACCGAAGAGATGCGGCGCCATAGTCTGGTGGCCACGTCCCGCGTTTTGGTCCAATTCGAAGCCGAGGCGGATGCCCGCGTGGCCGTCGCCTTGCGGCTTCCCGCCAGGTCTCCGGTATTGGTCTTGAAGCGGTTGCGGCTGGCCGGCGCGGAGCCCCTGAGTGTCCAGACGGCCCACATCCCGGCTGCCTTGGTGCCGGGCCTGCATGTTGCCGACGGCATGTCGCTCTACGAAGTTCTGCAGGCTCGCTATCACTTGTATCCGGCGCAAGCCCGAGAGACCTACGTTGCCGCGCTGGCGGACTCCTCCACCGCTCAACTGCTGGGAATTCCCGCCGGAAGCCCGGTCTTCGGGGTGGAACGCGTGACCTTCACGCACAATGAACGGCCCTTCGAGTTCGTGCAGTCCACCGTCCGCGGCGACCGCTACTCCATCGTGCTTGCCCTGGTCAAGAACGCCGGGGAGCAGCAGGCCCTCACCCTCAACAGTTGAGGGACACCTTTGCCCGAGCGCGGCATTCTGCATTTGTTGTGGGGCGGGCAATCTTGCCAGGAGCCGCCTTTCAGTTTAGGGGGCTTTTTCGGGCGGTGCGCGAGTCTTTAGAGCGGCAGTCGCCGGCTGAAAGCCGGCGGCAGCCAGGATTGGCCGAATGGTCACCAGAATCAAAAAGTATGCGGCATTGCGCTTCGGCCTGCCAACCGCCCCTCGTCGCCCCAAATTGCCCCGCGTATGTGAGAGTCCCGCCGAACCGGGGCGGAAGTTGGAGTTCCCGGCGGGCGATCGGGTGTTGGCGGTATCCTACATGCTCTGAATGCCGCCGGAAACATGCCAGAATATGCCCAAAGCGATGAGCACGATCAACGCCGTGATGAGACAGTACTCGGCGAGTTCCTGCCCTTGATCCTGATGCCTGAGAAAACTGTAGATAGCGCGTAACACGTTTAGGAAACCTGAGAGAATTATGCCTGGGTGAGGCCGGCCACAACTATCATGTCTTTAGATATGTAACTGGCTGCGGCATTGATGGTGCTTTGGTATGCAACGCTCAAGTTTTGGACGAGTTCCACCGATAAGGAAAGGGGGGAAGAATGTCACAGCCCTGCGCCACACTAGGCGATCTGCAATTTGACCTGCCGCCGCTGATTCTGCATCCCTTCAACGAGCGCACCCCGCCCTCCACGTTGTTGGATAACTCTAAGGCGGCGTTGATGTTATCGGGCCTCATCCCAAGCGATGGAACCGACCCGGAAGCCTTGCAAAAGCGCATGCTTTGCGGGAAGTATGCGGAGATCCGCATGCTCTTCTTCCTGGGGAAGGACGTTTTCCGCTGGATGAACCAGTGCCTGGACTGGGCGGCGCGGGCGCCCGAACTGGCCGGGATGGAAGTGCGGGCCCAGAGTTTCGCGGCCCTGCTCACGGGAGGCACTCCGGCCGTCGTGAAAGAGAAGCTGGAGATCTGGGGCGTGGCCGATTACAGCTCGATTTTTTTGCGGGCCATCGGCCTCAACACCCTGTTCACGGCACCGCCGGCGTTTGATGTGCTCTCGGAAGAGTTCTTGCGCAACTATCACCGCTATGCCGATGCGCTGTACGGCTGTTTCATGCAACTGGAGCCGCACCTGATTGCGGCCCCGCGGAATTTCCGGTTCGATCTGTTTGCCTCCGGCGAATACTCGCGGCTGTTGGAATCGGAGTGGGAAACCGAATAGGACGTGGGGTCAGGCCTTCAGCCTGCCGCCGGGCTTCTGCCCGGCGTCCCGCCATAGCCCGAAAGGCGCCGGCTGGAAAGCCGGCGGCAGGCTGAAAGCCTGACCCCACATGGGCGCGCCCAGCCTTGCAAAACATATGCTCGGATTCAAGCCGTTTTGCCGTTGAATCACGCTGGCGACCACTCTTGTGTCGTGCACCCCCGGTGGGATGGACCTGGAAGCAGGCTAAAATGAAAGCATCATGAAATTCCCACGCCTGCTGGTGGTACGGCAGAAGTTTCCGGACCGCCGAATCCCCGATGTCCCAGCCGAAGTGCGCAAACAGTTAGGGGCGAGCGGCTTTGCCGCGCGAGTTAAACCGGGAGCGCGCATCGCCATCGGCGTAGGCAGCCGGGGCATCCACAACATCGCCGCGATTGTCCACGGCGTGGTGCGATACTGGCAGGAACAAGGCATGCAGCCCTTCCTGTTTCCCGCCATGGGCAGTCATGGCGCGGCTTCCGCGCAGGGACAAGCCGGCGTGCTGGCCCATTACGGCATCACCGAAGCCACCATGGGCTGCCCGCTGGTGAGCCAACTGGAAGTGGTCTCGCTCGGCAAGACCGCCGACGGCATCGAAGCCTTCATGGACCGCAAGGCCTACGAATCCGATGGCGTCATGCTGGTGGGGCGCGTCAAGTGGCACACCGATTTCGCCGGGAAGATCGAAAGCGGCCTCTTTAAAATGATGGCCATCGGGCTGGGCAAATTCGCCGGCGCGCAGCGCTACCACACCTACGCCTACCGGCTCGGCCTCGAGCACATCATTCGCACCGTGGGACGCCAGGTGTTGGGTTCGGGCAAAATTCTGGGCGGATTGGCGATTCTGGAAGACGCCTGGCATAACACCGCCAAGATCGAAGCCGTGCCGGTGGAAGCCATGGAGCAGCGCGAGGAGGCCAACCTGGCGCTGGTGAAATCCTGGATGGCCCGGGTTCCGGTGGATGCCGACATCCTCATTCTGGACGAGATCGGAAAGAACATCAGTGGCGCCGGCATGGACACCAAGGTGGCGAACCGCGGCGTCAACGGAGAGTACAATCCCTGGCCGGACACGCCGCGCTTCGAGCGCTTATTCGTTCGCAACCTGAGCGAGCTCACCTACAACAGCGGCGTGGGGCTGGGCATGGCCGACGTGGTAACCAACCGTCTGGTAAATCGCATCGACTGGGAGCCCACCTGGATCAACTCGCTGACGGCCAATACCC
>JBEKQS010000336.1:0-4680 GCA_049519475.1 Bryobacteraceae bacterium | reverse complement strand
GGCGTCGCCCGCGTCATCAGCTCCACGAACATCTTGCCGAACTTCGCCATGTCCACGTCCATCTGCGCGTGCACGAGTGGCAGGTCCAGGGCCGGCTTGATGCGGTCGGACCAGGTGAGCGTGTCGCCGTAGCCCGATCCGCGGTCCACGTTGACGTCCATGTACAGGTGCCGCTCGGCCGTAATCAGCGTCGGGTCGATCCACGCCGCAGCGGCCAACTCATCCCACAGGTAGCTGCGCGCCGGGTGCGAATAGCGGGCCACATACTGCGCCGAGGGCGTCTGCGCCTTGGTGATCTGGTCGAACATCTCCTGGCTCAACCGCGTCTTCACCGATAGATCCACCGTTGTGCAGATGATCGAGGGCCAGTGCGGGCGCAGCACTATGTGGGCCGCCTCGGGGTCGAACCACAGGTTGAATTCGCGCCGCGGGTCGTTGGCGTATTCCGGGTCGTCCGTCCGCGGGCTCAAGCTCCCGCCCATGAATACCAGCCCTTTGCTTAGCTCCGCGAAGTGCGGGTCGAGGCCCAACGCCAGCGCCAGGTTGGTCATCGGGCCGCCCGCGTAAACCGTCACCTCGTGCGGATGCTCGTGAACCATGCGCACCAGAAAATGCGCTGCGTCCTCGTCGAGCGGCAGTTTCGTTGGCTTGCCCTCGGTCATCGCCGGCACCTCAGCCGGATCGTGGTTGCTCTCGCGGCGCGTCCAGGCCCCTTGGTACGTCACCTTCCCATACTGTTGTTCCCATAGTTTGGTCTCCGCCTGGGTGCGCAGCAGCGGGTAGACCGCGCCCGGCGCCACCGGAATATCCGCGCGGCCCACCAATTCGAGAAGCCGCAGGGTGTGCGCCACTTCCTCGTCGCGCCACTGGTCGCCGGTCACTACTGTAATGCCCAGCGTTTGCACCTGGGGCGATTGCAGCAGCACCAGGATCGACATCATGTCCGTGCCGCCGGGACCGGCCGCGTCCTGGTCGATCACGACGTATCGCTTCTCCTGCGCCGCCCCCGAGCCCGCCAAAAGAACCAAGGCAAAAGCCGCCACCACAGCCTCACGGATTCGATTCATACGACATACTGTAGCTCGCCGCGCCATCTGTCGCGCTAACTTGCCGCCCCTCAATCACATCCGTCTGGGTGAAAGTGGATCAAAAGTAGCTCTTTCTTTCCGGCCTTGCGGAGCGTATAATCCGAATCAAGGAGAGTAGGCTTATGGGTTCGCTTGACGTACCCGGACTGCTCATCGTGATAGGGATCATCGGCCTGCTTGGTTTGGGTGTTCACAACTGGATGCACAACCACGCGCATCCGCACCGATAGCCGCCGGTTCGCTCAGGGCGCCGCTGTCGGGTTCCAGCCGTCGGACCCGCGCGGGTATTGCTTCGTCTGGTAGCCCGCGGTTTCCTCCGTCGTGTTAATCCGCTGCGCGTACTTGACTACTGCTCACCGATCTTTTCTCCCCACCGCGCGCGGCGGAAGTTTCACCACCACACCCGCGGAAGCCGGGTTTTCCGCTGCGAAGATGTCCGTGCCTGCCGTAATTGCCAGCGGCGGCGCGCCGCAGGCATCCAGATAGGTCGAGAACCGCAGCGTCGAGCCATCGGCGCTCAATTGCGCCACCACCGCGGAGTTGCCGTTGCAGCCTCCGAACGTGGTGACCGGTCTGATCAGCGGGAAGGCCGGTCCGGTGGCCAGCGAGAACGTCGGGTCGCCCTGCCCATCCACAACCAAGGACCCCGGAATACCGGCGCATTGCGCGCCCAGAAGCGCCGAGAATGTGGGCGGCTGGCCGATGCCGGCGAGCTTCATCACATACACATCGGCGGGCGGCACTGCCGACGCAAAACCCGGGCCGGTGTTGCAGGTGACCGAGCGCAGCGGTGACACGTATGCGCCCGCAGTCACCGGAAAACCCGGCGCGGCCGTGACGCCTTCCACGTAGAGGTTGCCTTGCGCGTCGCCGGCCAGCGCGTAGGGGCCGAAGCGGGGCGCCAGGTTAGTCGTCTCGTAATCGCCGGTAGGGTTACCAAGCGCATTGGACTGGCCGCCGATGTAAGCCAGATTCGTGATTTGCGAACCGGAAGGGTCGAGCGAAAGCAGGAAGCCGGCCTCCTGGCCCGCTGGAGACGTTTTCCCCGGCAGCGGGCCGCTGTCCGCGCTACCTCCGATGACGGGGTTGCCGTTGGCGTCCACGATTACCGCGTAGGCGGTCGCCCCACCCAAAAACGTTGCATAAGCCAGCGAGGCATCCAGCCGGAATTTCGCCACGAAGCCGCCCGGGGGATACGACGCGGGCGCCTGCGTGTCCAGCGCTCCGGGCGTGACCGGGAAAGAGGTGGAACTGGTATTGCCGATCACATACGGATTGCCGGATGAATCGACGGCGACGCCCAAAGGCGTGTCGACAGATTCTCCGCCAAAGACCACCGACGAGAGCAGCACGCCGGCCGGGCCGAACTTCGTCAGAAACGCATTGGCGCTGCCGACTATGCCCAGGCGAGGCGTGGTCGCGGGAAAATCGAGCGAACCGGTGGTGCCGGCGACATAGACGTTGCCGTAGGAATCCGCCGCCAACGCGGTGGCGGCGTCGGCTCCCTCACCGCCGAGGAAGGTCACCCATTGAGGCTGCTTCCCGCCGGGCGCCAACTTGGCTACAAAGGCGTCGCCCGACAAAGTGCGCGCCGCATACACGGCGCATCCGGCGCCTGCTGCAAGATCAATGGCGCCCGCAAACGGCGCAGGCTGCCACGTGGCGAAATCCTGGCTGATTTCGACGTTCCCGGATGTGGCACCCAGATCGGAGATCGCAAACAGACCGCCTCCCGGTCCGCACTGACGGCTCAGAAATGCCAGCCGGCCTTGGATCACAGCCGGTGGCGGAAGGTGCATGCTGATCCAGGTGGCGGCGTCGTCCCGGCTGACATAGAGGCCGCCAAGAACGGTTGCGTAGAGGGTGCCCGGCAATTCGGGATCCACCACCAGCCACTGGATTGCGCTCGGTGCGTTGGGCTTGGCGGTCCAGGTCGCACCGCCGTCCGTGCTCAGGTAAAGCTGCCCCATGGTGCCGTACGCAACCCCCATCCAGATCCAACCCCGGTGAACCGTGTCGAATGTCGCGAACCGCTCGCCGCCGCCCGGCGGGCCGAACTCTGAGAAGGTGTGGCCGCCATCCGTCGAAATCATGGGGGAAAAGCCACTCAGCAGGACAGTGCCTGAGCCGAACGGGTCCATCATCGGCCAAACCGGACCGGCGTAATTCGAACCAGTGATCGTGGACCAGCTGTTTCCTCCGTCCAGACTCAGGATGACGAGCCCCGAAACAACGGTCGCCACCAGGTGCAGGTGATTCGCGGGATCGATGCCCATGCTGGTGACCTCCCCGCTAGGGACCTGCCAGGCGTACACCAGCTTCCAGGTCTGGCCGCCATCTTGCGCCCGGTAAATGCCTTGCGCCGTCCCGGCGAACAGGATCGAGGCCGATACCGGGTCCGGCTGGATCCACAACGGGGCAGCCGGAGGCGCGGTGACTTTCGTCCACGTGGCGCCGCGATCCACCGAGCGCATCAACTGGGATTCGCCGAGTTGCGGCTGCGCGGCGTATAGCACCGGAAGATCGGGCGAAGTGGTCGAGCCGGCCACGTACAGGTTGCCTTGGGCGTCCGACGTCATGGCCGTGATGGTCGTCTGCCCCGACCCCGAGAAGATAGCAGTGGTTATAATTGACCCCTGTCGTGGGTTAGAAGGACGCTGCGCAATGAGTGCCAGTAAGAGAGGAAACGCGAATCTCCACATTTACCGGCTAAGCAGCAGTTTGGGGGCCAATCTTGGGAAAAGGGCCTTCACCCCGTTATGTTAATAGCGACCGTATCGGCTCTGGCCCGCGAACCTCCTATCGGTTTCAGTAGTCGATGCCCTTCCAGAAATTGGGGGTGTCCACGATTTCGAAGCGATTGGGATTGGCTTTCACCAGCGCGTCGGCGGTGGAGTTCCACACCGTGCCGTGGCCCACGGTTCCGTTGTTGTACATATTGTTGTCCTGCACGACGGTCTGATCGAGCAGGTAATTGCTGAAGTCCTGGTTGTTGCGGGCCTGGCCGTCCTGGCCGGCGTTCCAGTTGGCGTGTTGGGCTGCGTTGCTGTTTTGCTGGGCCCAGTAGCCGGCGTGCTGGTCGTCGTAGGCGGCCTGGCGGTCGGCATTGCTCTTCTGCGCCGCCTGGCTCTGCGCGCGAATCCGGTCGGATTGCTGCTGTCCCCAGTCCCGCCATTGCTGGTCAGACTGCTGCTTCTGCGCCATCTTTTGGTTCATCTGTTGCTGCATGACCTGATCGTTTTGTTTATATGTGTTGACCATCGCTGGAATCAGTGCGCTGTCTTTTGGGGCAACCGCCATGGGCACGTAGTTGAGCTGAAAGAACGTGATGACATAGTTGCCCCACTGTCTGAACGTGGCCTGATCAATGTAGACGCAGGGCAAGGCGAAAAATTTCTGCATTCCAGTTCCATCTTGAAGATCCACCTGTCCTTCGGCAGTCACGCATTGATTGGTATCGGGGTGGGGAGTGTCTACGATCTGGGTCTTCAGCCCCTGGAGCTTCACCGGTCCCCTGCCATTCGACCTGCGCCATGCCTGGAGGATCCCTTCGAACTCCCTGGCGGGGTCGCCTCGATAGGGATAAATCACC
>JBEKQS010000335.1:0-4701 GCA_049519475.1 Bryobacteraceae bacterium | reverse complement strand
ATAGGAACAGGCGATGGCAAGCTGAGCGTCTCCGCCGCACGCTTGCAATTGAAAGGTAGTTTGAAATGCGCCCGAGGTTATGGGAATAGAGGTGGGGGTGTTGAGTTTTATGCCGGCAATGTAAACGCTGCCCTGAGCATCCAGCGCGATGCGCCCGCCGACGCCGCGGACCGCCGCGAGGAGCGCTCCGCCGCTTGGGTTGAGCTTCATCACGAAGAAAGCATTGGTATCGGTACTGGTGATCGGCGCGTCGGGAGTGGACGGAAATACGCCGCCGATGGATTGGCCGGAGACGATCGCATCACCGGCGGAGTCCACAGCTAGGCCGTACGGCCCCGGAAAGATCTCGGAACTGCCGCCGATGTAAGTGGCGTAAACCACCTTGCCTGTGGGATCCACTTTGGCTACGAAACCTTGTCCGCTGACCGCCTGTAAAGTGGATTGCAAAGCACCCGGAGTCACGGGAAAGTCCGATGATAAAGTTTGGCCCAGAACATAGGCCGCGCCAGCGGAATCCACGTCGATCGCCACCGCAGAATCATTATTAGTTCCGGCCAAACTGGTGGAATAGAGAACGTTACCGGCGCGGTTGAGCTTGGCCAAAAACGCGTGAGCAGTAGTGGGCGTTCCCTGAGAACCGGCGACGTAGATATTGCCAGCCGCATCAGACTTGACTGCATTGACCATGCTGTTAGGCAGCGTGGCCAGCGTGCCAGTTGGCGAAGAAGCAGCGGAGAGCAATGCACTTGCAGCGATAAGGAGCAGGAATAGCTTCACGGGAGACTCCTCGAGCGGAGGGAGGGACGCGAGACTCCGACTTCGGACTCGGCATCAAGGGTATCATATTCGATAGGAAATGTCCTGCCATGGTCCAAGCTTCAGCGCAGTGACGACTGACATTTCAACTCTGACATCCGCTTGGGCGTTGGCAATGCCGGAGCGGCCGACCGCCCCCGATGTATTGTCCAGAGAGCACACCAACGCAGCCAACCGGGCTTTACCGAAGGTTGCGACGACCGGGTCCTGCATCTGGCTGAATCTCTCATGGAGTGCAGAGGCCCACCGTAGATTGTCTGCCAGCCTGTCGGAATCCGGCAGTGCCGGAACAGGCGACTGTTGGGCCGGCGCACCGGCGCCACGCGGCCAACAGCAAGGCAACGCGGAGCCAGCGGACCATCATGCATAAAATCTGACGCTGAGACATCGCGTTCCGTGGAGCAGACATAACGAGTTTCGAAAACGCATCGCGCGCCGAATGCAGGGCGATTCTAGCCCGTTAACGGCACATATCGCTAGCCATTGGGCGGGCCTCTTGGCCAGTTTCCGGAAAACCTGTTTTTCTTCCACAACACCCTCTTTCAGCCGTGAACCACCACTTCTCCGTGTCGGCTTCTCATTCATGTTGGATTGCTTCAACCTTTCTCTGCGGCGGGGTAACGCTGTCGGCCGAGCAGTGCTCGCGGCCGGCCTGCCTATCCCAGGTTCGTGCAGATGCAGTAGATCTATCGCTCTCCCTTTTCTGGGCGCGGTTCCGCGATGACATAATGCGCCGAGTTGCAGATGAAGATCGAGCCGAACAAGCTCGCCGGGAGAAGCCCATCCTCCGGCGCGGCGGGATTGGCGGCAACCACGGCCATAGCGGGGCGATAGGACTTGGCCCCAATCCGCACCGTGGCGTCTCGCATCATCGACACCGCACCCGCGCCTGACGCCGTCCGAATGGTCCCACCGGGAACCGACGACGCAGGCGTATGGAACAAGACCAGGGCGTGAGTGCCGGAATCCAGCACGAGGTCGCCATAGCTTGTCTGGATGGCCATGCGGCCATCTATCACCCGTGCCGGGATGCGCGTCCCGTCCGGGGCGGTGGCGCCGAATACCAAGCGCCGGCCGCGGAAATCCAGCAGGCAATCGAAGCGCGAGAGAAACTCCTGTCCCAGAACTCCCTGGATGTTGGGCGACAGTGCGTGCACGGCCTCCATGGTTGTGAACAGAAATTCCTGATTGACAGCCGTAGCGTTCCCCAGCGTGATCTCCGCCACTCGCCCGCCCCGTGCCCGCGTGGTGCCCAAACGGGTGTCCATCTCCACCTGGAACGAGGGTGCCAAGCCTAGCTTACTCGCCAGCGCCTCTTTCACCTGATTGGTCTGCGCTCCGGTGTCCAGCAGGAAACGGAAGGGACCCTGGCCATTGAGGAAGACTCCGCTGGCAACCGGCCTTCCGCCCAGGATTTCCAGCTTGACGAAGACCTCAGAGTCCGAAATTGTGCGTCCGGCGAGGGGCGCCGCCGCTATAATGATTAAGCTGAAGATTTGGTGGTGTGTCATGCGGGCATAGTGCAGCCCGCTGCCATCCCAAGTCGTGATCGGGCTCGGATGTTGTTCGGATGGCCCGTGAGGAAATCATGAGGAGTTCGCCGGAGTTTCCGTACCGCTTCGACGATGTGGTCGTAGATCCGTCGAATCTACGACTTACGGTCGGAGGCGTGGTCCGACCCGTAGAGCCGAAAAGTTTCCGTCTACTACAGTTTCTGATCGAAAACCGCGACCGGGTGGTGTCCAAAGACGAGATTTTCCAGGCCGTCTGGCCCGATGTGACGGTCACCGACAACGCCCTCACACGGGCGGTGGCCCAGGTCCGCAAGGCTCTCGACGACGACCCCAAGGAACCGCGATACATCGAGACGGTACCCACGGTGGGATACCGGTTTCTGGGGGCTGTGACAACCGATGCGCCGAGCAACGCTTTGGAAGTGCCGCCCGTAGCCGGACGTCCAGCGAAAGCGAGGCGGCATCTCGCCCTTGCCGCACTGGCGGTGGTGATCCTGGGCGGCGCCGCGATCTGGCGCTTGCTGCCACGCGCCAAAGGCCCCAGCAGCCTGTCGAGCGCGCAGCTCACTTCGGGCGAGGGCCTGGACATCTGCGCCGCGTTTTCGCCCGCCGGGAACCTGCTAGCCTACGCTTCCGACCGCGGCGGCCCGTTTGAGATCTACGTGCGCTCGCTGGATTCCTCCGCGCGCGAGCTGAAGCTCACCAGCAACGGCAACCAGAACCTGTTCCCGGCCTTTTCACCCGACGGACAGCACGTGGCCTTTAGCGCCATGCGCGAGCGGGGCATCTACCGCGTACCGATGCTCGGCGGATCCCCCCGCCGGCTGACGGATTTCGGCGCGCTGCCGGCGTGGTCGCCGGACGGCAAATGGATCGTGTTCCGTTCCGACGCTTCGGCGTCGATGGCCACCTGGGATTTCTATTGGCCGGCAGAATCGAGTCTCTGGCTGGTCCCCGCCGACGGGGGCGAACCACGCCAGATCACCGGCCGCGATCACCCCAAAGGCAGCGGGCAGAGTTTTCCTTCGTGGAGTCCGGACGGGAAAGAAATCCGCTTCGTCAACTACCTGGGGAACCGCGAGTGCAGCATCTGGAGCTACCGCATCGCGGATGGTTTGTTGCGGATGCTTTTTTCCTCCGACGATCCAAGGTTCGGCGCAACTTCCAGCAATGTCACCTTTGGCAGCGCCACCCTTGCACGCGACGGGCGAAACCTGTACTACGTCAGCGCCCGGTTCAACGGCGACATGGCCATCTGGCGGCAACCCCTCAACCCGAGTACTTTACGGCCGGCGGGAACGCCAGTGGTGCTGTATCAGCCGAGTGTCGGGGTGCCGCGCGATCTTTCGCTGTCGCCGGACGGAAAGCACCTGGCTTACAGCGCCACCCTTTCCGAAAGCAAGCTCGTAAAGCTGGGCATGTCTGGCGATTCGCCCGATGGCCGCGAGCCGGAGACGCTTACCCACGAGGTCAGCTATCGCTATTGCTGCGAGCGCATTTCGCCGGACGGCAAGCTCCTGGCGTACACCCGGGCCGCCAAGGGACGCCCGGCGAGAACCTTCGTGATGTCGCTTGCGGACGGACAGGGCGTTCCGATCGGCCCCGAATCGGAGCCGCCGCAGTACAGCCCGCAGTTCAGCCGGGATGGCAGATTGGTATTCTATTGGGTCTCGAAAGACCCGCAATCCAAGATATGGTACAGGAGCGTGCGACTGGCCGACGGCGCAGTTCAGACTTTGGCCGAGGAGCCGCCTGGGACCGGGTTTGCGGCCTTCTCCCCGGATGGCGCCGAGGCCGTGTTCTACAACACTTCCGAAACCCCGCCTCACACCTGGAAGCTGAATTTCAAGAGCGGAGTCAAGACCCAGCTCACCTTTGGCACATCCGCTATCGGGTGGCCGGAGTACTCGCGGGATGGGGCCTGGTTAGCCGTGCAAGTGGACCAGCCAAACGGGATGACGCGGATCGGCCTGATGCCGGCTTCCGGCGGCGCGGTACGAATCATCAAGGACGGGGGCGTCAACCACTCGTGGAGCTTCTCGCCGGATGACAGCAAGATCCTCTATGCCGGCCTGGAGAATGATGTGTGGAACATCTACTGGGTTTCCATTCTCACGCACGAGATCCGGCGGCTGACCGACTACCGCAACTTACGGATGTACGTCCGCTACCCCGACTGGGCGCTGGCGGGCGACAAGATCGTCTACGAATTCAACGAATCCAAAGGCAACGTCTACGTTGGGGAGTTGCGCTAGCTACTTTCCGGCGCAAAAATGAGGGGGCAAGTCCTTTCGGATCTGCGCCTCGGTCGCCGGGACTCGGCAAGATCGTACAAAAAGTCCGCCCCCAAACATTTTTGAAGATGTTTGTC
>JBEKQS010000334.1:0-4701 GCA_049519475.1 Bryobacteraceae bacterium | reverse complement strand
CGGGAAATGGCAGTTTGGTACGGTCCCCATTTACCATTACTCGCCCGCTCAACTCGCCGGATCAAAGGATGACGGCTGGGTGTATACTAAGCCCGACCCGGGAGTCCGAAATGGAACTCTTGGATAATCGGGAGCAACGTATGCGTTTTCACAAAATCGCTGGCGTTCTGTTGCTACTGGGCTGTTGCGGCTGGGCGAACATAATTCTTCCGACAGATTTTTCATTCGACACCCCGGACGTGTCGGGCATGCTGTGTGGTACGAGTGGTTTTGATGGTTGCGAATATCGGCCCAATGGCTACGGCTGGTTTTTCACCGGAAGTTCCGGGATTGCTTCCAATGGTGGTATTTTCGGCTTGGATTCGCCCGGGAACGATAATCGAGCCCCGGACGGTAATCAGGTGGCTTTTCTCCAGTTTGACCCCAGCAACCCAGCTTCGTCTCCTGGCAACCTGAGTCAGAATGTTAGCGGCCTGGACCCCACTCAGTCTTACGTTGTTTCCTTCGAGGCTGCGCAACGCCCTGAGACTTTAGGCCCTACTGGGAATTTCCTTTTTGGAGGGGGGCTGGATTTTTATGTTTATTGGTGTCCGGGGGACTCGAACTGCAGCCCGATTGACTTCATTGACTTCGCCGACCAACTGCCGACGTACTTGAGCTTCGCGGAATTCACCACTTCGTTCACGGCAGGGGCGACCTCTGGCGAATTGGAGTTTCAGGCGTATGATCCTCTAGGTGGGGATCGGAGCGACTTCATCCAAGGTGCTCAGCTCGACAGTGTGCCTGAACCATCGAATGGGCTCATGGTGCTATCCGGCATTGGACTGATCGGATTTGGACTACGCCGGAAGCTCGTTCGTCTCGATCCCGATGGGCTCCGCAGCCTGGACCGCAATTACTGGGGCTGGCGCTGAGCTAACGCTGGAACACTATTCTGCCCCCGACAATCGTGTACACCACATCCGTCGCGGTAATCTCGTCTTCCGGAATCGTCATGATGTCGCGCGAAAGCACCGTGATGTCCGCCAGCTTCCCCACCTCGAGCGATCCCTTCAGCTTCTCTTCAAACGCCGCGTACGCATTGTTCCACGTGTACGATTTCAACGCTTCTTCGCGGCTCATCCGCTGGTCCGCATAGAACCGAGTTCCATCCTTCAGCTTGCGGCTCACCGACGCGTAAAAACAGGCCAGCGGACTGACGTCTTCGACCGGCGCGTCCGTTCCGTTCCCCACCACCGCGCCGCTTTTCATGAGCTTCTGCCAGACGTACGCGCCTTCTTCGGCCCGCTTCGCTCCCAGCCGCAGCAGCACGTAGGGCGCGTCGGACGTGCAATGAATCCCCTGCATGGCTGCAATCACACCCAGCTTGCCGAACCGCGGAATATCGGCCGCGCTCAAATGCTGTGCGTGCTCGATGCGCCATCGCAGCCCGGTTTTATCGGGATGCTCCTTGAAAATGGCTTCGTAGAGATTCAGCACTTCGCGGTTCGCACGGTCGCCGATGGCGTGAATGCAAAACTGAAAATCGTGCTGGATGGCCACTTCGCCCACGGCCTTGAGATCCTCCACCTTCGACACCGCCAGGCCCACGCTGCCGGGCTTATCGGTGTAAGGCTCCAGCAGCCACGCGCCGCGCGAGCCCAGCGCGCCGTCCATGTAGCGCTTGATGGCCCGCACGGTGAGGTGATTGTTTCCCGCGCCGATGATGCGGTAGCCGTCGATATTCGCCTTCAGTTGATCGAGCGGGCCCGCTCCGATCATCACCCACATCCGCAGCTTCAGCTCGTTCTTTTCCGCCATGCTTCTGAACGCGTCCACGGTGGAAAACGGCGACCCGGCATCTTCGAACGAAGTGATGCCCTTGGCGACGCATTCGTCGCTGGCCAGGTCGATGGCCTTGCGCAAGTCGGCCGCGCGCTGGGCCGGCGTGCGCCGATCCAGCCACTGGTTGTGTGCCCGCGCGATCACCCCCTGCGCCGTCTCGCGCAACAAGCCGGTGGGATTACCCTGCTTGTCTTTGAGGATTTCGCCGCCGGATGGATTCGGGGTCTCGCGCGTCAGCTTGGCCAGTGCCATCGCCTTTCCGTTAACAAACGATGCGTGCCCGCTCGCGTGCGTCAGCAGAACCGGATTGTCCGGCGACACCTTGTCCAGCGATTCGTGCAGTGGAAAGCCCTCGACATTGGGCTCCGGCGCACGGTCCCACTTCGACTGGTGCCATCCGCGCCCCACGATCCACTCGCCCGGCTTGGCCTGTTTCGCCGCCCGCGCCACCTGCGCCACAATCTCATCCCACGTGCGCGCCTCCCGCAGATCGAGCCCTTGCCGGTATTCCCCGATCCCGGTGAAATGCCCATGGCCTTCAATGAACCCGGGAATCGCCAACTGCCCTTTCAGATCGATGACCTTGGTATTCGCCCCAATCCACTTCTGGGCGTCCGCGTTGGTCCCCAGCCCCGCGATCTTGTCCCCGCGCACGGCGATCGCCTGCACCGTGGGCGCCGCCCCGTTCATGGTGACGACCTTGCCATTTCGCAGCACCAGGTCCGCCGGCTGCGCCCACGCCGCCGCGGCGCAAACCAGAATCCAGATTGCACGCATGGGTACCAGCATATCCTGTGGGATAGACCATCGGTTTTCGTGGTCTGTCTGCTTCGGTCATGCTTGTCAGACGACAAAACCCGGCCGTCCGCCCCACATCCAGGAAAACCGCTTGCCGGCGCGCGCGGCTCGCATACGAGCCGCGACCGTGAGGGCCTGGGTATGCCTGATGGTATTGCAACTAGTATAACCAATGGTATAACCTATAGGTGTGAAAACTGCCATTTCCGTCGACGGCCAACTTCTCGGCGACGCGGATCGGATCGCGCGCGATATGGGGCTGAGCCGTAGCCGCCTGATCGCCCTCGCTCTGGAAGCTTACATTCGCCAGCGGCGCCAGGAGGAGATCACGGAGCGGCTCAATCGCGTGTACGGCGGCGGGCGGGATGCCGTAGAGCAAGCCACTACCAAGAAGATGAAGGCTAAGTTTCGGTCTGCCATCAGGGAACGCTGGTGAGCGACATCCGGCAAGGCGAGGTTTACTGGATCGACTTCGGTCCAACGGCTGGATCGGCGCCCGCAGAACGCCATCCCTGCGTTGTAGTCCAGGGCGACACTTTCAACCGTAGCCGGATTGCGACCACCGTGGTCTGCCTGATCACGTCGAACTTAGCCCGCGCTGCGGCGCCAGGAAACGTTGCGCTAAAAAAGGGAGACGCTAACCTGCCGAAGGCCAGCGTGGTCAATGTAAGCCGGATTCTAACCATAGACAAGACGGAGCTGATGGAACACATTGGAAAGCTGCCGACTAGTGTAGTCGATGCCATTCGCACCGGCCTCGAAGTCCTGTTCGAACGCGTCTAGGACCCAGCTCCGCTCCTATTCTTGCCTCGTACACAAACTAATGCGATCCATCTCCGTGAGGCAACTGCGATGGCGCCACCTCAGGCTAACCGCGCCGTCCGCTATACCCCGCTCGAAACCCTCGGCCGGTAGCGAATTTCATATTCTTCCCGCGTGCACAAACTGTTGCCGTCCAGCGCCCGGTCCGTCGCCAGCACTCCGTCCAGATGGTCCATCTCGTGTTGCAACAGCTCCGAAAACGCTCCCGTCGCCTCGATCCTTTCCACTTCCCCTCGCTCGTTCTCGAAACGCACCCGCACCTCCACGGAGCGCTCCAGCCGCACCATCAGATCCGGAAACGAGAAGCAATCGTCCCACAGCTCAAACTTTTCCCCGCTCTGAAATTCGAACTCCGGATTCCGCAGCCGGTAGGCGCGCCCACCCAGTTCGATGTATATTAGTCGCTTCGGTTCGCCAATCTGCACCGCGCTGATCCCCCGTCCGAATCCGTGGGTTCGGCGGAACTCGGCAAGAGTGGCGCGGAGGTCTTCGAAGACCGCGCCGGCTTCTTCCCGCGTGGCGACAGGAACCGAGACGGCCCGCAAGAGCGGGTCGCCCAGTTGAAGGATCCGGCGGGCAGGCATACTACTGATGACGATACCAGCTAAAGCGGACGGCAAGCTGGAGCCCCTGCCTCTCGTCGTCCACGTCCTGGTCTACATCGCCATCGGGTGGCTGGGTGTGGAGATCTTCGGCCGCATCATGCCCTGGATCGGCGGCTATTTCTGGGGCTCCTTCGCCGCCAGTTTCGCGACCGCCCTGTTCGCCAACTGGTTCACCCTTCGCATCTACACCGATCGCCGCCTGGTGGAACTGGGCCTCTGGTGGAACCGCGCATCGGCCGATAACCTGGCGCTCGGCATCATCGGCGGCGCGGGCGCAGCCCTACTCGTGCTCGGGCCGCCACTCATCGCCGGCGCCGCGCACCTCGGCCCCATCCCTGCCGCGGATCAGCCGTCGTTCGGCGCCGCCGTCTTCCTCACTACCGGCCTCATCATCGCCGCCGCCGCCGAAGAGCTAATGATGCGCGGCTACGCCTTCCAGGTGCTGTTGGCCTCTTGCGGCACCTGGGCCACCGTCCTCCCCGTGGGCGTGGTCTTCGCCCTTCTGCATTCCGGCAACCCCGGCGCCACCTGGTTTTCCGTCGCCAATACCGCCGGTTTCGGTATCCTCTTCGGTTATGCTTTCGTCCGCACCCGCGACCTCTGGCTCCCCATCGGCCTGCACTTCGGGTGGAACTTCACATTGCCCCTGTTG
>JBEKQS010000333.1:0-5502 GCA_049519475.1 Bryobacteraceae bacterium | reverse complement strand
ACTACACCTAGCGATTGCGCGGGAAGTAGCGCCTGGTCGTTGCCCTGAATCAGGTTGATGGCCGCCGGGGCGCCGGGGACGGCGGTGAAGGTATAAGGGCCGAATTCCTGCAGGTAGAGCGGGCTGAACGGAATCCACGGCACACCGTTCTGAACGCCCGCACTGGTGGCCAGCACGAGCGCCGTCGAACTCGTTACGCTCGAGATGACGTATTCCACCCCGTTAATCTGAATCTCCTGGTTGGCCGCGAGGGCCGTGAAGTCGACGCCGCTTTCGTAGGTTACAGCCGTACCGCTGGTGTTGACGGTTCCCCCGTTGACAGTGGACGTGGTGGTGGTCACGCCACCGATGACGACATAGAACTGGCCGGTGCCGCTGCCGCCGAGCACGGGCGTGCAATTGACGTTGACTGGCGGAGTACCGCTGGTTTGCGCACCGCTGAGCACCGCACCAGGGTTCCCGGTCGAGCTGGATGGGGCGCACGTAATGGTGGGCGATGTCTGGCCCGGTGCCAGAAGGAGTGCGACGGAAACACCTGTGACGCCGTCGGCGGCCAGATCTTCGCCGCCAACGAACACCTGTATGGCCGGAAGCGTTGAGCCGGAATTCCCGGAAAGCGTGGCCCCGCTGAGCGACTGGCCGTTCATGGTCGGAGGCTCAGCGAACACCATCGCGTTGCCGTGCAGCGCGTCGATCAGGGAATACGTCTCGTAGAAGGCCGCCGAGGGGTTGCCGCTATTGGCGGCTGCGACGATGGTGGATTGCAGATAATTCGACGTGAAAGTGCCGGTGATCGCGAGCACGGACTGGTACACGGGGGTGGTGCCGATGCCGTTCGAATCGGTAGTGGTGGTGGTGCTGCTGCCGCTGGTTTGAGCGGTTGGACCGACGGTGGCGAAACCGCCGGGTTGGACGGTCCACGTAATGGTGGCGTTGGCCACGCCATGGCCACTGGCGTCCAGCGCCTGCACCGTGATGGGCTGAAAGAACTGCAACAGGGACGATTCGCACAGGCACACCACCTGGCCGTCACCCGATATGATCTTGAGGCTCGCAACCGTTTGTGCGGTTGCCACGCCAGCACCCCACAGGGCTACCAGCATCGCGGCGATTACAATCATCCTGGATCGTGACAAAACTGCCTCCTGGTTCCGGGGGAACACTCTTGGAATTGGAATGGACGCGGAGAGAATTGAATTATAACACCATTCGCGCCACGCCGGTCAGTGCGAAAGCGCAAAAAAAAGAGGGGGGCCGAAGCCCCCCTCCAGGAAAAACACCAATTTCAAGCTTAGTGCGAGTTGAACTCGAGGCTGGTGCCGCGCACCTGGCCAACAGGGCAACCGGGGGTACCGGCGCTGGTGCTGGTGGTGACGCCGCCAGTGCCGCTAACCGAGAGGGTCCACGGCACGCAGTAGTTCAGCTCGACCGCCAGATAGCTGGAGAACAAGCCGCGCAGGCCAAGGTCGGTCACCGCTGCGTATCCATGAGCGTACTGGAAGTTGCAGACGGCGATTACGTATCCCTGGAAGCCCGGGAAGACTTGCGAAGCCAGGACGGTCTGAACCGTACCGGGCCCAACCACCGGGAAGCAGTTCTGGCCTTGGACCGGATTCGAGATCAGGTCGCAGCCTTTGAGAACCGCGGGAGCGGCGGATTGCGCACCGGCACTCGACAGGGTAAAGCCATACGGATACAGCGTGCAGGAGCCAATCTCAGCCAGCGTGCCGGCTGGGTTGCTCTTGCTGGTGCCAGGCGTGGTCGCAATACCCAGGGCCCCGAAGGGATCCATGGAGGTATTCGCGACGGCAATACCGGTGTCAAAGCCCTGGCCGAGACCAGTCGCCGCCGGATTTGCGGTGACGAACGGGTACAGCAGCGTGGTTTGGCACAGTCCGATATTGATCCATGCAGCGTTATATGCGTTTACGATCGCGAAGCGCGGAATGATATTGATTCCGGGCGTCGCGGCAGTGGTTGCCGAGAACGCGGCCTGGCTCGGCTCGGGAGCATAGCTCAGGGACACATTGTTCACCGGCGCATTCAGGATGCTGGTGATCTGCGGCAGGCCATACGGGTTCGCGGTAGTGATGGCGCCCGGATTAGCCGAGTAGCTGATATACACTTCGAATGCCAGCGTATCGATACCGGACGTCTCGGCGTTGGTGACTTCCCAAACCGCAGTGGCGACGCCGCTCGAATTGGGAGCCAGCGGAACCGCCGGAAGGGCGTGGCCGCCGGTCGCGGTAACCGTCGAAGCAATGGGCGCGAAGGCGGTCCCATCGGATGTGGACTCGCCAGTCCCCGTCGCTACCAGGAGCGCGGTCGACTGGAGATAGGTGGCCGTACCGGCACTTGCCAGGACGCCGGTAGTGTTGATGGTCGACACATACAGCGTGATACCTGCCGGGATGTTGGTGAAGACGGCCTTCAAACGAGTACCGAAGTCCGCCAGGCCCGCGGTGTAAGTGGGGCCGCCGGTGCTCGGCGTTCCAGTGTCGGCGCTGATGATGAGCCCGGATTCGGAGTTGGCCGAGAAACCGCCATACAATCCGCCAGGGATGTTCTGGAACCACGGTGACGTGGTATTGGTTTGCTCCGCACCATACTGAACGTTGTTCAATGGCACGACGCGCGTCTTAAACGCAGTTGGGAAGACCTCCGTAAATGTCAGAGTGCTGGAAAGCGCGGTGGTCTGGCTGTTGCACTGGGCGAAGCTGGCCGGAGTGCTGGACTTGGTCGTCATGCTGGGGCTGATCACGGCGCCAACCGGGAAGCTGCTCTGGCTCAACGGGAGCACCTGCGAAGAGCTGGTCGTCAGCGAAGCCGCAACCGCCTGCTGGTTGCCGAGTCCCACTGCCGGGAAACGGATGTTGGTGATGCGGAAAACGCGGGTCAGGCCCGCGGTGACCGGCGGAAGCACCGGAACGCCGTAGAACGTGACCGTGTTGCTGCCAACCGCGCCCAGGTAGCCCTGATACACGTTATTGGCGGTCGCGCCGGCAGTGCAATAAGTAGCTGTCGCGGGGCAGACTGCCACCGCGGTCCCCGACCCGTCGGTACCGACGACTGCCTGGCAGCCTACGCTGGATGAGCATAGAACCTGAGGAGCCTTCGGGCCGAAACTACCGGTATCGGGGGTGGCCAGTCCGGAACCCGGCTCATCGATCAGCAGGGCGACTTCGGACAGCCCGCTGCTGCTCGCGAACAACCGGCTGGTGATGGCGCTGTTGGGCGAGATGTACACCGTGATGTCGGTGATGGGAATCGGTCCGCCCGCCGCGTACATCTGACCGCCCGTGCAAGTGATCAGAATATCGCCCACGAGCTCCGTGTAACCTTCGGCGCGGAGTTGCGGGATTGATGCAGCGCTAGCGCTGCATAAGAGTGTTCCCGCCTGCGTACTGCCGGCGGTACCGACCTGTGCGCTTGCCAGGCCTGCCATAAGGGCCAGCACTGCCAGCGCAATAAACCATCTGCGAAAATCTGCCATTATCCTTCTCCTTGTAAAGTGCGAAATTGAACCGGCTGAAATATTCTCTTTCAACCTGAGCCTCAAACTTCAACTCAAAAACCTTTAATTCACCCAGGGGATCTCTCCGTGTCGGGCGGAGAGTTTCCAGCGGCCACCAAGCCGGACGCCGGATTTTGTTGCCAAAGCCTTTTTCCGTGGCACATGGCTTTTGTTTTGTCTCTTCTGTGCCACAGCGTACTAACGCAAAAATTGCACACTACAACCGGACGCGGTAAAACCTATTCATAACCGATTGCCAAGCCCCATGTCAAGGGACTCGACGGTACATCTACCAGCCAAAAACCTTATTGTACACTGTCTTGCCCGATTTAAGCACGTGCTACCACCCCGCGTCAATAGTTTCACACCGAATCGTCTCATATTTTCGTTGCTGCAACCCCAATAAAACAGCATTGCCGAGCTATCCCCCCTCTTTGAGGGTGAAAGAAATGCCGCCCGGCGAACTCGACCGGCAACTCCGAATTATTCGACACAGCAGTTACAGTGCCATTCGTCACGGAAGCCGGGCCCTTCGCGGAAACGGCCCAAACCGGCGGCCGGAGGAATCGACTGCGTCCAAAAGACCCAGTGGCGTGCCGCAATCGCCCGCGTGGGGCGGGCAATCTCCTAGTCCGATTGCAGGCTGGTCTTCCATACCAGGTAAAAAGTGGCCGCCAGGTACCCCAGCCAGAGCACCGCCAACACGGGTCCGCCAATGGATTTGAAAGCGGTCAGGCGGGCCAGCGCGCCGGCGAGGCCCACGCTCCGGAAGCCGGCTGGATGCAGCGCGGCCACCGCACCACCGGCGTTGTGCCGGATCATTCCGGTGTAGTACGGGATCGCGACGAAATGCACACTGTAGAGGTCGAGCAG
The DNA here is from genome assembly GCA_049519475.1 of Bryobacteraceae bacterium. GTDB lineage: Bacteria > Acidobacteriota > Terriglobia > Bryobacterales > Bryobacteraceae > PALSA-129. The sequence continues at coordinate 1,115 of JBEKQS010000333.1, read as the reverse complement.
CGCAAAAAGAACGGCGCCCGACAACACTGCGGCCCTGGCCGGCAGGATGCGGCGCAGGCCCGCCACCGAGAGCACCACCTCCGCCGCCACCACCGCGTCCAGATACCAGCCCATCGACCCCGCCAGCCCCTTGCTCATGTAAAGCAGCACGACGTTGTAGCATTGCCCCGCCCAGAAAGCCGCGTAAAGCACGCCGAGCGCGCCCAACACCCCGGTCTGCCGCGCGCGGGCCTGCCACACCAAACCCACCGCCGCCAGCAGGATGAACAAATAAAAATAAAACACGTGGTACATCCAACTGCGCACGGTGAGCGAACTCCAGCCGCCGAAGTAGAGGTGCGAAAAAAGAATCGCATCGATGGCTTTGGCCCAGTTGAGGGAAACGGCCTGCCTGAGCATCGCTACCGGACCGGCATGGCCAATGATGACGGACTCGCTCAATCCCGACAGTGTCCCCGTGAGTTGCAGGTTGCGCAGGTACCACCAGCCGGCCATCGCGGCCCCGATGGCCGCCGCCAGAAGACCATGCAGCACCGTCACCGCTCGGCCGGCTTCGCGATTGCGAGCCACGACCGTAAGGGAGCGGTTGCTCCCGCGGGCGCGCCTCAGTTCCCACAACCACAACAGCGCGAATGCCGGTATCGCGGTGAGGAAATAGGCCTTCGTCAGCAGTCCCAAGCCAAGCGTAAAGCCCAGCCCGACAGCCGGCCACAGATCCCAGCCATGCGCCACCATCCGGACAGCCAGCCACGCGAGCAGCGAGAACAGGACGATGGAGAGGCCGTCATTGCCCACGCGCGCCACGTCGAGCGCTACCCCCGGCATCAGCGCGACAATGGCGGCGCAGCCCAAAGCCAGGGGTTCGTCGAGCACCAGGCGGCCCACGGCGAAAACCAGCGGAATCGCGAGCGACGCCAGTAGCACGGAAAGCCATCGCAACGCCATCACCTGTACGGACAGACTGCTCGCGCCGAGCAAGCGCTCGACGGGCGTCATCATCCAATAGTAGAGAGGCGGCTGGAGGGCTTCGTAAGCGCGGAACGGTCCCCCGCCCGCCTGGCGGCTCCAGGCCGGCGGCATGGCGCGGAAGGCCGCTTCGCGGCGCGCGCGCATTT
>JBEKQS010000332.1:0-4906 GCA_049519475.1 Bryobacteraceae bacterium | reverse complement strand
CCAGCTCGCGGAATCGCAGTTCGACCGGAGCCTCGCCGGCTGTCAGTTCCAGCGCCGCTCCCAGCCGGGCCATCACTTCTTCGAAGTTGTCGGGATCGATCTCCACCGGCTCCCGGACGCCACGCGGTGCCCGCCGGTTGGCGCGCCCGCCGAAATCCCCGATCAGCGCGATCCGGAACGGATCGCCGGAAGAATGTTCGCGCGCCGGCTCGCTCTCGGTCCCCAACCCCACGTCGATATTCACCGCCGCCCTGTCTTCCCGGTCCATGGCTTCTCCAATCCCGCGTTAGTGACTCTTCTGTCCGATCTTGAAAAGATACTCGCCCATTCCCGAGTTGGCTTTTTGGAACTGTCCCAGCTTGTCCCACCCCTTGACGAAGCCCACATCGTCGCCCAACCCTTCCACTCCGTGCACCGCTACAACCATGTCTTCCATGGGCTTCTCCGGATGCCACCCCAATGACCGCACATCACCCATCAGAAGTGGTCCGGGAATGTGGTCCTTCGTCACTTGGAACGCGGCTCCCGTCCTCTTCTCAAAATCCGCCAGGGATTCGATGAATCCCGCCGACCCCTGATATCCTCCGTGCCACCCGAACGGCTCGTAGCCCTTCGGGTAGTTGATGCCCTTGAACACTTGGTTCCAGTGGTGGCTCATCTCCGCGTTATCCGTGCCGCGGAATTCCGTCAGGTGAGTCGCAGGCCCGACATTGTGTCCCGGCGGCCCAAATCGCCCGCGGCCCACCATACGCTGGATCGTCACCACGTCCAGATCCGAAAGGTACGGCCTCCCGAAGCGGTCCACAATCACGAACGCATCGCCCGTATCTATGAAAAAGTGCGACAGCATCATTTCCGCGTCTTCCACTTTCGGAATGGGGAAGGCCTTCGTCAGCCGGTAAATCTTCACATTTGCCGCCGACATGCCCTTGAAGCCCAGCCACTCGAGCTTGAGCGAGGCAGGCGCTTCCTTTACCAGTTGCAGGTGTTCGATAGTCTGCCAAAACCCGACATCGTGCTTGAGGAACCCCACCAGGCCCTCGAACTTCGCGCCCTTCAGCGACTTAATCTTCAGCCACACCGGTTTGGCGATGATCCCCCACCCGTTCTGGACGGCCGCCCTCAGCCACTCCACCCGCGCCGCCGGGCAACTGCGGATCACGAAATAATATCCCTCCCGCGCCAGCCTTCGCATCACCGCCAGTTCCTCGGGGAGGAATCCCAGGTTTGCCGGGTTGATGATCTTCAGAATCCAGCCTTCGTTCTTCAGCACCGCGCCGGCTCCCGAGACGGCCTTGGCCACTTTTGGAAGCATGGTCGCCTTGGTGGTGCCCTGGACCGCCACTTTCAGAGATCCTTCCAGTGCTTGCCCCACGCGCCGCGTGGCATTCGTGGACATCTCCAGCCACTTCTCGTAAAAGGTGATTTTTTGAGCCAGAAACGCCAGCCGGGGGGCCTTCTCTGCGAACTTCGCCGCCGGCGCTAATTTGCCGAAGAGCGGAATCACCCCCAGCAGGTTGACGCAGCAGCCCAGGTAGTCGCCGCGGGAACTGGCGTATATCGCCGCGGGAATCGAGCACAGGCCCGTTGGGTCCACCATCGAAGCAATATCGAGTTTAAACTGGATCGCGATCTCCCTCATCTCTTTTTCCATGGCGCGCAGCTCGATGTCCACCGCCTGAATCAACTGCCCGCTGATCACCGGGTTCCACGTTCCGTGCGTCGGCACCGCCAGCTTTTTCGGGCTGTCGGGGGTGAGGACGAGGCCTTTTTGGATGTGCTTTGCGTCGGCCCACTGGCTTCCGATATAAAACGACTTGATCCAGAACCCCTGCTGGGGGTTGAGAAGTGATAGGGCGGAAAAGTCCAGGTCGGAGAGGCGAAAGACCTCGATACCCGTCTGGTTGTTCGCGCTGGGCGCGTCGCTCCCGGTTCCCAGGGCATAGCAGCGGGCCATGTTGCCGGATTGCGTCCATGTTCCCTTGCGCCTCGTCGCCTGTTGCGGCCACTCGCCGTCGGGTATACAGTTCAGCATTTTCCATTCGCCCCGGTCGCTAATGATCCCGAGAGCCGAGAACGTGGCGTATTTGACTTCGAAATGAAAATTGCCGATGACCGTGTCCATGATTCCCTCCCGCTCGTCCGGACGGCGCTAGCCCGGCAGCCAAGATTCTACGCCTCCGGCGGCGCACATTCAAGGGATCGCGGCGTTTTGGGGCGTTTTGGCCTCCACCACCGCTCCCTGGCTGCCGTGGCTCGGTGACGCACTGCTAGACGCCCGCGACGCGCCGCAGATACTCCCGGCTTCGCGTGGCGCTGGCCACGGGATTGGTCCCTGCTACGGTCGGATCCACGTCCTGCTCAAATACCGCCCATCCGTCGAAGCCGGCGGCATTCAGTTCGCGGATCACGCCCGCCAGGTCCACATTTCCCTGGCCGAGCTCGCTGAACACGCCGAGTCGGATGGCGTCGAGGTACGCGATCTTGTCGCGGCGCACCTGGTCCAGCACGTTTTGACGGATATCCTTCAAATGCAGGTGCCAGATTCGTTTTGCCTGGGAACGCGCGAACTCCACCGGGTCGCCGCCACCGTACAGATAATGGCCCGTATCCAGGCAAATGCCCAGCAGATCAGGGTCAGTCGCCTCCAGCAGTTTTGCCACTTCGCGGGGCGTTTCGACGCAAGTGCCGGCATGATGATGGAAAACGCTGCGCACGCCGATTTCCTTCGCGCTCCTGGCAATGCAGCCGATCAGTTTGGCGGCATCCTCCCACTGAGCGGGCGTGTAGCCGTCGCTTTCCTTGGCGCTGCCGGCGATGGCCATTCGCTTCTCGCTCATCTCGTCCGCCAGCACGAGGAACGGCGCGCCGTTGGCCGCCAGCAGGCGCGCGATTTCGAGCGCCTCCCGCATGCCTTTCTGGTGCTGTTCCGGACGGCCCAGCGGCAGGGGAACAAACGCTCCCAGCAGCGTCAGGTTGCGCTTTCCCAATTCCCGTTTCAGCTCTGTCGAATCGGTGGGCAGGAACCCGTACGGCCCGAGTTCGGTGCCCGTATATCCGGCCTGGACCATTTCGTCGAGCACTTCACCATAGCTCTGTTTTCTGGCCCAGCCTTCCACTTCCATCACACCCCAGCTCACCGGGGCAGTTGCAATCTTGATTGGCATTGCGCTCCTTTATAGCGTGTTCGCTTCCACACTCTTTGGCGGCGCTTCGATTTCGTGACGCCGCTCCTTCTTCACCGCCGCTTCGTACTCCGCGCGTGCCTGCCGGATGCTCGCGATTTCCGAAACCTCGGAAACCGGCACGTCCCACCACGATTCATAGCCCGGAACGCGCATTTCCTTGTCGACTTCCACCACCACCACGCTGGTGCGGCCGTGCCCGCGCATGGCTTCCAAAGCCTGTTCCACCTCTGCCAACGTAGTAGCGCGGACGGCGTGCGCACCGAGGCCGGCGGCGAGTTTGACGAAATCCACCGGAAGGTTGTCGCCGTCGAGTTGTCCGGTCTGCCCGGAACGGTAGCGGTAGTTGGTGCCGAAACCGCCCGAACCTACCGCGCCCGACAGCCCGCCGATGCTGCTGAACCCATGGTTGTCCAGGATCACGATGTTGAGCTTGTACCCTTCCTGAATCGACGTGATGATCTCCGACGACATCATCAGGTATGAGGCGTCGCCCACCATGACATAGACATCGCGCGACGGGTCGGCCATCTTGGCTCCCAAACCGCCGGCGATCTCGTAACCCATGCAGGAGTTGCCGTACTCCATGTGGTAGCCGCCCGGACGCCGGGTGCGCCAGAGCTTATGCAGGTCGCCGGGAAGGCTGCCGGCCGCGTTCAGCACCACATCGCAGGGGCGCGCGGCCCGGGCCACCGCGCCAATCACTTCGCCCTGGCTGATGGGCGGGCCGTGCCGCAGCGCGAAAATCCGGTCGGTCTCTTCTTCCCAACGGGCTTTCCACTCCGCGATGGATTGCGCGTATGGCGGCGCCGTGCGATAGCCCTCCACCGCGGTCGCCAGCCGCTCCAGCCCGGCGCGCGCGTCGCACACCAGCGGCAGCGCCGCGTGCTTGAAGGCGTCGAATTCGGCGACGTTGACGCCAATGAAGCGCACCAGCGGATTCTGGAACGCGGTCTTCGAGGCCGTGGTGAAATCGGCCAGGCGCGTGCCAATGGTAATGACCAGATCCGCTTCGCGCGCCGCGATATTGGCTCCCGGCGTGCCGGTGACGCCGATGGCGCCGAGATTCTGCGGATGATCGAACGCCAGTGAGCCCTTGCCGGCCTGGGTTTCTCCCACTGGTATGCCGGTCTGGGCCGCGAACCGCGCCAGCGCCTCGCCGGCTTCGCTATAAATCACGCCGCCGCCCGCCACAATCAGCGGCCTGCGCGCCGCGCGAATCCACTCGGCGGCCACGGCCAGCAGACTGCCCTCCGGTTCGGGGCGCGCGATGTGCCAGACGCGCTTTCGAAACATCTCTTCGGGATAATCGAACGCCTCGGCCTGCACATCCTGCGGCAGCGCCAGGGTGACGGCGCCGGTCTGCGCGGGCGAGGTCAGAACGCGCATGGCCTCGGGCAGCGAGCAGATCAGTTGATCGGGCCGGTAGATGCGGTCCCAATAGCGCGAAACCGGCTTGAAAGCGTCGTTTACCGAGATGTCCTGGGTATGCTCGGATTCGGTCTGCTGCAAGACCGGCGCCACGTTGCGGCGCGCGAAAATATCGCCGGGGAGCAACAGCACCGGGATGCGGTTCACGGTAGCGGTAGCCGCGCCGGTGATCATGTTGGTGGCGCCCGGACCAATCGAAGAAGTGCAGACGAAGGTGGCCTTGCGGTTCCGCGCCTTGGCGAAAGCCGTGGCAATGTGGACGGCGCCCTGCTCGTTGCGGCAGAGGTAAT
>JBEKQS010000331.1:0-4974 GCA_049519475.1 Bryobacteraceae bacterium | reverse complement strand
CGCCGACACGTATGCCACAATCTCGCAGTCGCGATCTTGAGCGGCGAAGGCGTTCAGCAGGCTGCGAACGTAGACTTCATTCCCCGTCAGGTGCCGGCCGATGGCGTGTGCATCAACAGCGATGCGCATGGATCGTACCAGTATAACGGACAGTCATGCCGGCCGAAGCATCAAAAGTCCAACTTTTCCCAGGCTTTTTCCCAAGTGAATTCCCGTTCCAACAAGAGCCGTCCGGCGCTGCCCAATTCCTGCCGCAGCGTAGAGGAACTCAACAGTCGCGACACCGCCGACGCGAACGCCGCGCCGCCTTCCGCCAACAGCAGGTTCTCGCCGTCGCGCCCCGGCAGGCCTTCGGCCCCGATAGGGGTCGAAACCACCGGCAGCCCGGCCGCCCATGCTTCCAGGATCTTCAGCCGCGTGCCGCTCGCCGCCAGCAGCGGAACCACGGCCACGCGGCACCGCGCCAGTTCCTTCACCGCGTCGTCAATCGGGCCCGTGGCTTCAATTCGCGGGTCGCCCGAGATCCATTGCCGCACCGCCCGCGGATTTTTCCCGATCAGCCTCCATACCAGCCGCGGCCATTCCTTACGCAGATGGGGCCAGACTTCCTGCCGGAAAAATTGCACCGCGCCCTGGTTGGGGTGGTATTCCATATTGCCCGAAAAAGCGATCGCTTCCTCATCCGCCCGCGCCGGCAACTCGACCGCCGGAATGGCATTCGGATACACCACCACGCGCGCTCCGGGGGCAATCGCCCGCACCCGTTCGGCATCATTCCCGGACGTCGCCAGCACTTCGGAAAACTGCGGCAGCCAGCGCCGCTCCAATTTACGCGAGGCTTGGGCAAAGACCCGATGGGCGAATCCGGTCGCGCCGCCTTCCACCGCTCCACAGCGTTCGTGCAGCAGGGATTCGATGTTGTGAAGATCCAGCACCATCCGCGTGCAGGCCTCCGCCAGCACCGCCGCATACGGCGCGCACCAGGAGTGTTCCACCACTCCAATCTGGTACCGCGCGCCACCGATGGCCGCCCTGACTTGGCGTTCGAAACCGGCGAAGCGGTCGACCAGCGGGGGCACCAGGCGCGCCACTCGGCCCACGTTCCTCGCGGCCCGAGCTGCCCCGCCGCCGGCATGCGCCGGCAAGTCGATCACCGTGATCTTCCGCACCAGGCCGGCCGGCAGTTCTTTCGCCGGGTCCAGCGCTCCCGGCTGGCGGAACACGATCAGGTCCACCGCGCCGCGCAGTGCCAGGTAGTGCACCAACGAAGCCGTGCGCAACGCGCCGCCGCCCGCCAGCGGGTAAGGAGCTTCCGGGGCGAGCACCAAAGCCTCAATTGCCAAAACGCCTCCGCGCCTCTTCGTAAACCTCGCGCGTCAGCCGGGCCGTGCGTTCCCAGGTGAACTCGCGCGCCCGTTCGAGGGAAAGCGCTCGCCGTTCCGCGCGCCACTCGGGCCGCTCCGCCGCATGGCACATCGCGCGCGCCAGTTCCTCCACGCCATCGGCGTAAACCGCAGCGCTGCCGGCCGCCTCCGCCACCGCGCGCGAAGCGATTACACCCGCGCCGCATTGCATGGCCTCGATCACCGGCAGCCCGAAGCCCTCGTAGAGCGACGGATAAACAAATGCCAAGGCTCCCGAGTACAATCCAGCCAGTTGCGCGTCCGGCACTTCGCCGGCCAGGCGCAGCCCCGGTTCCTGGGCAAAATCCGGCGCATCTTTCCGCCGCCTGCCGGCCAGCACCAGGTCAACCGGATAGCGCCGCCTCACAGCGCGCCACGCCTCCACCAGGGTCTCCAGATTCTTGCGCGGTTCGAGCGTCCCCAGAAACAGGAAATACGGTGTGCCGCCGCCGGTCTCGACGGATCGCGGCTCCACGGGTCGCGGCTCCACGGGTCGCGGCTCCACGGGTCTCGGCTCCACTGGTCTCAACCACGGCGCAGCCGCTTCCGGCACGGCCACCACGCGGTCCGGGCGCAAGTGGAACCGTTCGATGGCCTCTTTGCGCACTCCCTCGCCCGGCGTGACAATCATGGTGGCGATCCCCAGCTCCAGCAGCACGGGCGTGCGCCGCCGCACCCGTTCCGCGGCGTGATGCCAGCGCGGCTGCATCCAGGGGGAAAGGTCGTGGATGGTGAGCACGCTCGGGCGGCGCGGAATGTAGGGCACCGCGAAGTCCGGGCCGTGCACCAGGTCCGCGCCCAGGCGGTTCATTTCGCGCGCCAGGCCCCAGATCCACCAGCGCCGCTCCATGGCGTTGCGCGGGCCGCCGCCACGGCGCAGATTCGGCGGGCCGCCTTCCGGCATGCGGAACGTCTGGTCCGAGACCAGGTAGAACTCATCGTCCGGAAAGCAACGCGCCAGCGCCAGGCTCAGCTCGCCCGTGTATCGGGCCAGCCCTCCGCTGGTCAGGCCCAACGACGACGCTTCAATCGCCACGCGCATGGATCACTCAGGCTTGCCCGCATTTCTCCGTGGCGCACGCACTCGTGCGTGCCGCGCCGGCACTCATGCCGACGCCCGATCGCGACAGATTGTCCATACCCCACCAGGGTGTCGAGACGAGTCTCGACACGGCACGCATGAGTGCGTGCGCCACCTCATCGCCGTTCATCGGTGGCTCATTATGCTTTCCTGGGCGCACGCTACCCCACCGTCTCACGGCTTCCGTAATTTTTTTCGTAATACTCGCGATACGCGCCGCTCCGCACCCGCGCCACCCACTCGCTGTTCGCCCGGTACCACGCGATGGTCCGCGCGAGGCCGGTCTCAAAACCCATCGCCGGCGCCCATCCCGTCTCGCGCATCAGTTTCTCGCTCGATAGCGCGTACCGCCGGTCGTGCCCCGGCCGGTCGGTCACGTATTGAATCAGGCTTTCCGGCTTCCCCGTCAACGCCAGAACCTGGCGCACCACGTCCAGGTTCGGCAGCGAGCGGTTGCCGCCAATATTGTAGATCTCGCCATCCCGCCCCTTGCGCAGCACCGCCAGAATCCCGCGGCAATGGTCGTCCACGTACAGCCAGTCGCGCACCTGCTGTCCGTCGCCGTAAACCGGCAGCGGCCGGTCGTCAAACGCGTTGGTGATCATCAGCGGAATCAGCTTCTCGGGAAAATGGTACGGCCCGTAGTTATTGGAGGCCCGCGTGATCACCGCCGGCAGCTTGAACGTCACGAAATAGGACCGCACCAGCAGGTCGCTTCCGGCCTTGGACGCCGAATACGGGCTACTGGCGTTCAGCGGAAACTCCTCGGTGGCTTCGAGCGGCGCTTCCAGACTGCCATAGACTTCGTCGGTGGAGACGTGCACGAAGCGACCGACCTTGTGCTTGCGCGCCCCTTCCAGCATGGTGAAGGTGCCGTTCAGATTCGTGCGAATCACCGGCTCGGGCGAGAGGATGCTGCGGTCCACGTGCGATTCCGCGGCGAAATGCACAATCGCTTCGGGCTTCTCTTCCTCGATCAGGCGGTCCACCAACGCCCGGTCGCAGATATCGCCGTGGACAAACCGGTAGCGCTCGCTGCGCTCCACCGCCTTCAGGTTTTCCAGGTTGCCCGCGTAGGTCAGCTTGTCCAGGTTGACCACGCCGAGATCGGTCTCCGCAATCGCCATGCGCACGAAGGCCGATCCGATGAACCCGGCGCCGCCCGTGACCAGAATCTTCACAAATGATCTGCCTTTATCGACGGGCCGCGGCTATTTCCGCTGCGTCTCCCAATCGTAATTGATGGATGGGTCGTTGTGCGGCAAGCGCCCTTCGTCGGCGGGATTGTAGAGCTGGTCGGTCATATAAATCAGCATCGCGTCCGCGCCTCCGATCACTTTGTAGCCGTGCGCCACGCCGCGCGGGATCAGCACCTGCCAAGGCCGCAGCGCGCCCACGTACATCGTGTTGCGCTTCCCAAATGTGGGCGAAGCGAGCCGCAGATCCACCAGAGCCACCTGCAGCATGCCTTTCGCCGGCGTCCAGCAATCGGTCTGATGCAGGTGAAAGTGAAACGCCTTGATGGCGCCGGCGAAATTCATAGCCGCGGCGACTTGCGTGGTGGCCGGCGGAAACGCCGCCGCCAGCCCTTGCCCCATGCGCTGCACTTCCAGGAAGTATCCCCGGTCGTCCGGGTAAATCGAAAACGGCTGGATCCGCACGCCGTCGATGAGCTCCGGCGAATCCGCCTTGATGATGACCGCGCCGATGCCCGGGGCGCACTCCGGCACGCCCAGTTGCATGTCGGGTGTGGATGCCACCCGGCGCGAAGCCGCGATCGATTCCCCCGCCATCAGGCCCGGACCGTTCCTTCCACGACGCTCGGCGGCGCGGCCGCTTCCGCCTGCCGCTGCGCCACCGATTGCGCCACCAGGTTGGCCGCGCGCAGCAGCGAATCGAACGTCCCGGCGTCCGTCCACCAGCCGTCGAGCAACGAGTGCGTCATGCTTCCTTCGCGGATGTAGGCGTTGTTGACGTCGGTGATTTCCAGCTCGCCGCGCCGCGAAGGCACCAGCGTCTGGATCTTGTCGAATACCGTGGCATCGTACATATAGATGCCCGTCACCGCGAAGTTCGATTTCGGACGCTTGGGCTTCTCTTCGATCCCCACCACGTTGCCGCCATCCACTTCGGCCACGCCGAAGCGCTCCGCGTCGGGCACTTCCTTGAGCAGGATGTGGGCGCCTTTTTCCTGCGCGCGAAATCTCTCCACCGCGCTCTTCACGTCGCCTTCGATAATGTTGTCACCCAGGACTACGCAGATCTTCTGCCCGTCGGCGAAATGTTCCGCCAGCGCCAGCGCGTCGGCGATGCCGCCTTCGCCTTCCTGGTAGGTGTAATTGATGTGCTTCAGCCCGAACTCTTTCCCGTTCGCCAGCAGCCGCAGGAAATCGCCCGAGTTACGCCCTCCCGTGACGATCATGATGTCGCGGATCCCGGCGTCCACCAGCGTCTGGATGGGGTAATAAATCATCGGCCGGTCATAAATGG
>JBEKQS010000330.1:0-5014 GCA_049519475.1 Bryobacteraceae bacterium | reverse complement strand
AGGGTGAAGTCAATAATGCGGTAGGCGCCCCCGAAGGGGACCGCGGGTTTGGCGGTGTCGCGGGTGAGCGGAAACAGGCGCTCGCCGGCGCCGCCCGCCAGCAGAATCGTTAAGACGTTGCCCATTTCAGCGTAAGCCTCTGAAAAGAAAGCGGATTTGGCCTAGATGGCGGATTGGGTCGACAGGTGTCTGCAACTTTGGGCTTGACTTTGCCTATCAACCACTTATGATATCAGTACCTACTGTGCGCAGTGTAGGAATTTTGGGGATCGGGCTCACTTCAGGTGACGCAGGGTTTCGCAACTCCAGAACACCGCATGGGAATTTTTGGTCTGGTTGGGAGGTGTATTTCGTTTGGCTGAAGTAAAGCTTCAGGAGGGCGAAACCTTAGAAAACGCTCTCCGGCGCTTCAAGAGAAAGGTCCAGCAGGAAGACATCATTAAAGAGGTCAAGAGACATTCTTTCTACTTGAAACCGGGTGAGAAGCTCCGGGCCAAGCAGGCGCTGGCCCGCAAACGGAACCGGAAGAAGAATCGCCGGGAAATTGAGTAATTAGGCAACCGGGGGCGGGACGCTAACCCCGCCCTCCTTCTAACAACGGTCTACGTTGTTCACGGGGCACAGGCTATGGCGGAGTTTCAGGATCGAGTACTCAAGTGCGCAGACTGCGGGGCGGATTTCGTTTTCACGGCGGGAGAGCAGCACTTCTTCCAGGACAAGAGCTTTAAGAACGAACCCAAGCGCTGCAAGACCTGCAAGACCAAGCGTCAGGGCGGAGGCGGGGGTTTCGCCAAAACCGAAACCATGACCACGTGCTCCCAATGCGGGCGCGAAACCACGGTGCCCTTCAAACCGACACAGGGCCGTCCGGTGTATTGCCGCGAGTGTTTCCTCAGCCGCAAGGCGGCGGGATTATCAACCAGCGCCGCGGCAGGCTGACCCGCGCACCAACTCGAGGAGGGCGGGCGCCCTCGCCCGCGCCGGACCCCCTGGTCCGGCTCTTCTCTTATTGCACCACCGCGCCGCCGCGACTCTTCGGCAACTGATTGAAATACAGGATGGCGTTGGCCAGCATGTTAAACTCGCCCAGGTTCTGCCAGCGGTAGCAGGGATTGGTGGCAAACAGTATCACGCGTCCTCGTCCCACCGGCACATCCAGAATGGCCGGCTTCCCGCGCGTTTCCGCCACGCCTCGCATGAATCCGCTCAGTACCGAATGTTCGGTGCCCGCGTACTCCATCAGCACCCATTTGGACTGGTCTTCGGTGGGCACGCGCAGCAGCGGACCGTTGGCATAACGCACCGGCACGGTCTTCTCCGGGTATCCATAAAAGATGGGATGCGTGGGCTGGTCGATGGTCGCCTCCACCACCGGCCCGGGTGCATAGAATTGCGCCGAGGGTCGTGCCGCGTCCACCGTGCGCGTGATGCCGAACTCGGCCGGGAAAAAACTCGCCGCGCCCAGCGTGATCAGCACGCCGCCGGCTCTGACGAATTTCTCCAGCTCCGCCACGCCTTCGAGGCCCATGCCGCCCGTGATATCCGCCGATTCGCCGTACATCCCCAAGGTGGGAAATGCGGGCGTCTTGTTATATGCCAGTGCCACGCCCTTGGACTCGATATCGAACACCAGCGACTTCGCGCCGCGGCCCTGGCTCGGAATCACGATCACCTCGTAGGCATCGCGCAGATTCCCCTTGCGCACGCGCTCCTTGTAGATCAGGTCATAGACGAATTCGAAGTGATCGAGCGCATAGCGCACCCATCCCACGTCTTGCGTACTGCCCCACGTCGAGTAGACCGCCAGGCGCGGCGGATCCGCGGGCCGCTTCTGCCCGCTCGGCAACTGGCTGAGCGCTACGGCCTGCAGGCCCAGTTTCTCAATTTCGGCGGTGACCCGCGCGCTCGATGGGATCAGCAGGGATCCCGCGGGCAGTTCCAGTCCTTCGGTCTTGGATGGCTGCGCCAGCGCGTCGTAGGTGAGATCTTTCAAGCGATAGCGCAGTTCGGCCAGCGAATTGGCGCCGTTGTGCAGCACCACGGTCCACGGGCCTGCGCCCTTCACGGCTCCCACCGTCTCCAGTTGGTCGACGGGTTGCACGCGTACGTCCAGCACCGCCGCGTCCGCCGTCTCCACCACCTGGGCCTGGCTCATCAGCCCCATGGTCCAGCCCGTGTCGTCGTAAGTGCGCAGGCTGGGATCCGGAAACTGCTGTTTTTCCAGCAGGATCTTGGCCAGCCGTCCATAGGGCTGGTTGCATTTGACCACCAGCGATCCGGCCGGAAACGTCCCTTCCTTGAGCTTGATCTCTTGCGTGGCGCGCCCCACCTCGATCCCCTGAATTCGAAGGACGTTGACAATGAACGCCACGCGCGTCATGTCGTGCTGCCCCGCCGGAATCACGTACCCGAAGGGCGCCTGCTTATTGCCCGAGTCGATCGAGTTGCGGCTTTTGTCATAGAAATTCTCCAGCACCGTCTTGGCGAAGCCGGCGGTCAACTCCAGCGCCGAGAGCACGCCGGTCTCCATGTAGTTGGTGTTGTTGCGCATGGACCAGACCACTTCTTTATACGGCGGCAAAGGGCGATACCATTCCCGCGTGGTCATACTGCCGCCGGCGCCCTCGGCTCCGCCGCCGGCTGGTGCATCCACCGTGCGCCTCATGGTGTTGGCGCCGCCGTTGCCGAAAGTTTCGTACATGCGCAGCATGCCGTTGTGATTCGACGACATGAAACCCAGGTATCCCGGCGACCACATATCCACAAACGCGTGCGTCCACACTCCCGGCATGCCGAACGAAATCATGCGCGTCATCTCGAAATTCGCGAACCAGGGCAACTCGGCGTACAGGATCGGGTCGAGCGTCGGGTTTTGCGGAGCCTGCCCGCTGAAGGTATACAGGAAGGGCTCGGATTCGTGCAGGTCGTGCAGAATCGGCGGATGCCACTGGAGGTAAAACTTCAGCCAGTTGCGCATGGTGACCTGCGAATAATTGATGTCGCGATTGTTGTCGTGGTAGATGTACTTGCCCCAGTAAGGCGGGCCGGGCTGGCGTTCGTCCTCGGTCTCCTCGCCGATCTTGTAGCGGTAATACCAATCCACGTAGCGGTCGCGCCCGTCCGGTTCGGCCGCGTTGATCACCATGACGATGGTGTTGTGCCGGATCTGTTCGTACAGCGGCGATTCGTCGGCCACCAGCCGGTACGCCAGTTCCATCAGCATCTCCGGCGGCCCGGTCTCCGCGCTGTGCAGGCCGCCTGTCAGCATGTAGATCGGCTTAGCCTGCCCAATAATCCGCTTGGCCTCCTCGGCGGAAAGCCCCCGCGGATCGGCCAGCTTCGCCAGGTAGCCTTTATAAGTATCCAGGTTGCGGATGGTCTCTTCGTCGGAGATCGCGGCCACCAAACACTCGCGGCCTTCGTCGGTGGTTCCGGCCGGAAGGACCTTGACGCGTTTCGAGGCCGCCGCCAAAGCGCGGTAGTAGCGGCTCAGATCCGCCACGCGGGTCAGCTTCTTGGGCGCGCCGGCATAGTAGCCCAGCACGTCCTTGGGTGTGGGCACCCCCGCGGCCTTTGGCAGATGATCCACCAGCGGGCTCATGAATTCCGGCTGGGTGGTCCATTCCTTAACGAGGCGGGCGTACTCTTCGTCTTGAGCCTGTGGTTTCGGCTGAGCCAGCGCGGCGCCCGTTACACCGCCGAGGAGCAGTGATAACACAAGAATGTGCAGTTTCATGATTCATCAGACTCTATCACAGCGCCGGTGGGACAGGCCATCGCCTTCTGTGGCCAATCAGCCCTCCCACAAAGCGCGACAGGATCAAAAAGTATTACACCCCTTTGAATTCTTCTCCCGCTGCGAAGATTTCGTCATTCTTGTGGAGCAGTCCTTCCCATTTTCTCCGCGCCTCGGCGCCTCCGCGGTTCAATCCTCCGGTCGTTTGGTTGCGGCTATGCTGCTCTGTGGGGCAGCCAATCCTGGCTGCCGCCGCCTTTCAGGCGGCGCGACCCACTGGAAAGCGGTCCGCAAGCATCGAGCTTCCTCACACTTCTTAATGAAATTTCGCAAGCCGCAGGCCCGCTCCAACAGGCCACCAAGTGCGCTGGCCTGTCCCGCCCGTTTACATGTACATGCCGCCGTTGACCGCCAGCACGTGCCCCGTGATGTAGCCGGCCTCATCGCTCGCCAGAAACTTCACGGCGGCGGCGATATCTTCCGGTGTTCCCATGCGGCCCAGCGGCACGCTCGCCAGAATCTTTTGCTTCACCTCGTCCGGCAGCCCCTTGGTCATGTCGGTCGCAATGTATCCGGGCGCGATGGCATTCACCGTGATGCTGCGCGAGGCCATTTCCTGCGCCAGAGCCTTGGTGAGCCCAATCAGGCCCGCCTTGGAAGCGGCGTAATTGGCCTGTCCCGCCGCGCCCGCCTGTCCCACCACCGACGCCATGTTGATGATGCGGCCCCAACGGTTCTTCATCATGGAAGGCAGCACCTGCTGGGTGCACAAAAACGCCCCCTGGAGGTTGACCTTGAGCACCAGCTCCCAGTCCGCCGGCTTCATCCGCACCGCCAGGCCGTCGCGCGTGATGCCCGCGTTGTTCACCAGCACGTCGATGCGGGTCTTGTCCGCCAGCACCTTGCCGAAGCCCTCTTTGACGGATTCCTGCGACGTCACGTCCAGGTTCAGGGTCATCGCCTCGCCGCTGCAGGCGCGGATCTCTTCCGCCACCAGTTCGTTGTTTTCGATCTCGGGCGACGCCACCACAATCTCGAAACCGGCCCGGCAAAGGGTGAGCGAAATCGCCCGGCCGATACCGCGGCTCGCGCCCGTCACGAACGCAACTCGATTGAACATTCTTTCTCCTCAGGATGTACTGGTATTAAACTCAATCATAGCCTATGGCATATCGAGATCTCCGCGAGTTCATCCGCGCCCTGGAAGAAAAAGGCGAGCTCAAACGCATCGCGATTGAAGTGGACCCCATCCTGGAAATCACCGAGTTCGCCGACCGC
>JBEKQS010000329.1:0-5042 GCA_049519475.1 Bryobacteraceae bacterium | reverse complement strand
GGCGCCGTTCCAACAAAGCGGATGGAACGGCCACGGGGATGGGCGGCGGCGCGGCTGTCAGGGTCATGGGAGGAATGGTGAGTTCCGCGGGCGCTTTGCCGATCAGCACGGCGATGGCGTGTTCGAATTGCGCGCGATCGACTCCCAGGTCGGTCAATTCCGCCTGGGTGGTGTAGACCTGGGTCTCGGCTTGGGCAACGTCGCTATCGGAGGCCACGCCGCCCTCGAAACGGTTCTGGGTGAGCGTCAGGTATTGCTTATAGGAGTCGACGGTCTGGGCAAGCAATTGGGTGTCGCCATCCAGGCCGTGGAGTTGAAAATAATCGGACGCCAATTCGGTTTGATAGAGCAGGCGGGCGTTTTCCAACTGGGCGTCGGAGGCCTGCGCCAGCTCGGCGCTGGAGGCGATCGTGCGGTGGATGCTCCCCCAGACGTCGGCGGTATAAGAGGCATCCACGGGAAGAGTGTAGGTGCCGATGGCGCCGGACGATCCCGCGCGGCCGAGGCGGCTGGAGGCGTCCGATCCGATAACGGAGGGCGAGCTGGTGACGGTGGGAGACAGAGCGGAGCGGGCGGCACGCACGGCCGCTTTGGCCACGCGGAATTGCGCCTCGGCGGCCAGAAGGTTTTGGTTCGAAATGTTGACCTGCTCTTCGAGCGCATTGAGCGCCGGGTCGTTGAATACTTCCCACCACTTTCCGCGGAGGGTCCCGTCGGCCGGTTGAGCGTTTTTCCAGCCTTCGGGCGGCTCTTCCTTGAAGGCCGCGGGGACGGCGGCGGCGGGCTTCTGGTAAGGGGGCAGTTTCAGGCAGGCCCCGCAGAAGAGCGATGCGACGATGAGCGAGGCGAGCGGGAAGTTTCTTTGGATCATGGGCGTCATACCTCCGAGCCAAGCGGCCCGGCATGGCTGGGATCGATACCGCGAATGCGATACCACCATTGCTGGAGGCGGTCGAAGTAGAGGTAGACCACCGGGGTGGTATAGAGGGTCAGGCACTGGCTTACAATCAGGCCGCCGATGATGGTGATGCCCAGCGGGCGGCGCAACTCGGAACCGGTTCCCTTGCCGAGGGCCAGCGGCAGGGCGCCCAGCATGGCGGCCATGGTGGTCATCATGATGGGCCGGAAGCGCAGCAGGCAAGCTTCGTAAATGGCATCGCGTGCGCTCTTGTGCTCCTGGCGCTCGGCGGCAATCGCGAAATCCACCATCAGGATGCCGTTCTTCTTCACCAGACCGATTAAGAGAATGATGCCGATGGTGGCGATGACGCTGAGATCGGTTTTGGTGATCATGAGCGCCAGCAGGGCGCCGACGCCGGCCGAGGGCAGGGTGGAAAGAATGGTGACGGGGTGAATATAGCTTTCATAGAGGACGCCGAGCACGAGATAGACGGTGACGAGCGCGGAAAGGATGAGGATGGGCTCGTTGCGAAGCGAATCCAGATAGGCCGCCGCGGTGCCGGCGTAGGTGGTCTGGATGGTGGGAGGCAGGCCGATCTTCCGGGCCGAGGCGCTGATGGCCTCGATAGCGTCGCCCAGCGCGACGCCTGGCTGGAGGTTAAAGGAAACGGTGACAGCCGGGAAAAGGCCCTGGTGGTTGACCGAGAGCGGCGCGATCGCCGGCCCGAAATGGGCAAAAGCGCTGAGGGGGACCTGCTGGCCGCCGGGGGCGTGGACCCAGAGCTGGTTCAGGATCTCGGGATTCTGCCAGTACTGGGGAGCCACTTCCATCACCACGTGATACTGGTTGAGGGTCTTGAACATGGTGGAGACCTGGCTCTGGCCGAAGGCGTCGTAGAGGGTGTTGTCGATCAATTGGGGGGAGATGCCGAAGCGCGCCGCGGTGGCGCGATCGTACTGAACCAGGGATTGCAGGCCGCGATTCTGCTGGTCGCTGCTGACATCGGCGATGAGGTGGATGCCGCGCAACTGCTGGAGCATGCGGGGGCCGTATAAAGTGAGATCGTCGAGGTTATCGCCGCGCATGGTGAATTGCCACTGGGCATTCGCCTGCCGGCCACCGACGCGGATATCCTGGGCGGCCTGCAGATACAGCGTTGCGCCGGGCACGCGGGCGAGTTTGGGGCGGAGCCGGGCGATTACCAGGTCGGCGCTGATCTTGCGTTCCTGGAGCGGTTTGAGGGAGATGAACATGCGGGCCGTGTTGGCGGCGCCGCCTCCGCCGCCCCCGCCGCCGGTGAATCCAATGTCGGTGTCGACCGCCGGATCGGCGGTAACGATGTTGACCATTTGCAGGAGGATCCTGTTCATGGCCTGGAAGGAAGTGTCCTGGTCGGCTTGAATCGAGCCGTTCAGGCGCCCGTTGTCCTGCTGCGGAAAGAAGCCCGTGGATACGTGGGTGAAGAGATAGAAGTTGAGACCGATGGTGGCAAGCAGGGTCATTAGGGTGACGGCGGGATGGCGCAGGACCACCGAGAGCGTCTTGCCATAGATTCCGACCACCCGATTGAAGCCGCGCTCGGTCGAATTGTAGAGCCAGCCGTGAGACTCGTGCGTTCTGAGGAGGTGAGCGCACATCATGGGAGTAGCGGTGAGGGAAACCACCATGGAAACGGCGATGGCGACGGAGAGAGTGACGGCGAATTCGCGGAACAGGCGGCCCACGATGCCGCCCATCAAGAGCAAGGGGATGAAGACCGCAACCAGCGAAATGCTCATGGTCACGACGGTGGTGCCGATTTCCTCCGCCCCTTTCAGGGCCGCGGCGAATGGATTCATTCCCTGTTCCAGATAGCGCGTGATATTCTCGATGACCACGATGGCATCGTCCACCACGAAGCCGGTCGAGATGGTGAGGGCCATCAACGACAGGTTGTCGATGCTGTACCGGAGCAGGTACATGACGCCGAAGGTGCCCAACAGGGAGACCGGGACGGCGACGCTGGGGATGAAGGTGGCGCGGGTGTTCCGCAGGAAGACAAAGACCACCAGGATCACCAGGGCGATGGAGATGAGCAGGGTCCGTTCGACGTCGTGGACGGAGGCGCGAATGGTGACGGTCTGGTCCATGGCGATCTGGACGTGGATGGAGGCGGGGATGGCGGCTTCGAGCTGCGGCAGCGCGGCGCGAAGCCGATCGACAGTATCGATGATGTTGGCGTTGGGCTGGCGGAAGATGATGATGAGGACGCCGGGCTTGCCGTTGGCGTAGCCGGCGTTGCGCAGGTCTTCGACGGAATCGACGGCCTGGCCGATATCGGAGACGCGAACCGCGTTGCCGTTTCTGTAGCCGACGATCAGGGGGGCATACTCGACGGCCTTGAACATCTGATCGTTGGCGCCCACTTCCCAGATTCGCGTGGCGTTGGCGAAATGGCCTTTGGGGGTGTTGGCATTGGCCGTGGAGAGCGCGGTCCGAACCTGTTCGAGGCCGATTCCATACTTATTCAGGGCGGCGGGGTTGAGTTCGATGCGCACGCCGGGCAGCGCGCTGCCGCCGACGCTGACCTGTCCGACGCCCTGCACCTGGGCAAGCTTCTGCGCCATGATGGTGGAGGCCGCGTCGTACATCTGGCCCTTGCCGAGCACATCGGACGTGAGCGCGAGCATGAAGATGGGCGAATCGGCGGGATTCACCTTGCGGTAGTTGGGATTGCTGGGGAGATTGGTGGGCAAATAGCCGCGGGCGGCGGCGATGGCGGCCTGCACATCACGGGCGGCGGCGTCGATGTTGCGGTTGAGATCGAATTGCAAGGTGACGCTACAGGAGCCGAGCGAGCTGGAGGATGTCATCTCGGTGACGGCGGCGATGCGGCCGAACTGGCGCTCCAGCGGGGTGGCGACCGAAGAGGCCATGGTCTCCGGGCTGGCGCCGGGCAGCGAGGCCGACACCGAAATGGTGGGGAAGTCCACTTGCGGCAAAGGCGATACCGGGAGGATCCGGAAGGCCACGGCGCCGGCGAGACCGATGGCCACGACCAGCAACGTGGTGGCGACCGGTTTGTGGATAAAGGGAGACGACAGGCTCATGGCTCACTCCGCCGGAAGAGGCTCCATGGCGTTCGCGGTGCCGTGGGAGAAGCGCCGGGCCAGCCGGTCGAAGAACAGGTAGATCACCGGGGTGGTGTAGAGCGTGAGCAACTGGCTGATACACAGACCGCCGATGATGGTGATGCCGAGAGGCCGGCGCAACTCCGAACCCGTGCCGCTGCCGAAAGCCAGGGGAACCGCGCCCAGCAAGGCCGCCATGGTGGTCATCATGATGGGGCGGAAGCGCAGCAGACAGGCCTGATAAATGGCTTCATGCGGCGGGCGGCCTTCCTTGCGTTCGGCGTCCAGCGCGAAATCGATCATCATGATGGCGTTCTTCTTCACAATGCCGATCAGGAGCACAATGCCGATCAGGGCGATCACGCTGAAATCGTAATGGCAGATGTTGAGGGCCAGCAGCGCGCCCACGCCGGCCGAAGGCAGCGTGGAGAGAATGGTGACCGGATGGATGTAGCTCTCATAAAGCACACCCAGCACGATGTAGACGGTGACGAGCGCCGCCAGTATCAGCACGGGCTCGTTGGCCAGCGACGCCTGGAAGGCCTGCGCGGAGCCTTGAAACGCGGCTTCAATGCTGCGCGGCATGCCGATCTCGTCCTTGGCTTTGTTGACTGCCTTAACGGCATCTCCCAGCGACGCGTCGGGAGCCAGATTGAAGGAGAAAGTAATCACCGGAAACTGGCCCTGGTGGTTCACGGTGATGGGAACGGCGACGTTTTCGGTGTGGCTGAAGGCGCCCAGCGGTACCTGGCTGGCGGCCGCGAAGACCGCCGAGGCGGCGGTGGAAGTGCCGCCGAAAGCAGTGGTGGATGCGGTGGACACCGAGGCGGTCGCGGCGGTGGACGTAGAACTTTGCCCGGCCCTGGCGGAAGTAATGGACGACGTGCCGCCGGACACCATGCCGAGAGCGGTGCCCGCCGATCCGGTGCCGGTGCGGATGTAGAGATTGCGCAGGTCGATCGGATTCTGCTGGAAGGAGGGTTTGACTTCCAGCACAACATGGTACTGGTTGAGCTGCGTAAACATGGTGG
>JBEKQS010000328.1:0-5080 GCA_049519475.1 Bryobacteraceae bacterium | reverse complement strand
GGTGTCGTTGGCCTTCTTGGCGGCGTCCAGTTCGGCGCGCTTCGCTTTGGTGACGTCCGCCCAGAGGGGAGAACCATAGAAGGCGACGACGACCGATGGCTTGTGGAAAGTGCCTACACGGATGGTTTGGGCAGTGGATAAGCCGGCGGTGACGGCGATGGCGGCGGCGAAAACGGAAAACAGTTTCATCGGAACAATTCCTTTCGGTTCCAGATTGCGGCGGATGGCGGCCGAATGCCGCTTCGGAATGGGTACGGAATGGCTTCGCAGAGCATTCGGGCCTATCGAGCGGCGGGGAACTTTCCCTGGATGGCGAGGTGCGCGCCCACCTGAACGGCCACCGCCGCGGCGACCTCGGATTCCACCTGCCCGGGGTCCGCGGCGGGCCGATCATAGGTGTCGGACCAGATCACCTTGCCGGTGTGGACATCCACCAGGCGGGCGGTGATGCGCAGGCGGTCGCCCACCTGGCGGACCGTGCCTTCCACCAGGACCTCGAGACCGAGCAGGCGGCCCATCAGGCCCATCGAGATACCCACCCACTGGTGGCGGCGGACGGTGCTGGGGGAGACGACTTGCACCGCGTCGAGCTTGGAGAGATTGGCGACCAGCGTGTCGGTGAATCCTTGGGCAAAGCCGGAGGGGCTCAGGTCTGGAGTGAGAGAATCGAAGGGGACCACGGCCAGGGCGGCGATACCGGGGCCGCGCTTGAGGAATCGCGAGGGCACGTAGAATTGCCAGTAGATCAGGCCGGCCAGCGCAACCATCGCGGCGACGCAGGCGAAAGGCAACCAGCGCCGGCGGGGTGTCGGCGCGGGCCGGGCCGCTTCGCCGGCCACGAAGCGGTATCCACGGCGTGGAATGGTCTCGACGTAGGGGGACTCGGCGCCTTCGTCGCCGAGGGCTTTGCGGAGGATCGAAATGTTGCGCGCCAGGCCTACCTCCTCAACAACTGTGTCGGGCCAAACCAGTCTCATGAGCTCGGCTTTTTCCACCACGCGGCCGCGGCGCTCGAGCAGGACGTGCAAGGTGTCGATGGCTTTGGGTACCAGCGGCACCATCTCGTCGGCACGGAACAGGAGGCGCTGCTCCGTGTCGTACCGGAATGGGCCGAAGTGGTGGATCACGGTTGGAGCCTGCCGCCCTGGCGCCTGGTGAGCATCAGGCGTACGGGGCGGTTGCGCAGAAACAGGGAGCCGTCGAGGACTTCGCCACGGGTTCCCAAGGGCATGATGAATCGGTCGCCCCAAACCTCTTTCGATACTTGAACCACGCTGCTGAGCCGGCCGGTAATCCGGTACGGCGAGTTTATGTTGAGCAACCGCCCGAACCAACTGCGTCCGTAGGTAATGCGGCCCGCGGTGACGGTGGCGTCTCCGACCGTGCCGGTCAACGAGCCATCGGGGTGGATGATGAACTCGACGGAGATGGAGTTGCCGACGGCGCCGGCCAAAACGCGGGCCGGAATGCCGTACCAAGCGCCCAGGAGGCCGCTATCCGGGTGAAGGGTGGGGGTCATCAGGGGCGGCTGGCCGAACATCTCGTTGGCGCAGAGCAGCAGAAAGACGGCTAGCACGGCAACGAGAGAGATCACCACGGAGCGGGACACGTGCCAGGGAGCAAGGCCGGCGGGGGCGCCCATTCTCAGCCTTCCCCAACTGGCGATGTGTACGGCGCCGACGATGGCGGGGACGCAAAGGGCCCACATTCGGAGGTGGCTGGCGAGGATGGCGACCAGAAAGATGAAGCCGGCGACGGTCAAAAGGCCGCCCAGTCCCTCCCATTTCCAGGCGATCACCAGGCCGAGGAACAGGGCGGCCATGCACAAAAACTGAAGGCGCTCGGTGGAGGTGAGGCTCGAGAGATGGGGAGGGCCCTCGCCGAAGAAGAAGGCCAGGAAAAGGAGGAACAGCAGCGTTCCGGCGATGCGGGCGGTCCAGCGGCCGGCGACGGCAACCCGCCACGAGGCAATTTGCAAGGCGTTCATGCCCCAGTTTAACGAGATTCAGGTGCGAAAATACCTTCGCGAATGTTTCGGAAGTTCTAACCAAGGGCTTCGCCCTTGAAATCCCTCCGGGATTTGAAAGTCAGGAGTCAGAAGTCAGAAGTTACGGCAACTTGCCGGTGGTGGACTTGGCCGCGTCTTCCAGCGAGTTGGCGATATGGGCGCCGGCGGGAACCAACCTGTCATCGCGTTTCCACTCCAGTCCGGACGCGCCGCCCTGCTTGAGAATTCCCAGTTCTCCCAACGCGCGCAGGGAATCGCCCAGCGGAAAGACGCGCGAGACAAACATATTTTGGACCGGAATGCCGCGCCACGTGGCGCCGCTGTCGTCACTGAAGAGAAGCTGATCGTCGCCGGCAATCCAGAGACGCTTGGCATGATCCGTTGTCACGGAAGTGAGCCAGGATTGGGTCGGGCTCTTTTGCGCCACCCAGGTGGCGCCGCCATCGCTCGAACGCAGAAGTTGGCCGGCGAAGCCCACGGCCCAGCCGTTCTTGAGATCGTTGAAATGGATCGCCGCGAGCGACCAGGAAGCGGCGGGGGCTTTGATATTCTCCCAGTTTTTGCCGCCATCGGCGGTGCGCAGGATGGTGCCCGACCAGCCTACCGCCCAGCCATGGTCCGGATCGAGGAAGAAAACATTTTCCAGCGCCATGGTGGTTCCGGCCTTCTGCCTGGCCCACGTCGCGCCTCCATCGGAGGAGTAAAGAATCGTGCCGTCGAAGCCGCCCACCCACGCGCGGTCGCCGAGCGTGAAAATCGTGAGCACGTGTTCGGTGGATCCGGTCTTGCACGCCTGCCAGGTTTTGCCGCCGTCCGCGGTGGCCAGCAGAGTGCCGCCCGCACCGCCGACCAATCCGTGGTTCGCGTCGCTGAATGAAATGGCGTGCAAGGTCACCGACGCGCCGGTATCGTGGGCGGTCCATGTGGCTCCGGTATCGGTGGTGGCGTAGACCAATCCTTGCTCGCAGAGCACGAATGCGCTTGAAACCGTGGGCGCCGAGGCGTCGCGCAGGTAGCAATGCTCCTTGTCGGAGGCAGCAGCCAGCAGCGGCAGTAGCAGAACCGCACTGGCTCCCATCAGTCTTGCGACAGATTTACATTTCGGCATGATTGCTCCTTATCGAGGCCACGCGGCCCTCAGACACCCTACTGCAAGGGTAACGCACAGCGGCTGCGTGTACAATAAGTCATGATTTGGCGCAGTGTGGCGCTGCTCGGGCTGTTGGCGGGCGCAGCCGCTGGGTGGGCCCAGGCGCCAACGCCGGAGCAAACCGGCGCAGCCCTGGAGATGAGCCGCAATGTGGCGCTCGCCTACGCCCGCGCGCTGCCGGATTTCATCTGCACGCAACTGGTCCACCGCTATGTCGACGTCACCCACCGCCATATCGACCCCAACGATAGCGGCACTTGGCGCGCGTTGGACACGCTCACCATTAAGCTGAGCTACTTCGATCAGAGAGAAGATCACAAGGTGGTGCTCGTCGACGGAAAGCCCAGTGAGAAGTCCTATGTGGATCTCGGCGGGGCCACAACGGTGGGGGAATTTGGCCTCATTCTGCAGCAGATTTTCGAGCCGGCCTCGCAAGCGATTTTCACCTGGGAGAAGTGGGCCAGGGTGGGTAACCGCCGGGCCGCGATCTACCTTTATCAGGTGGGCGCGTCGCACTCCCGGTACTCGTTGAACTTCCTGGCTTCCGCGGGGCTCACTCAGGCCAGAGTCGGCTACCACGGCATGGTGGAAGTGGACCGTGAGACCGGCGATGTGCGGCGCCTGACTTACATCGCCGATACGATTCCCAAGACCTATCCGATCTATTCGGCCACTACAACCGTGAATTACGATTTCGCCGACGTGGGAGGCAAGCCATACCTGTTGCCGGCGTCTTCCGAGACGGAGATGCTCTCGCTCGAGTTGTGGGCGCGGAACCACACCGAGTATCGCGAATACCGCAAGTTTTCAGCCGATTCCACCATCCGCTTCGGCGAGGGCAAATAAAGGCGAAGACAACGCGAAGATCGGCTTCCCTTCACTCGCAACTAAATTCTTGGTAAAATAGGGACTTAACCGCAGCGAGGAGATACCTTGGCAGATCAGGAACAACCACCGCAAGGTCCGCCCCCAACAGGGGGCAATCAGAACCTCATACCGACCAATATTGAAGACGAAATGAAGCGGTCGTACCTGGATTACGCCATGAGCGTAATCGTGGGCCGGGCGCTGCCGGATATTCGCGACGGGCTGAAGCCGGTGCACCGGCGGATTCTCTACACCATGCAGCAAATGGGCTTGCAGCCCAACCGCCCGACGCGCAAGTGCGCCAGGATCGTGGGCGATTGCATGGGCAAGTACCACCCGCACGGCAACCTGGCGATCTATGACGCCCTGGTGCGCCTGGCGCAACCCTTCTCGATGCGGTATCCGCTGATCGAAGGGCAGGGGAATTTCGGCTCCATCGACCCCGATCCACCGGCCGCCGACCGTTATACCGAAGCGCGACTGGCGAAAATCGCCGTCGCGCTGCTGGAAGATCTCGACAAGGAAACCGTCGATTTCAAGCCGAACTACGACGACAGCGAAAGCGAGCCGGAAGTTCTCCCCACGCGCGTCCCCAACCTGCTGGTCAACGGATCGTCGGGCATCGCCGTCGGCATGGCGACTAATATTCCGCCGCACAACCTGACGGAGATTGTCAACGCCACCATCTACATGGTGCAGCATCCGGGCACCACGTTGCCCAAGCTACTGGAGTTTGTGACCGGGCCCGATTTTCCCACCGGCGGCATCATCCTGGGCCGCGCCGGAATCCTGGACGCGTATTCGCGCGGCCGCGGCCAGCTCAAGTTGCGCGCCAAGGCGGCCATCGAGCGCGTCGGCAAGGACAAGGACCAGATCATCATCACCGAGATTCCCTACCAGGTGGGGAAGTCGAAGCTGCTGGAACAGATCGCGTCGCTGGTGAATGAGAAGCGCATCGAAGGAATTTCCGATGTAGTGGACCACAGCGACCGCGACGGCTTACGCATTGTGGTGGAGCTCAAACGCGGCGAACAAGCCGGAGTGGTGCTCAATAA
>JBEKQS010000327.1:0-5648 GCA_049519475.1 Bryobacteraceae bacterium | reverse complement strand
GCCGCGATCGCCATGAAGACGATCATCTTGTTTCGGGCCGAGAGCTCAATGATGCCGTTGATCATTTCTTTTTGGCCCCCATTCCCGGCATGTCGTCCCCCTTCGCGTCGGGCTTTCCCGCCGGAGCCCTGGGCTTGTTCGCAGGCGTTTCAGGCTTCGTCGGCTTATTAGTCATTCCGGGCATCCCCGCCATCCCGCCCATTCCCGACGCGGCAGCCTTCATTTGGCTTTCGGAATCGATCAGGAAGTTACCCGAAGTGACAATACGCTCACCCTGGCTGAGGCCCGACAAAATCTGGATGCGGTCTCCCTCGCGCTCGCCGGTCTTTACCTGCCGCGGTTCGAAGTAGCCGTTACCCCGATCGACAAAGACCGTCTTGCGTTCTCCGGCGTCGAGAACTGCATCCGCCGGTACCGTGAGTTTCGACGGAATGTTCACGCGGAATTCGACGTCGGCGTACATGTCCGGCTTAAGCATTACGCCGGGGTTATCCATATTGAGTCGTACTTTGAGAGTCCGGGTTATCGGATCGACCTCCGGCTGGAGGTAATCAATCCGGGCGTTGAAGATCTTCCCGGGCAGTGCCTGGAGAGACACGCGAGCCGTCTCGCCCACGCGGATGTTCGGGGCTTCATACTCGAACACGTCCGCCATGATCCAGACGTGGCTGAGATCCACGATTGTGTACAGGTCCGTGTCGGGCATGACCTTTACTTGCGGGAAGGCCTTGCGATCTGTGATATACCCCGTCATCGGCGAGTACAGAGTGATGTTCTTGATCGGCTCTCCGGTTTTGAGAACCTGGTTGATCTGCGCTTCGCTGAGGTCCCACAATTCCAGCCGCCGGCGTGTTGCCTGAAGCAATGACTCGCTCTGATCGAAGCCCGACGGCAACGCGCTGTCCTGCATGATGGTTTTTGCTTTTGCGGCCAGAAGCAACTCCCTCTGGGAAGCCAACATGTCCGGGCTGTAAATCGTCAGCAGCGGCTGGCCCTTCTCCACCAGCTTGCCCGTGAAGTCGACGAATACCTTGTCGATCCAGCCTTCCACCTTTGTGTGCACATGGCCGATGCGAGTCTCGTCGATCGCCACTTTGCCTGGCGCCCGGATGGTTCGGGAGCCGCCGCCGACTTCCACTTGTTCGTACTTCACTCCAATCAGTTGCTGCTTCTCCGGAGTAATCTGGACCGTGCCGGCTTCCATCGTGGAAATATCTTCCACCTTGCGCTCGGTCGCCGGTCGAGAGGCAGCGCCGCCATCCGCATAGACCGGTTCGAGCTTCATGCCGCAATCGGGCGCGATTCCCGGCTTGTCGGACTTGTAAGCTGGGTGCATTGGATCCACCCAGTAGAGGATCTTGCGGCCGCCTTTGTCCGCGGATGTCGCGGCGCTTCCTTTTACGGCCTTGTAGACGTACCCGCCCGCAAACGCGGCTGCCATCGCCGCCAGCAAACCGATGATTCGAATCGCTTTCATTTGAATGGCCTCAGTCCGTGAGCGCCTGGCCCGTCATCTCTTCGAGGCGGCTCAGCGCCAGTGCATAGTTGAGCGCCTCGTCGTAGTAGTTCAATTCGTAATCGAGCACCATCGAAAAGTTGGAAAGCACCGACAGGAAATCGACACTACCCGTTTCGTAAGTGGACAGAGAGGATTCCAACGCCAGGTTCCCTTGCGGCACCACAGTTTGTCGGTAGAGCTTCATGAGCCGCGCCGAAGCCTGCGCCAGAAGGAACTCGTCCTGGATCTGATAACGCAGCGATTGGTCCGTGGCTTCGTACGTCCGGCGCACCTCCGACAGATTGCTGACTTGCTCGTTTACGCCGGCTCGCTGTTTGCGCCAGAAGTAGATCGGGACTTTGAAATCCGCCCGAACCTCGTACATGGGCGGCATCGATCCCATGTTGTAATAGCCCGCGTTGAGCGTTACGTCGGGATAGTATTCCTTGCGTGCCCTGTTGACGGCCAGTTCCGAGCGCTCGATCATCTTCTGATCGCGGCCCAGCAGCGGCGAATTCTGCCGCGCGGCGGCAAGCAGTTCCTCCAGCGTCGCCGTCAACTCTTTCGGTTTTACGTCCTCTGGCCGGCCGACCGGCGTGCCCGCCGCGCGATTCAGAATGCTGTTGATCTCAGCGCTGCGGCTCCTTCGCTCCTGTTCCAGTTTCACCAGCCGCGTTTCCAGGATACTGGTTTGGGTTTGGGCCTTGAACACGTCCTGTTGGGCGGCGCGCCCCACCGAATAGCGGTCTTCAGTCACCGTCAATAGCTTTTCCAGCAGGTCACGATCGCGGACCAGGAGATCGGTGGCGGCGTACGTGTATTGCAGGCGATAGTAGGCCTGCTTCAGTCGGGAGATTACGGCCAGTTGCACGGCTTGGTACTGCTGAAATTCGGCCTGTGCCTCCTTGAAAGCCATGTCGCCTTTAAGCTTGAGCTTCCCGGGGAACGGCACCTCCTGCGAAACCATCACGCCGGCGTTTGCCAGCACCTGGCTGCCAAGTCCGGCGCCCGGCAGCGGGTTGCCGACGCTGTTATAGCCCAGCGAGATCATCGGATCCGGCAAGCTGTTCTCCTGTGTGGGCCGCTCGCGGGCAGCTTCGTATTTCTTCTGCGCGGCCAGGATCTCGCGGTTGTTGCGCAGGGCTTCTTCTACCAGCGTCGGCAGGGGTTGTGCGGCAGCCAGCGCGGAGAAGGTCAAAAGATAGAAACAGTGTTTTAAAGTCATTTCCTTTCACCTGTGGAACTCGTTGCCGGCGCGAGCGTCGGGCTCAAACGGCACTTCGCACACACGGGCGTGTGCGCCACCAGGTCAGAGGAGAGGTTTAGATGCGAAGGGAGAGGATGCCGGGCGGGGCGTGCTCGGCGGCCATGGGAACGGTGAAGGGGGCGTTGGGAAGAACGACCGGGGCCGGGGCTTCGATGAGCTCCGCGTCTATGGCAAGAATGACCGGTCGCGCGCCGCTATCTGCCCTGACAAAATGCTGGATGCCTTGGGTTGGGCAGCTTGCGGAAACCGGTTGCGGCCTGGGACAGCAGTTGTGCTGCGGCTGATGCGAGGGCCCGGCCAGCAGCATCTGCGGGCAGGAGAAGCAGTTTCCAAAAAAGAGGGCTGCGACCACCAGCAGCACCATCAACGAAGTGGAAAAAGTCCTCATCCAGATTTCAATTTATCACATTCTCGGGAATCGAAGTATTGTTAAGGGGCCGCGACCGGCCCGAAGCTATAATAGAGTCGTGGCAAAAGCCAAAGAGTTGGAAGTGCGGCTGCAACGGACCGAGCAGCAGTTGCGGCTGTTTCAAAAGATCAGCCGCTTCATGGTCAAGGACCTGAGCCTGCAGGATGTATTGCAGGGGGTGGTCTCGCTGGTGGTGGAGTTCACGCGGTGCGATTCCTGCCTGATCTACCTGCAGGACGGCGACGATCTGGTGCTGTGCGCATCGAATACGCCACATCCCTCGACCATCGGCAAGCTGCGGATGCGCTGGAATGAAGGCTTGACGGGGTGGGTAGCGCGGGAACGGCGGCTGGTGGGGATCTCGCGCGAGGCGTACAAGGATGCCCGGTTCAAGAAATTCAACGAACTGGAAGAAGATAACTTTGAGGCATTTCTTTCGGCTCCGGTGATCGCGCGCAACCGGGTTGTGGGCGTGATCAACGTGCAGCACCGGTTGCCGCATCAGCACACCGGCGGCGAACTGGAAGTGCTGACGACGGTCGGGGAGCAGATCGGCTGCGTGCTGGTGTTGGCGCGAATGGCGCCGACCGCGGTGGAGACGGCCAATCACGTGGAGTTGGTGCTTTCCTCCGGACCGATTCCCATGAAACAATAGGATCACGGTGATTCCGGCATTTGCTCGGATGGTTTGGGCCGTCTCCCTGCTGGCGGTGGGCGCGACGCCGCTCGAAGCACAACGCTGGCAGATCCAGTATTTTTACGATCAGGACAAGTCACACTTGGAGATTGTCGACTTGCAGTTTCCGTCGGCCACGCGCGGCGTAGCGGTGGGGGTGATCGTAGAGGCGAAGGGCCGGCAGCAGCCGGTTTCGGTGGTGACAAGCGATGGCGGCGCGCACTGGCAGGTGCTGCCGCTGAAGGACACGCCGATTTCGCTGTTCTTCCTGAATGAGAGCGTGGGCTGGCTGGTGACGGCCAAGGGCGTGTGGCAAACGCTCGAGATGGGCAAGACCTGGACCAAGCTGCCCAAGCCGCCGGGGGAGATCTCCCGCGTCTACTTCACCGATGACAAGACTGGATGGGCGGTAGGACCGAAGAAAACCGTGCTCGAGACTCACGATGGCGGCCAAAAATGGGCTCCGCTGGTGGCGGCGACCCAACAGCCCGGGGACGCGCACTACAGCGCCTACACGTGGATTGCGTTCGTCACACCACAGATGGGCGTGATTACCGGATGGAACATTCCGCCGCGGAACGCGTTTTATCAGCGGCCCGATTGGGTGGATCCGCAGGCCGCGCTTCACCGGCGGGAATCGCCGCATCTTTCCTATACTCTCTCCACGCGAGACGGTGGCAAAACGTGGATTCAAAACTCGGTGTCGCTGTTTGGCACGGTGTCGCGGATTCGTATGCAGGCCAATGGAGGCGGTTTGGGGCTGATTGAGTACGGACCGGGGTTCCGCTATCCGAGCGAGGCGTATTTGCTCGATTGGACCACCGGCAAGAGCCGGTCGCTTTATCACGACACGAAGTTCGCGGTCAGCGATATTTGGATGACAGCGGACGGGATGGCATACCTGGCGGGTAACGTGCCGCAAGGCCAACTGGGCGGCGTGATTCCCGGCAGGGTGCAGGTGCTGGTCAGCAAGGACCTGGCGAAATGGGATCCGATGGAAGTGGATTACCGGGCGGAAGCCTTGCAGACGTTCCTGGCGGCGGCACCGCGCGCGTTTTATCCACACGAGATCCACTGCCGGGCCATGTAACTCATTAGAAACAAGGCAAATAAATGCTGAGGATTTCATGTCTTGTTTCTTACAAAGGCATTGACCCGCAAGGGCTCGCGGGCGCATAGTGGTGAAGGTTCCAAGAGGTTTGAGGAACAGTCAGTCTCCGGAAACGTAGCGAACCAGGAACGGTGATCCGAGGCCAACCCTAGAAATAGAACCGGCGTCGGGGAGCGAGAGGAAATCGGGCGTAGACGGAAGGCGAGCTGACGGGCAGCGGAACCTGCTGAACACTTCGATCCGGAGGGATGTAAGAGTCCCAAAGGGGAGTGGAGGCAGGGGAAGCGGTCAGTCGGGTCTTGAGGCGGAACTGCAACGGGCCAGACGCATTGATGTTGCCATTGACCGGGGCGAACCGGCGGCGGTGATGGAGCAGAAGGGCCGAACGGGCAGGGAAGCACTTGAGGCAGGGAGCGAAGTAGCAGGCCAGGAACGTTGACCCTGGAATGGAGGCTGCGGAGAGGCGGCAGCCGTTCGAGGCGAGGGAAAGGCCGTTACGAGCTTCCGGCTCCGTTGAGGAGAGCAGAAAGAAGGCTGCGGCGAAGTCTTGAAGCATTGATCCTGGGGCCGGGGAAAACGGCACTGGGGGAGCAGAGAGGCGGAACGTCCGGCGCTCCTGAACGCGAAGCTCAGTGCCGTGCATGCCGGTGGTGGGCGAGGCTGGAAATCGGATCACTTGGAACCATT
>JBEKQS010000326.1:0-5104 GCA_049519475.1 Bryobacteraceae bacterium | reverse complement strand
GGTCCAGATGCAGCCGGAAAACGACTTGCGCCAGGTACTCACGGCGCGAGAAGTCGTCCTCCCAAAGCCGGAAGGCCGCCATCACCGCATCCGCCTGCGCCAGCACCTTGTGCGGGAGGTCCAGGGGATAGAACGGCAGGAAGGCGTCGGGATACTTCCAATACAAGAAGCCGAATGGGATCACCTTGCGGCAGCCCAAGCCTGTCAATTGACGGACGCGTTGGCTGGTGCGGTCCTGGAGGTGCCCGTTCCAAATGGTGATCACGAATGCGGCGCTGCGGCCAAAACGCTCCGCGGCGCCCTGAGCGGAAAGCACCGGCAGACCATCCACCGCCTGGCCCCAGAGGCTGGGGTTGTTGTCGGCAAAGGCCAGCGGCTCGAGGCCCACCTTGCGCAGTCCGGCCAGCGTGCGTCTTCCGAATTGACCTGCGCCAAAGAGGATCAAGCTCCGTTCGAAGGGCGCGGCCATCTCATCGAATGCGCTCTTCTCGCGAAGCCCGGCGGACTCCGCGGTCTCAGCCAGCAGGGCTTCGAGACGGACTTCGCAGACGTCGTGGCTTTTCAGGGCAAACATGGCTTACGCTTCCTCCACCGGCGGCACAATCATATTGGCGAGGAATTCCTCGCGGCTCAGCAGCGGCCCCATGTCTTCCATGGGCCTCGAAACCATGCTTCCATCGGGACGCATGATCGACGTGGCGCGGGGCTCGACCGGCTGGTCCGCGGCGGTGCGAACGGCGCACACGACGGGCCCGTCGCGATCGAGCGCCTCGCGAATTCTCTCGTGAAGATCGCGATGATCGTGGATCTCCAGCGCCCTGATTCCATACGCACGCGCGACCGGCATGAGTTCGGGCAGGGTCAGGTGGCTGGATGGTTCGCTGCCGGTGAAACGGCCCTGGAAGTGAGTCCGCTGGGCGGTCATGATGGAGGCGTAGCCGCCATTGCACAACACAAAATATTTGATCGGCAAGTTCAGGCGGCGCACCGTTTCCAGTTCCTGGATATTGAGCTGGAAGCCGCCGTCGCCATTGACGCAGATGGTGCGCCGCCGGCCACCGGCCAGGCAGGCTCCCATGGCGCCGGGCAAGCCCGTGCCCATGGCGCCCAGGCCCGGCGCATTCACCACGCGCTGGCCGGCCTTGATGCGGAAGGCCTGCATGAAAATGTCGCTGCACGGGCCGGAACTGCCGGGCACGAGCAAGTCGTCCTTCGAAAGTTCCCCGGACAGCACATCCATCAGCGTGTAGACATTGACGACGCCATCGGTCGTGGCATATTCGGGGAGAACCACGGGGTACTGCCGCTGCCATTCTTTGGTCCGCTTCACCCAGCAGGAGCGGTCCTTCCGGGCCAATTCAGCGGACTGGCGCAGGAACTCGGCGATGAAGTCCGCGGCGTCGGCGCATATCGGCACGTCGATGGGCATTTGGAACTTGGCGATTTCGGCCGGGTCGATATCCACCACGATTTTGCCGGCGCCGCGGGCGAAATTTTCGTGGCTGAAGGCCGTCTGCGGCAGATCCAGGCGTGCTCCCAGTACCATCAGGCAATCGGCATTCTGCTGCGTGAAATTGGCTCCCCGCTGGCCGATGGCGCCGGGACGTCCGGCGTAGTAGTCATGCTCCTCGGGCAGGAGGTCGACTACCTTCCAGGTGAGCAGCACGGGAATCTTCAGCGCGTCCACCAACCGGCCTACCAGCCCTGACGCGGCCGCGGAGCGTACGCCGTTGCCGAGAAACAGAACCGGGCGCTGCGACTGGTTCAGCAGGTGGATGGCCGCGGCTACCTGTTCCCGCAGTTCGGACGGCGCAGCGGGCAGACCGGCCTCTTGGGGCGTGAAGCCCTGCAAGCTGGATTCATCCAGCATGGCGGCTTGCACGTCCAACGGGATGTCCAGCCACACCGGTCCGCGGCGGCCATGGGTCGAGATGTAGACCGCCTTCTCCAACTCGTAGCGGATGGATTGTGGGTCGAGCACCGTCTTGGCGTACTTGGTGATGGGGCGCACCACTGAAACGATGTCGATTTCCTGCGGCCCCATGGAGCGGACGCCGCGCGCGCCGATAAGGTCGGCGCGCTTGGCTTGTCCCGAAAGAAAAAGGCAACTGGCGCCCTCCACCCAGGCGGCAGCCAGCGGAGTGATGGCGTTAGTGCCTCCCGGACCGGTGGTCACCAGGCAAACGCCCAGGTGATTGGTATACTCCGCGTAGGCTTCCGCCGCGAAACCGCATCCCTGTTCGTGCAGGCAGCAGACGTACTCGATGTCCCGGTTCCGGCCTACCGAATCGACCAAGTGCATGCAACCGCCGCCGGCGAGCATGAAGATGTGCTTCACCCCGGCACGGGCCACAAACTCGATCACATAATCGGAGAGCTTTTTCAATTCGCCTCCGCCATGGCGGCCAGACGCCGCAAGGTTTCATCCACCGTTCCCGAGTTGCGGTTCCAGGGCTGCGGATAGAGCACATTGCCGATGCCGAGGTTTTGCGCGGCGGCGATGTTCTCCGGGCTGTCGTCGATCAGGCAATCGGCCTTGCCAAACCAACGGAGATAATCTCCTTTGTCCGAGTCATAGCGCGGCGCGCCGTCCCGGAGGCGGGTCGGTACCACGCCGAAATTCCGCAGGTAGTTTCCGAAATGGCGGAACAGCCACTCGGCCAGGCAGGGAATGCTATCGAGCGGCCGGGCGGTGAGCGCCATGTGCCGGTGGCGCGCGCCGTAGGCCTGGAACCAACGGAGGATGCTGGAATTCGGCTGCATGGCCCGCGCCTTTTCCGAGAGGCGAAAGGCGTCGAGCGAGGCGAGATACTCTTCCTTCGAGATTCCCAGTATGCGGTGCGGCGGGTTCTCCAGCAAGCCGGAGTAAGTCAAGCGGCATTCCGGATGCCCGGGCAGCCATTCCTGCGTGAACCAGGTCCGCATCAGGTCATTGAGGACGTCGTCGATGTCCCACACAAATGTCAGCACTCAATCCATCCAATAGCTCACGAAGGTCTTGCGGTTGAGGTTCGCCTCAATGGTGGCGTCGGTGTAAAAGGAATCCCCCTGTGTGTAAAAGGAGGAGACCTCTTCGATCACGGTGCCCGTGCGGGTGGAGAAGCCGTGCCTGGCTTCGCGGGGGATCACGACGACATCGTTGGCCTTCCTGGACTGCTCGACGCCGTTCAAGCTCAGCAAAATCTCGCCGTGGAGAATGTGGTAGGTTTCGTCTTTCTGCTTGTGATACTGCTCGGGGTGCGACTGGCCGGGGAGCATCACGATCACGCGCTTGCAGTATTGGCGGTTGACCACGGTAATGACGGTGGAACCGGACTCAAAGAAATTGTCAATGCCGTAATGGTGGGAAATCTCCAGCTCGCACTGGCCGGGGACCACCACCTTACTGCGCTTGAGCATCTTCTTGACTTCGGCGACGATGTGGTACACCTGCTTCAGCCGGTGGCACGCGCGCGTGTTCGAGGCGAGCGCGGCCTGGTTGGCGGCTATGGGCGCGGCGGCACAAAAATCGGCGTATTTCGAGAAGTCGTTGGCGACCACCTGGCCGGCGGTGTTGGGGATGGCGTAAAAGACGTTGGATGGCGTCAACTGCTCGCCGGGGCGAACATCCCGCTTCGCGAAGACGCCTCTCTGCAAGTCGCGCAAGGTGCGCACTTCGAGGTCCGTGAAGGGATAGCGACGGTCGTCGGCGCCGCACATGGCGTAAGCCTGGGCGGCGGCGGTGAGCCATTGCCGCACCTGTTGCGGCGTGGCGGAATAGGTATTGAGCGCGATGGTATCGGTAGGCACACCCACGTGCTTCTCGAAAAGACTGGCGCCCATACCGATGGCGATCTTGACGGCTTCGAAATTATCGGGGCGTTCATGCGTGGAGTAGCCGATTTCGAGATGCGGGTAGCGCTTTCGCAGGAGCCGGATCTGGCCCAGGTGCAGATTCTCGTCCCTGGTGGGATACTCGCCGACGCAGTGCATGAGCGAGAAGTTCTTTTCGCGGTGGTGGAAGAAGCTGACCACGCGGTCGATATCCTCCAGAGCCACGCCGGCGGTGGAACCGATGAGGGGCCTGGCGGATTTTGCGATGCGCTCCAGCAGCGGCCAGTCGGTGAGATAGCAACTGGGGATCTTGATGAAGTCGTAGCCATGCTCTTCGACGCGATCCACCGATATTTCGTCCCACGGCGTGCAGACGGAGGTAAAACCGGCCTCCACGATGGCGTCCTTGATCTTTCGGTAGCCATCCCAGGAGATCCGGGTTTCGGAAAAGCGCTTGACGAACTTGAGGTCGAAACGCTCGCGGTAGTCGGGGTGGACGAAGGTGTCGATGTCGCGGTACTGCAACTTCACCGCGAATTGGAACGGAAAGCCTTCCGCTGCCTCACGCATGGCGTGGACGATCCGGCAGCCATGCTCGACGCTGCCCATGTGGTTGTTGGCCATCTCGAAAATGAACAAAGGCCTTCGATTGACGTCTCTCATCGCTGCTCCTCAAAACTCGTGACGGTTCTTTTGAATCCCTCTTCGAGCGTGGTGGTGGGCCGCCATCCCAAGCCGCGCAGTTTGGCGGTATCGAGAGAGCCGCGGCTGACCTTGCTCCGGATATAGCCGGCCGGCGCCGGGGCGGTCTCGAATCGCAAAGAGAGTCCCCGTTCGGGGAACAGGCCGACGAGCATGCGCGCCAGTTCGGCGACGCTCGATTCGCAGGCTTCGTTGCCGACGTTGTAGGCCTGCCCGCGCTCGCCCTTCAGCAAGACGGTGAAGAAGGCCAGGGCGGCGTCGGCCAGATAGCAGAAGGCGCGGCGGGCCGTGCCATCGCTCTTCAGCACGATATCCTCGCGCCGCACGATGTTGGCTACAAAATCGGCGAATACGCGGCCGTCGTCCATGGCCATGCCGGGCCCATACGTATGCGTGGGGCGGACGATTTTAGCGGTCACTCCGAACTGATGGCCGAAGGCCGCGCACATGGTCTCGCCGATTCGCTTGCTCTCGCCGTAACAGGCACGCACCTGGTTGGGGTCGAGATAGCCAAACCCATCTTCCCTGGTGGGGATCTGCGATTCCGCGACCTGGCCATAGACATCGCCGCTGCTGACAAACAGAAAGC
>JBEKQS010000325.1:0-5202 GCA_049519475.1 Bryobacteraceae bacterium | reverse complement strand
CACGCGGGTAGCGCCACTCCGATTGAAGTTTTCACCCATGGGCAGCCGGACCTTGGTGGCCAGAACGATTTCTTCTCTGATGCCCTTCAGCGCGTTACCTAACAGTGTTTCGCTCTCTCCCAGGCTGTAGACGTCCGCCGTATCGATGAAATTGATGCCTCTGTCCAGAGCCAGTTGCACCATCCGCGTGGTTTCCTGCTGGCCAAGGTTGCCCATATTCATCTTGCCGCCGAACTGCATGGAACCGAGAGCCACCTCACTTACAATGAGCCCAGTATTTCCAAGCTTCCGGTATTTCATTCTTCATCCTCCTTGTCTCGCCGTTGGCGTGAACGTCGGCAGTTCTAGTTCTATGTGGAGCGGTGGGCACTTGCCCGATTGCCGCGCGCACCAGCCGGTGTTGAATAGTGTAACGCCTCACAAACGGCGATCTGGGAAGCGTGTCGGGATGCCAACCTCCCACTTAACCGAACAGTGTCCGGGCTAAAGGTATGTAGGAGGGCTTGGCCAAGCCCGTTACCGCACCAGCTCCGGCGCCGCGGGCGCGGCCTTCGTTGCGCTGAGGCAGCGGGCATCGATCCAACGCAGCCACTCGTCGAGGCCCTGCTTTGTGGTGCATGAGAGCCGCGCGATCTGGATCTCCGGGTGGATGGTGCGCGCGTTCGATTCCGCCACGTCGATGTTGAATGGCACGTACGGCAGCAGGTCGATTTTAGTCAGCAGCATCAGTTCCGATTTGAAGAAGATGCCGGGGTATTTGAGCGGCTTCTCTTCGCCTTCCGTCACGCTCAGCAGCACGACCTTACAGGCTTCGCCGAGATCGTAGCTGGTGGGGCAGACCAGGTTGCCTACGTTTTCAATGAAGAGGAGATCGATCTGCGCGAGGTCCCAGCCCTCCAGCGCGCGCTTGATCATGCGGGCGTCCAGGTGGCAGGCGCCGGCGGTGGTGATCTGGCGAACGGGGAAACCATAGCGCGCCAGGCGCGCGGCGTCGGCATCGGTCTGGATGTCGCCGGTCAGTACGGCCACGCGGCGGCCGGGCGAGTAGGATTCCAGGGTCCGCTCGAGCAGCGCGGTCTTGCCGGAGCCGGGCGAACTGATCAGATTCACCGCGAAAACGCCGTGGCGCGCGAATTCGGAGCGCAGTTCGGCGGCGATGCGATCGTTCTCATTGAGAACTTTGCCTTCCATGGGTATGCGTGTCATGGGACTTCCAACTCCAGGTAAGCGAATTCCAGTTCATCCAGGACGCCGGGTTCGATAGCCAGATCGAGCGGCTCCAGGTCGCTGCCTTTGACCAGCACTTCAAAGGAGAACGCCAGGGACTGCGGATCGATTCCCGCCATTTCTCCAATGCGGACGCCCACTTTGACGGCGCGGGCGGGCTTGTGCGCCTCGGTTTCCTTGCGCACGGCGTCGAGAATTCCGTTGGCGATTCCGACTTCATGCATATCAGCAGATCCTCGGCAACTGGTCGCCGGGCAGCATGTCGACGATGCGGGTGGTGCCGAAAGGCGTGTGCATGGTGACGAGTCCGGGATGGCGAGCGACCACGTCGCCGATGATGGCGGCCTCCGCGCCGAGCGGATGCCGGCGCATGGCGGCGAGTGCCGCTTCGGCCGACGCCGCCGGGACGATGGCGACCAGCTTTCCCTCGTTGGCCACATACAGCGGGTCCAGGCCCAGGACTTCGCAGGCCCCGCGCACGCCGTCGTGTATGGGCAAGGCCGTTTCGCGGATGGCGATGCCGGCGTGCGACTGCACGGCGATTTCATTGAGCGTGCTGGCGACGCCGCCGCGCGTGGGATCGCGCATCACGCGGACATCGCCGGCCGCGTCCAGGATGGCAGCCACCAGCGTGTGCAGCGGCGCGGAGTCGCTCTCGATGGCGCCTTCGAGTTCGAGGCCCTGGCGCTGCGTGAGGATGGTGATGCCGTGGTCGCCCAGCGATCCGCTGAGGATCACGCAATCGCCCGGGCGCGCGTTGGCGGCCGAAAGATCGACGCCGGCCGCGACCATGCCGAGGCCCGTGGTATTGATGAAGACGCCGTCGCCGCAGCCCCGCTCCACCACTTTCGTGTCGCCGGTGACGATGGGTACGCCGACATTCTCGGCGGCGCGCGCCATGGAATCGACCACGCGGCGGAGGTCAGCCAGCGGGAAACCTTCTTCCAGGATGAAGGCCGCACTGAGCGCCAGAGGCTGTGCACCACCCATGGCCAGGTCGTTGACCGTGCCGTGTACGGCCAGCGAGCCGATATCGCCGCCGGGGAAAAACAGCGGCTTGACGACGAAGGAATCGGTGGTGAACGCCAGGCGGCCGCTTCGCACACTGAGCACCGCCTGATCTTCCAGGCGGTTGAGCAGCGGGTTGTGGAAGGCCGGAAGAAAGATCTGCTGGAGCAGCGCGGCGCTCAATTTTCCGCCGCTGCCATGGCCCAGCAACACGGTATCCTGAACGGCGATGGGCGCCGGGCAGACGAAGGCATTCATGCGGAGGCCCCTGGCGCGGTGTGGCGGCGGTAGGCGTAGTAGGCGGCGCAGGCCCCTTCGCTTGAGACCATGGGAGCGCCCAGCGGCTGTTCGGGCGTGCATCGCGTGCCGAAAGCCGTGCAATCCACCGGCTTCTTCAGGCCCTGGAGCACCAGCGCGCTGATGCACTCGGCGGGCTCTTCCACGTGAATTTCCTGCGCGCCGAAGAGGCGTTCGGCATCGTAGGCAGCGTACTCTTCGCGGAGGCGATGGCCGCTCGAGGGAATCATGCCGATGCCGCGCCACTTGCGGTCGGTGATCTCAAACACTTCTTCCATCAGCTTCTGCGCGGGTATATTGCCCTCGGGCGTGACGGACCGGGAGTATTGATTCTCGAGCTGCGCGCGGCCGTCCTCCAATTGATCCACCAGCATGGCGATGGCTTCCAGCAGATCCACCGGCTCGAAGCCGCCGATCACGATGGGAACGTGGAATTCGGCGCTGAGCGCTTCGTACTCCCGGTGGCCCATGATGGTGCAGACGTGGCCGGGAGCAATGAAGCCCTGCACGCGATTCGTAGGCGACCCCAGGAGCAGCCTGACCGCCGGCGGCACCAGCACGTGCGACACCAGCATCGAGAAATTGGTCAGGCCCAGGCGTTTGGCGTGCCATACCGCCATGGCGTTGGCGGGCGCGGTGGTTTCAAAGCCGATTCCGAAGAAGACCACCTGGCGGGTGGGGTGTTCCTGCGCCAGTTTGACGGCTTCGAGCGGCGAATAGGCCATGCGGACGTCGCCGCCGGCCGCGCGCACCCGGAACAGATCGGAGCGCGAGCCGGGCACGCGCAGCATGTCGCCATAAGAGACGAAAATCACGCCGGGCCGGGAAGCGATTTCGATCGCACGGTCGACGAATTCGAGCGGCGCGACGCACACCGGACACCCCGGGCCATGCACCAACTCGATTTCCGGCGGTAGCAAATCCGGCAGGCCGTAGCGCATCAGGGTGTGGGTTTGCCCTCCGCAGATTTCCATCAACACGCAGGGCCGGGTGACCCGGGCGCGGATGCGCGCGGCCAGGGC
Organism: Bryobacteraceae bacterium; assembly: GCA_049519475.1. GTDB lineage: Bacteria > Acidobacteriota > Terriglobia > Bryobacterales > Bryobacteraceae > PALSA-129. The sequence goes on along the minus strand of JBEKQS010000325.1, from coordinate 1,648 downwards.
GTGGGTGATATCGGCGTCGCGGTACTCGTCCAGATATTTCACAGAGGTTGCTCCGTCGCGAGTTCGTCGGCTTCCTGAATCTGGCGCAGCAATTCGTAGGTTCGCTCGGCTTCCTCGGGAGACACGCGGCTGATGGCGAAGCCCACGTGCACCAGGACATAGTCGTCGATTTGGGTTTCCGGGACGAAGTCCAGGCAAACCTGGCGCGTGACTCCGCCGAACTGGACCTTGGCGACGCGCGTGAAGCCCAGGTCGGTGGCTTCGACGACCCTACCCGGAATGGCTAAGCACATATTATGTAAGCTAGCGCACTTTGGGGGCCAACACGCGGAAAGGCAGCGGATTGGCTAAGTGGCACGCTGTCAATGTTGAAATTCTCAGCAGGCGCCGCAGCCGCTGTGAGAGGATTGGGGGATTTCACCCAAGCGGTTGCACTATTGGCTTTTCCCACCAGAGACCCGAGTTCACGATATTCTTGACTCAGGAGGCAGGAAGGCATTCGACAAATGCATAAGCCGCTGAAATGGATCGCGCTGCTCTTCACCGTTGCGGCGTTTGCGCAGCAAGGGTGGTACCCGCATGAAGGAGGGTTGTTGCAGTACCGGGCCACTCCCCGCTTCGGCCTGGAGCCGGAAACTATGCCTGCGGGCTGGACGTTCGGCCGCGTTTCGGCTGTGGCGACGGATTCGGCCGGCAACCTCTATGCGTTCCAGCGCGGCAAAACAGCCGACCCTCTGATTGTTTTCGACCCCAAGGGCAAATACCTGCGCTCCTGGGGCAAAGGCATGTTCGGAACTCCTCACGGCCTGCGCATCGACAGCGCCGACAATGTCTGGATCACCGATAGCTCCGACCACCAGGTCATGAAGTTCACCAGACAGGGTGAGCTGCTCCTCACGCTGGGAGTCAAAGGCAAGCCCGGCGCGGACGACAAGACTTTCAACAAGCCCACCGACATCGCGTTCGCTAAGAATGGCGATTTTTACGTCTCCGATGGCTATGGGAATTCGCGGGTGGTGAAGTTTTCGAGCGACGGCAAGTACGTGGCGGCCTGGGGCAAGCACGGCGCGGGCCCGGGCGAGTTCAGCACGCCGCATTCGGTCGCGGTGGATTCCGCCGGCAGCGTCTATGTGTGCGACCGCGACAACAATCGTATCCAGATCTTCGACGCGTCGGGGAAATTTCTGCGGCAGTGGACCCACCTGGGCTGCGCGTTGAGCATGTTCATCACGCCCTTGGACGAAGCCTGGGTGCTGGCCTTCCGCGACGCCACCGAGGGCGCGGCGTATGAATGGCTTTCCGGGCGGATCATGCACATCGATCTGGCCACCGGCAAGATTCTGGGGTCGATGGAGAGCCCCGGCCACTGGCTCACCGTTTCCCCTCTGGGCGATATCTTCGCCGCCAGCCTGACCGGCAATGTTTTCCGCTGGACGCCGGGCTGGCCCGAAAAGACAAAATGATGGATCAATCATGGGACCGGCGGGAGTTCTTGCGAAACGCGGCCCTCGCCGGCTCGGCGCTGGCGCTGCCCGCAAATGAAGCCATCGGCGTGCAGCCGGCCTCCGAACCGGCGCCGTGGTTCGCCCGCCCCATGCGTTGGGCGCAGTTGACGCTGGTGGAAAACGATCCCGGCCGCTATGACCTG
>JBEKQS010000324.1:0-5217 GCA_049519475.1 Bryobacteraceae bacterium | reverse complement strand
CCATTTTGGCCTTCTCCGTGTCGCTTCTTTCCGCGGCCAGTGAAATTCCGCAAGGCAGCCACGTGCTGCTGCGCATGATCAACTCCATCAGCACGCGCACCGCTCGCGAGGGCGACTACGTTTACTTGCGAACGGCCACACCGATCAGCGCGGGCGGCGCCATCGTGGTTCCCGAGGGCAGCTATGTGCAAGGGGTGGTATCGCACTCGATGCGGAGCGGCCGCGTGAAGGGCAAGGCGGAACTGGGCATCCGCATCGAGACCCTGACGCTGCCCGGCGGCCAGGTGATCAAGCTGACGCCGCATCTCAGCTCGGTGGATTCCGAAGGCACCGGGCAGAAAGTGGATGCGAAGGAGGACCAGATCAAGCAGAGCGGCGGCAAGGCGGGCGACGCTGCGCGCGTGGGCGAACTGTCAGGAGCGGGCGCGGCGATCGGCGGCATGGCAACGCGCACTTGGACCGGTGCGGGCATCGGGGCTGGAGCCGGCGCGGGCGTCGGACTGGCCACGGTTCTTCTGACGCGTGGAAAGGAAGTCGATCTGCGCCAGGGTTCCACCATCGACGTGGTCTTCGACCGCGCCGTGCCGGTGGAATAGTCGTGGGGCGGGGGCGGCTGAAGCCTGCCTAACGTTGCGACCGGCCAGGAGGCCGGTCCCACTTGGCGCGGCTGCGCCAGAATGTCCAAGCTCCAGGCGCCGGCTGAAAGCCGGCGGCAGCCAGGATTGGCTGCCCCACAGAGCGGCAACCAATGAGTGCGTGCGCCACGAAAATCTTGGCAGCGAATCGAAGAAACTGAGCTGCTGTAATACTATTGGTGCTGGGAAAGTAGTTTGTCATGGCAAAGAACCGCCCGCGCCCGGCCGCCGCCCCAACCCGTCCAACCCCCGCTACGGCTGGCTGGCACAAGGTCATTCTGTTGGCGCTCGCGGCGGTTCTATGGATGGGCTGGTTCTCGCGCGAGATCTACGATTCGGACTTCTGGTGGCATCTCAAGACCGGCCAGTACATCGTCGAAAAGCACGCGCTGCCGGCGCCCGACCCATTTAACTTTACGACCGCCGGCGCGGTTTCCGCCTATCCCGGCGAGCCGCTCACGCGTCATTTCAATCTCACCCACGAGTGGCTGGCGCAAGTGGCGTTCTACCTGGTGTGGCGCGCCGGCGGTTTTGGCGGGGTGGTTCTGTTCCGCGCTTTTCTGCTGAGCGCCTTCTGCGGCCTGGTGGGGCTGGTGGCTTACCGGCGACGCGGCAGCTTCTACTGGGCGCTGGCGGCGGCCTTCGCGGCTGCGACCATGGCGATGCCATTCGCGCTCGACCGCCCTTACCTTTTCACGTTCCTATTCCTAGCGGCCACCATGGCGATTCTGGAATTCAAGCGGTGGCTCTGGTTGCTGCCGCCGCGGGTCCTGGGTTGGGCCACTTGCCACGGCGGTGTCGTCCTGGGGTGGGTGGTGCTGGGCGCGTATGGCGCGGAAGCGCTGCTCGGCCGCCGCGGCGCCGCACTGTGGTGGAGCGGCGCCGCCGTCCTGATCTCCGGCCTGAATCCGAACGGCTTCCGCATTCCGCTCATCCTGATGTATTACCGCAACAGTTATCTCACCTCGCGGTTGCAGGAGTGGGCGCGGCCGCGGTGGTGGGTTGTGAATGAGTTCACGGTGCTGTTATTCGGCGCGGCCGTGGTGCTGTTGTGGGCGCGCCGGCGTGTCCGGCTGGCCGATTGGCTGCTGTTTGCCGCCTTTGCCGCGGCCGCACTCACGGCGCAGCGCAACATCATCCTGATCGGATTATTGGCGCCGATTTTGATCGCGTCCTATTTCCCGTGGCGGCCCAGTCTTCCGCGCATGGCGCCCTTCGCCGCGGCGTTGGTTCTGATGGCTGGGGCAATCGCGGCCTCGGCCGGCAGCTTCTTCCAACTGCGCGCGGCCGAATGGAAGTATCCCGCGGGCGCGGCCGATTTTCTGTTGCAGCACCACGTCACCGGGCCAATATTTAACACTTATGAATACGGCGGCTACCTGATCTGGCGCCTGTGGCCCGCGGAGCGCGTCTTCATCGACGGCCGCTCGCTGAGCGAATCGGTCTTTGAGGACTACGGCCGCATCCTTTACAACCACGACGAAAGCGGCGGCAAGACGGCGCAGCAACTGCTCGATCAATACGGCATCCAGGCCATCGTGATGAACACGCTTGAGCCTGTTGAGGGCCTGGTCTACCTGCTAGCGCCCGCGCTGGCCGATCCGCGGCAGAGCGACTGGAAGCTGGTCTACAGCGACGCCGCCGCCATCGTCTTGATGCGCCAGCCGCCGCCGGGTGTCGAACCGCTCGATTCGCTGCGCATTCTGAATCACATGGAAGACGAATGCGAATTGCACCTGGAGCACGAACCGCAACTGGCGCGGTGCGCCCGCGGCCTGGCGCAGGTCTTCACCGAGCTAGGCGATCGGGCGCACGCCCGCCGCTGGCTGGGAATCTACTTGGAACATCCGCACGCAGAAGATGCCGTGGCAGAAGCTGCCTATCAACGGCTGCTGAAATAAAGGACCAGCGCAACCCAGAGAGCGCCGCGACCGCCGGACCCCTGGTCCAGCTCTTTTCATCTGGCCACCGGGCTCGTCAGAATTGTCAGGTTCTGCACCGCACCATAATCGCTGGCGTTATGTGTTACGAGGGGGACATTTAACTGCAAGGCAGCGGCCGCAATCCAGGCATCCGCGAATGTAATTGGCCGGCCTTTCTTCTCACAGGCGCTCTTGATCCGCGCCCACACCCGGGCGGTCTCGGTATCCGGCAACAGAGGTGTAAAGCGAGAGAGAAAGCGGCGCATCAGTTCGCGTCGGCTGGAGCCCCAACTCTTCGCCTCCATGCCGTACTCGATCTCCGCCATGGTGATCAGCGAAACTGCCAGCCGTCTGCCGGCGAGAATGGCTTGATACCCCGGAGCAAGGGGGTGGGCCTTAAACAGGAAGGACACGACATCGGTGTCTACAACTACGGGCGTGAGATCCATCAGAGAGTGACAGGCCGCGGACTTTCTTTACGGAGCGCGCGGATCAAAGCCACAAGTTCCTCCGCCCCTTCCGGGTCATATTCGGTGTCGGTCTTCAGGTCTTCCACGCTGACCGGCGGTTTGAGAACAACGCCCGCCGGGAGCCGCACCTGATCTCCCCCGGTTGTCTTTCTTCCCATCCTTTGCGGCATGTCGCCTCTCAGTTTAGCTCAACCGCAAGCCTTTTCACCGAAACCTACTATACTGCATTGTTGGTACACGTCTGGAAGCTGAACGCCGCGCAGGTGCTGTGCCTGGCCTGCCTGGGCGTGTGGATGGGCAATTGGCTGAAGCGCAAGCTGCCGCTGCTCGACCGGCTCAACATTCCCGGGCCCATCGCCGGCGGCATGGTGTACGCCCTGCTCGAGCTCGGGCTGCGCGACCGCTATCTGAATTTCGAAGCCGACGTGGTGCTGCGCGATCTGCTGATGGTGACGTTCATGACCACGGTGGGGCTGAGCGCGCGGCTACGGTTGATTCGCCAAGGCGGCCTGGGCCTCGTGTGGTTGCTGGCGATGGCGAGCGCCGGCGCGGTGATCCAGAACCTGGTCGGCATGGGCCTGGCGTTGGCGTTGCACGTGGACCCGCGGCTGGGGATACTCACGGGCTCGGTGGCGCTGACGGGCGGCCCGGCCACGGCGCTGGCGTTCGGACCGGTGTTCGAGAAGATGGGAGTTCCCGGCGCCACGGCCGCCGCGTTTGCCGCCGCCACCTTCGGCATCATGGTGGCCGGATTGATCGCCGGCTATATCGGCGGCAGCCTGGTGCGCCGCCACAAGCTCAGCGGCGCGGGGCTGCGCGCCGGGGAGAAGCCAGGGCCGGAAAGGAGCGCTCAATTGCTTCCCGCGCTTTTGGTGATGGTCGTGCCGATCGGCCTCGGCAGCCTGCTCAGTGGCTTTATCTCGCGGCACGGCATCATCCTGCCCGGCTACATCGGCGCCATGATCGTAGCGGCCATCATCCGCAATCTGGACGACCGCTACGGCTTCGCGCGCCTCAGGCAGGCCGACGTCACGGCGATCGGCCGCATGGTGCTCAACCTGTTCATCGTGATGGCGCTGCTTACGCTGCGCCTGTGGGAACTGGCGCACCTGGCGCTACCCATGCTGGTGATGCTGGCCGCGCAGGTGGCGCTGTGCTGGCTGGCGTGCCGCACGGTGGTGTTCCGGGTCATGGGCCGCGATTACGATGCGGCCGTCACGTCGGCCGGCTTCTGCGGCTTCATGCTGGGAATCACGTCCAACGCCATGGCCTCCATGGAAGAACTGGTGGAGAAATTCGGGGACGCGCCGCGTGCCTTCCTGGTGGTGCCGGTGGTGGGCGCGTTCCTGATCGATTTCACCAATTCGCTGATCATCACCGCGATGGCCAACTGGCGCTGGCTCAGTACACCGTTTCACTAATGCACTCTCGTATTCCACGAAGTTCGCTCCCTCACGGTCGCGGCTCCGATACGTACTCAGTCGATAATTTTCAGCTTGCGCAGCGTCTCATCGATTTCCGGCCGAATCAGCAAGCCTTCGGCGATCTCCACCAGCCGCGCGTACTCGCGCTCCATCAGTGCTACCGCCATTTTCGCCACTTCCCAAGCGTCGTCGAGCGGCACCACCGCGATGCCGTCGCAATCGGCCACAATCACGTCTCCGGGCCGCACCGCGATGCCGCCGCAGGCAATGATGGCGCCCACTTCACCGGGGCCGTCCTTCTGGCAACTGTTGGGACACAGGCCGCGCGAATAGACCGGCAGCTTCATGGCTTCGAGCGCGTCGGCGTCGCGCACCGTGCCGTCCATAATTACGCCGCGTATTCCGATCTTCACGGCGCTCGAGGCCAGCAGTTCGCCGAAGCCCGAGTTGGCCACGTTGCCCTGGGTATTCATCACCACGATATCGCCCGGCTCGGCCAGCGAGAGCGCTTTGTGCAGCATCAGGTTGTCGCCGGTGTGGCACCACACGGTGAGCGCCGAGCCGATGATGCGCGGCGAAGGCCAGACCGGCCGGATGCCCGCATCCATCGCGCCGAGGCGCGACATGCTGTCGGCCACCTGCGCGGGTGAAGCCGTTCCAAAAGCCGCCAGCAGCGCCGCATCCGGCCGCCGCCAGGCAGCATGTACACGAAATCCGGGTTTACCGGGCATAGGATTCCTCCTGTAAAGTCGCTTCCAGGTGCGCC
>JBEKQS010000323.1:0-5226 GCA_049519475.1 Bryobacteraceae bacterium | reverse complement strand
ACGTCCATCGCCACCGCTTTCATCCGCCGCAGGTACCCGATGTACTGATCGATCATCGCCAGCGGCGCGTTCGCCGCCCATTTCGCCGCGATCTCCGGCCGGAACTCGCCACCTTTCGTCGGCAGGTCGAAATAGAGCGGCGGGTTCTTGGGATTCGGCGACCATGCCGCCGCCTCCGCCAGCACCGCCTTGGTGCCGAAATCGGCCTTGGCTGCTTCCGCCTGGCTGTGTATCGCTTTCGCCCGCGCGCCCCCGCGCCCCGCGCTCTGCGCCGTCGGCGCTGAAAGGCAGCACGGGCTCATCACATACAGGCTCGAATAAATCTCCGGATGTTTCATGCCGATCTTGAGCGCCCCATACCCGCCCATCGAGTGCCCCGCCAGTCCGCGGCTCGCCGCCGACGCAATCGTCCGGTAGTGCCCGTCGATATACGCCACCAGCTCACCCGTCACGAAGTCTTCCCAATTCCCCGTAGCCGCCGAGTTCGAGTACATCGCACCCTGATACGCCGTGTAAGCGTTTGGCATCGCCACAATCACTTCGCGCGTCGATCCATCGGCGAATGCCCGGTCCAGCACTTCCGGCAGATTGACAAAGTGCTGGATGAAGCCCCACCAATGGTCCGGATCGTCCGTGAACCCATGCAGCATGTAGACCACCGGGTAGCGCCGGCTCCCGCTCGTCTTATAGCTCGCCGGCAGATACACCAGCACCTCGCGGTCCGGTGAATCGCCCTCCAGGTTTCCTTCCAGCTCCTTCCCGTGGACTTTCACGCGCTCCACGGCGCCTTTCTTCGCGCCCCCCGCGGCCTGCGCGAAAATCAACCCGCCCGCCGCCAGGGCCATCACCGCCAGCGCGGCCACCCGGCGCATCATTTCTTCGGCGCCCCCTCCGCCCTGCGGTACACCAATTCGAAATCCGGTTTCGACCCCACGCTCACGCTCGTCGAGGTCGACGTCTCCGGCACGTCCGGCCCACGCCCCGGCGAGGGTTGCGCCGACGCCGATTTCGCATCCGGCCCGGTCTCCGTCGTGGTCGTCGCCGTCGTCACCCGGCTGCCCGCTTGCGCCCGCGCCTCAATCCGGTCGATCTGATCCCGCGCGATGGCCGTCTGCGTTTTTTTGATGCTTACCACCAGGTTGTCGTCCGTCAGCTCATCCATCTGCGCCAGGATGGGCCGCGTCGATCCTTTCTTATACACCCGCAATTCCGTGCCGGTCTTGAGAGCCTTCACTTTGCTCCAGGCGTCGTCCGCCGCCCACGCCGCCGCCACTGCGACCAGTAGAAATAGAAAAAGTCTGCGTGCCATATCAACCTCCCTTGGCTGACCGCGAGTCTATCAAACCTCACCCTGCCTTTGTGGTGCATGCACTCATGCGTGCCGCGTCGACACTCGTGTCGACGCTCTCCGTGGCGCAGGCGCTCTTGCCTGCCGGCCCCACTACTCTACGCCGCCGTCCATCCCCCGTCGATCGTCATCACCGAGCCCGTCACAAACTCCGCTTCCCGCGAGCAAAGATACAGCGCCATGTGAGCGATCTCCACTGGATAGCCGACGCGCCCGATGGGCTGCCGGGCGTGCAGCTCGGCCCAGGCCTTCTCTTTTTCATGAGCGAAGTTCTTCTCGATATAGGCGTCCACAAACGGTGTCGCCACCGTGCCCGGGCAGATGCAGTTGACGCGCACGCGCCCCGCGTAATCCACCGCCAGTTGCCGCGACATCGCGACCACCGCGCCCTTCGTGGCGCAATAGGCAAAGCGCCGCTTCACGCCGATGAGTCCCGCCACCGACCCGATGTTCACAATTGTGCCCTTGGCCGCGAGCAGCAGCGGCAGAACCGCTTTGGTCACCAGGTACAGGCCTTCCACATTCACGCGAAAGAGCCGCTGGAAGTCCTCCCGCGCGGTTTCTTCAATGCCGCCCACAAGGCCGATCCCCGCGTTGTTTACCAGAATATCGAGGCCCTTGAGCGACCCCGCCGCGGCCTCCACCGCCGCTTCATCGGTGATGTCGCACCGCAGCACCGATGCGCCCGCCAGCTCACCGGCCAGCCGTTCGGCGCGGCCGCCATCGATATCCATGATGGTGACCGCCGCGCCCGCGCCCGTCAACACGCGCGCCGTTGCTTCCCCGATGCCGCTGGCTCCGCCAGTCACCAGGGCCTTGCGTCCGTTCAGACGAAAAAGGTTGTCCACTACATCAGAATAAGCTCGGATTCACCGCGGAGACGCGGAGACGCAGAGAAAACGAGAGAGAAACAAGAATTTCGATGAGAGCCGCGCCTCCGCGGGCTCACCTGCCAGTTGCGCCAATATTTTGCCCGGACCGACCGCCGATTTCTCAGTCTTCTCCGTGTCTCCGCGCCTCCGCGTTGAACCCGGAACCTGGAATGGAGGCAAAACTCGCCTTCCTCGCAGTTGACAGCAGCCCCAGGAAAGCGATATCACTCATGAGATCCCCGAAAGGACTCCGTCTATGAAGCTCGGCTTTCCTATCGCCGCTAGTGCGCTGTTCGCCCTGGCCTTCGCCACCGCTCCAGCTTTCGCTCAAGCCAGGAAAGGCTCCAAGCCCACCCCGGCCGCCGCTGCCGCCGCGCCCCAGAAAATTGACGAAGAGTACACCAGGCTCATCAAGGAGTACTTGCAGGATCCCCGCGTCTCCACCGAGCTCGTGGACCACATGCCCGCCTCCGATACGGTCCCCTCCCCGCTCAAGTTCTTCGGACGCATCCCCGGCACCCCCGGCGAGCTCACCTACGCCGCCGACATCGAACGCTATTACGAAGCGCTCGCCAAAGCTTCCCCCCGCGCCAGGTTCTGGAAGATCGGCACTTCCGAGGAAGGCCGCGACCAGGTGGCCCTCGTCATTGCCGACGAAGCCACCATCGCCCAGCTCGACAAATACAAAGGAATGCTCGCCCAGCTCGGCGACCCGCGCAAGATCACGCCCGACCAGGCCAAGGATCTCTTCCACACGGCCAAGCCGGTTTACTACGCGGCCAGCGGCATCCACTCGCCCGAAACCGGCGGTCCCGAAATGTTGATCGAGCTCGCCTACCGCCTGATCGTCGAGGAAACTCCTTTCATCCAGACCATCCGCAACAACTCCATCGTCATGATCACTCCGGTCATCGAAGTCGATGGCCGCGAAAAAGTGGTGGACGCCTATTACGCCTCCAAGAAAACCGGCGTCCCGCGCAATTCCCTCATGATGTACTGGGGCAAGTACGTCCAGCACGACAACAACCGCGACGGCATGGGCCAGTTCCTCAAGTGCACCCAGAGCTTCACCCGGGCCGTGCTTGACTGGCACCCCACCATCCTCCACGATTTGCATGAAGCCCAGTCGTATCTCTACGTCTCCACCGGCACCGGCCCTTACAACGTGTCACTCGATCCTATCGCCATCGACGAATGGTGGTTGCTGGGTGAAACCGAAATCATGGAGATGGCCAAGCGCGGCGTCCCCGGCGTCTGGACTTACGGCTTCTACGATGGCTGGGTGCCTAATTACCTCTTCTGGATTGCTCTCACTCACAATTCCTTCGGTCGCTTCTATGAGGTCCAGAGTTACGGCCCCGATCTCAATCCCAACCTCACCCTCGGCGTCACCACCACCAGCCGCGAATGGTACCGCCCCAATCCGCCGCTGCCCTCCATCAAATGGGGCCCGCGTAACAATACCAACATCCAGGAGTCCGCCATCCTATTCGCTATGAACCAGGTGGCCAGGAATAAGGAGCTGTATCTCGAAAACTATTACATGAAGAACAAGCGGGCCATCGAAAAGGGCACGAATGGCCCCACTTATGCCTGGTTGATTCCCGCCGGCCAGCGCCGCAAGGCCGATGCCGCCGACATGGTCAACGACCTTCGCACGCAGGGTGTCGAAGTCCACCGCGCTTCTGCCGCATTCAAAGCCGGCTCCGTCGACGTCGCCGCCGGCGATTACGTCATCCGCGGCGACCAGCCCTACCGCACCCTCGCCGACATGTACTTCGCCATTCAGAACTATCCCGTCGGCAACCCCAATCCCTACGACGATACCGGCTGGACCATGCAGTACATGCGCGACGTCAAGCTGGTCCCGCTCACCGACGCCTCGGTCCTCTCCCAGCCCATGTCCATGCTCACGTCCGACGCCAAAGCCGCCGGCGGCGTCGATGGCTCCGGCGCCACTTTGATAGTGGAACATACCGGCGATAACAACCTCACCGCCTTCCGCTTCAAGAATAAGGATGTACCCATGCTCGCCGCTGAGGAGGATTTCGAACTCGCCGGCCACAAGTTCCGCGCCGGCTCTTTCATCATCCCCAACGCCGACCGGGCCCGCCTCGAGCCGCAGCTCAAGGATCTCGGCCTCTCCGCCTGGGCCGTGGCCGCCGCGCCCTCCATCAAGACGCACCCGCTCACCATCCCGCGCATCGGCTATATCCACTCCTGGTCCCGCACGCAGGATGAAGGCTGGGTCCGTGCCGCTCTCGATTACTACGGCATCCCCTACACTTACTTCGCGGATAAGCAACTAAAGGACGGCAACTTACGCAGTAAGTACGATGTCATTATCTTCCCCCACGTCGGCGGCAACGCCCAGTCCATCATGGCAGGCGTCGGCGGCAACACCCCGATCCCTTATAAGAAGACCGAACTTACTCCCCACTTAGGCGTGCTCGATTCCAGCGACGACATCCGCGGCGGCATGGGCTTTGAAGGCCTGCTCGAACTCTCTAAGTTCGTCCAGCAAGGCGGTGCTCTGATCACCGAAGCCTCCACCGCTTCGATGATGGCCGAATACGATCTCGGCGCCGGCATCACCGTGGAACATCCCGCTAACTTATTCGCCCGCGGCTCCATCCTCCGCGCTAACTTCGCCGATCTCAAGAGCCCCATCGCCTACGGCTACGATGGCAGCGACCTGCCGGTCTACTTCAGCCAGGATCCCGTCTTCAACGCCGCCGGCGCGGGCGCGGGCGGCCGTGGCGGACGCGGCGGCTCCGCCCGTGTGGACGCCTCCGGTGAAGTGATCGGCCAGAACATCACTCCCAACGCCACCCCCATTCACACGTCGCCGCTCGATCTCGGCGCAGCGATCGATGCCACAAACGCAGCGGGCGCCGCCACTGGCGGCCGCGGTGGCCGTGGCGGAGGCGGTGGTCGCGGCGGCCGTGGCGGCGCAGCGGGCGCAACCGCCCCCGCACCCGATGCCGCTGCCGCCGGATTTGGTGG
>JBEKQS010000322.1:0-5322 GCA_049519475.1 Bryobacteraceae bacterium | reverse complement strand
TCAAGTGGTTCTTCTCGCGCTCCTGCTGGCCAATGTGTACTGGGTCTATCGATTCGCCAAGCTTTTGGGGTGCTGTGAAGCCGCGGCGCTGCTGGCCGCGCTGGTGGTCTGTTATCACGCGGGACTCGCCAACCTGTACTACAATGCCGCTTTCGTCTTCGACGTGTTGTGCTGCTTCTTTTACCTGGCCACGCTGGCGTACTACCTCCGCATTCGCGATCGCAACCGCCTTCTGGGCTCAGGTCAGACCGCGATCTTCCTGGCTCTCTTCCTGTGCGCTCTGAACTCCAAGGAAATGGCGGTTACCATCCCTCTGGTCGTACTGGCGTATGAATGGTGCTACCACCGTCCCGCGGCGTTGACCTCGGATCACTTTTGGGCGTGGGTTCGCGGTCCAGCACGAATGGCGCTGATCGCCGCCGTGCTCGACCTGTTGGATGTCTATGGCAAGATATCCGGACCTGATGCCATGACTAAGGCGGAAACTTACCATCCGGTATTTACACTGAGCCGCATCTACGGTTTTCATAGCATTGCGTTACGGGACCTGTTCTCGGCAGGGATCTGGACCCCGGGCTGGCGCGGGATTCTGACAATATGGATCGCGCTGGCTCTGGTGTCTTTGGTACGGACTGACCTACCGGTTCTGCGTTTTCTGTTCTGGTTCCTCGTGATTGTGCCTATACCCATCGAGTTTCTAGTGGGCAAGGCGCAGGCTTGTCTGTGCCTGCTCATGGTCGGCTGGGCGATCTTCGTGGCAGTCAGTTTGGTGGACGTCACCCAGACGATTGGCCGCGCCGTGGTGCGTTATGCGCATTTCCATCACCTGGCACGCCGCATCCTGGAGGCCACCCTGTTGGCAGTGATCGCGGTTTCCTGGGCGCGCGAGAACCGCCATCTACAAGTTGCCATAGTAAGAAACTCGATGGTTTCGCAGGGGTTCGAGACTTGGGATCTGATCCAGCAGTTCCCCAGGTTCCAGCGTCCGCGCCCCGGCAGCCGGGTGGCGTTTCTGAGTGACCCGCTAACCGGTATCGATATGTGGCGCCTGGCTCAATTATGGGTTCACGACCTCAGCACAGAGGTCCACGTGCAAGCCCAGGGTCCGCTGACCGAGCAACAGTTAGCGGAGATGGACTATATTTATACCTTCGAAGGCCGCAACATGATCCAGTTGAAATAGCGCGACTCATCGGGAATCGATGCGGACTGAGACGGGACGCGGCTCCGCGTTCCTCCGATACACCAGCCAGGCCGATGCCACCACGGCCAGCGTCCCCAGGGCCAGTTTCCCTTCGAAGAGCCAGACATTGGTGATTTCAGCCGTCGGCACTACCGAGCACAGGATCGCCAGCGCGGTGATGGCCCATCCGGAGAGCGCGCTCAGCCGCTTCCCGCACTTCCAGGCGCTGCCGAAAATGTACAGGTACGGCAGGAAGCCGGTGATCACCATCAAGGAAATCAGCTCCTGGTAGGCCGCGCGCAGGCTGTCGCCCAATTGAAATACCACCAGCAGAAATGACGCCACGCCGCCGAACGTCAGAATCGAAACGTGCGGCGTGCCCCAGCGGGGATGCACTTTTCCAAAGGCCGCCGGCAACAGGTGGTCCACCCCGGCGGCGAAGGGCAGGCGCGAAACGGAGCTACCCAATCCGCCGATCTGTCCCAGCGCGCTCGCCATCACCAGCACCGCCAGAATCGGCGGCAGCCACAACGCGCCCAGAGCCATGCCGGCGGATTCTCCGGCCGCAGCAACACCAGCATGGCTACCGTGGCGGCGGAGTAGAAGACCGTGGCGAAGCCCGAGGCAATCCAGCCGGCGCGCCGCAGCGTGCGCTGGGGATCGTGGATTTCCGCTCCCATCATGGCGGCCATCTCCAGCCCCGACAGGGCGTAGGCAATGGTGGACCAGAAACTCACGGTGCCCCAGTCCCATTTTGGAATCACATCGATCCTGGTGGCCACGCCGCGCTTCGCCCCCACCAGCAACGCCAGCACGACCAGCAGAATTCCGAGTACCCAGGTGGCCGCGGCGCCTACGTTCTGGGTCCACTTGCCGATGCCCACGCCCAGCAAATTCGTGGTCAGCGCCACCCAAATCGCCGCCAGCGCCGCCGCCAGCAGGGCGGCGCGGTTATCGGCAAGATGCGCGTAGCGGGGACCCAGCGCGTAAAAACCGGCGCCCATATAGAAGAGTGCGGCGGTAGGAAGCCAGAAGGCGATGCCCATCCAGTAAACCCAGAAACAGAGGAAGCCGTGCCAGGGGCCGAAATCGCCGCGCGTCCAGACATACAGGCCGCCCGCGCAGCCGGGGTACTTCACCACCAGGGCGCCGACGGCCACCGCCAGCGGCAAGGCGAAAAGCAGCGCCGCGGCCAGCCACAAGGTGACGGAACCGGGTCCGGCATGCGCCGCCGCGGGGATCCAACGCGTGCCCACGATGCAAGCGATGGCGAAGAGGGAGACGTCGCGGAGCCCCATCTCGCGCTTGAGGCCCGTCGAGGATTCGGCCGCTAGAGACATCGTTCCAGTGTACAGTGGGGCAGGCGCTTTCGCCCTCCAACTGCGTACGCAATTGGCCTGAAGGCTTGCCAGGCGGAAGCGCCTGGCCCACAACTACACTAGCCGCCCCCGAATTCTTTTCCGAATTCGATCCCGATCCTTCGCAGCCCTTCGCTGAGAAACTCCGGCCGGCCGCCCAACCACAGCCGCACAAATCCTTCCAGGCCCAGATGCACGCCCGGCACAATCAGCACGCTCTGGTTCACACGCACGCGCTCGCACAGCGGGTAGCTCGGCATAGGAGAATCGTACCGCACCAGGCACAGAGCGCCCGCGCGCGGATCGCGAAACTCCAGCTTGCCGCCGAAGCCCTCCACCCACTTCCGCACGATGGGCAAATTGTGCTGCAGAATGGTCCGCGTGCGCGCGTACAGCCTCTCGCGGTTTTCCGCCTGCACGGCCACGCGCGCCACCGCATCGGAGATTTTGTTCGGCCCGATGGTGATGTAATCATGCTGGCTCCAGCACTGCGCTACCACTTCCTTCGGACCGGCGATCCAGCCGATACGCACGCCCGGAATTCCGTAGGCTTTCGAGAGGCCGCTGGTGACGATGACGCGGTCGCTCATGCCCCAGAAGCTGCGCGTGCGCTCGCAATCAATCTCCGCGCCGAGATAGACTTCGTCGGCCAGCAGATAAGCGCCCACCCGCTCGCAGCGCGCCACCACACGCCGCATGGCTTCTTCGGTGAGCACCGAGCCCGTGGGATTGTTGGGATTCGAAAGATACACCAGCCGCGTCTTTTCGTTGACGGCCTGTTCGAATTCGTCCCAATCCGGTTCCCAACCGCGGTCGAGCAGCAGGCGGAAGGTGCGCAGCCGCGCGCCACAACTCTTCGGCAGGCCGCCGTACTGCATGTAATTGGGGACTTCCAGGGCCACCTCATCGCCATCGCGCAGCAGCGAGAGCGCCAGCAGATAGTTGGCCTCCGAGGTGCCGTTGGTGACCTCGATGTGCTCCGGCGTCGCGCCGGGATACTGGGCGGCCAGGGCCTCGCGCAGCGGAATGGTGCCGTTCGACTGGCTGTAGCCCAGGGGCATGCTGAGGATGGCGTTGAGGTCGAGCCCCATTTCCCCGAGTTCCAGCAGCGTCACGGGGCGCACACCGCTCTCGCTCATATCCATCTCGACAAGGTTTTCCCACGTCGACTGCATGCGCTCCATCTCAAATGGTTCGATCTTCAAGTGAGCCTCTCGTAACAATATTCGGCGATGTACAAATCCTCGACGCCGAGCCCGGTGAGGTCGCAGACGCTGACCCCGGCG
Source organism: Bryobacteraceae bacterium (assembly GCA_049519475.1). GTDB lineage: Bacteria > Acidobacteriota > Terriglobia > Bryobacterales > Bryobacteraceae > PALSA-129. The sequence goes on along the minus strand of JBEKQS010000322.1, from coordinate 1,495 downwards.
CCGTCCCATACCAGCGGCGCTTCGCAGAACGCGCCGATCTCCACCGCCCGTTCCCACTCGCCCGGCGCGTGCTGCAATTCTCCCAGCTTCTCACACTGGCGGCGCGAATCCACCAGCAACAGCGCTGCCTTTTGGAGGACCTCAGGATCGAGCTCCTGTTTCCCCGTGGAATCCGCGCCGACGGCGCAGATGTGCGTGCCAGCGTGCACGTCGGCCGCGGCCAGCAGCGCCTGGCGCGACGACGTGGTGGTGACGATGAGGCGCGTGCGCTGCGCCACCTCGCGCGGCGACCCGGCGATTCGCACCTCCGCGCCCGGCGCGACGACGGCGAGATCGCGCGAGCATTCGAGCGCCCGCTCCACCGAGCGTCCCCAGATCCAGATTTGTTTCAGGTTGAGGACTTCCGCGTGCATCCGCGCTTGCAGGCGCGCCTGCACGCCGGCGCCGAGGATGCCGATGCTCTCGTCGCGCCGCCCCAGTTCGCGCGTCACCATGGCGGCCGCGGCGGCCGTGCGCAAATCCGTCAGGTGGCCCTCATCGGCCAGCATCGCCACCGGCTCGCCGGTTTCGGCCGACGCCAGCAGCACCATGCCGTTCCCGGTGGGCAGGCCGCGCGCGACGTTGCCCGGAAAAGTGGAGGCCACTTTCAGCGCGAAATACCGGCCGCCACGCCGGTAACTGGACTTCATGTGCACTTCGGCCCGCTCCGACGCGATGTCGAGGTGCATCGGCATGGGAGTATCGCATTCGCCGCGGGACTGGGCGATTAAAGCGTCGCGCATGCAATCGATGAGATCGGGGTAAGCCAGCGCGCGCCGAATTTCGGAAAGCTCGATGATTCGCAAATCGCTGTCCATTTTAGCGCGCCGGATGCACGGAGAACCTCGAACACGATAGAATTCGCATATGCAAAGACTTGCGCTCTGGTTACTAGTGCCCGCAACCGTGGCTTTTGGCGGCGACCTGGACGGTCGCTGGGATGCAACCATTACCTCCGGCGCAGCCCACGTGCCTTTCCGCATGGAAGTTACCGAATCGCCCGCTCGCGTCTGTTTCTTTGAAGACACCCAGCCGGCCTGCTCCACGTCGGCCGAGATCAAAGACGGAACTTTGACGGCCCGCTGGGACTACTTGAACACCGAACTGCAACTGGCCGCGAAGGACGGCGCCTTGGCCGGGAGTTACGTGAGTCTCCGATCGCAGCGGTCCCGGCCGAGCACGATTGATGCGAAGCATTACCAAGCGCCGCTGGCTCCCACGCAGCCACCCGCGAAATTCGACGGCGAATGGGAAGTTCACACGAAAGCGGCCGCGGCCGGCAACCAGTTGCTGCTGCAACAGTCCGGCGCCGACTTGAAGGGCACCATTCTGAGGGTGGACGGCGACGTCGGCACGCTGGTGGGCCGCGTGGACGGCAGCCATTTCCTGATCAGCCATTTTTCGGGCGACCGCGCGGTCTCGCTCGACGGCACCTTACTGGCCGATGGGACCATTG
>JBEKQS010000321.1:0-5329 GCA_049519475.1 Bryobacteraceae bacterium | reverse complement strand
CCCCTGCCGCCCGCCGTTTCGCCGTGTTGGCCCTGCGCGTACAACTTCACTTCCGGCCGCAGCATGTAGTGCACCATGGTGGGAATCAGGGTGCGCGACAGGAAGTAGGAAGCCATCATGGCAAAGGCCACCGCCATCGCCAGCGGCGTGAACAGATACCGCGCCGCGCCGGTCAGCAGCAGCACCGGCACGAACACGATGCAGATGGAAAGCGTGGAGACGAAGGCCGGCACCGCAATCTGTTGGGCGCCGTCCAGCACGGCCCGCACCAGGGGCTTCTTCATCGCCATGTTGCGATGGGTGTTCTCGATCTCCACCGTGGCATCGTCCACCAGAATGCCCACCGCCAGCGCCAGTCCGCCCAGCGTCATCACGTTGGTGGTCTGCCCCGTGAGGCTGAGGAAGATCAGCGAAACCAGGATGGAAAGAGGAATCGAGATGCAGACGATGATGGTGCTCCGCCAGCTTCCCAGGAAGATCAGGATCATCAGGCCCGTGAGGCAGGCGGCGGTAACCGCTTCCCGCACCACACCGTTGATGGCCGCCCGCACGAATATCGACTGGTCGAACAGTTGCCGCACGTGAAGCGCCGGCGGAAGCCCCGCCAGAATCCCCGGCAGCGCCTTCTTCACATTGTTCACCACCGCCAGCGTGGATGCCTTCCCGTTCCGCAACACGGTCAGCAGCGCCCCGCGGATTCCGTTGGTCCGCACGATGTTGGTCTGCACGGCATAGCCGTCGCGCACCTGCGCCACGTCTCCCAGAAAAACCGTCGCGCCGTTCACCACTTTCATCGGCATGGCGTTGAGCTCGCTTAAAATCCGCGGGCTGCTATTCACCTTGATCTGGTAGTCCCGGTCGCCGATCTTGGCGCTGCCGGCCGGAAGAATCAGACTCTGGTTGTTTAACGCGGTTGAAACGTCGGTGGGCGAAAGCCCGCGGGAGTAGAGCGCGTCCGGGTTCAGATCCACCATCACCATCCGGGTCTTGCCGCCAAACGGGGACGGGACCGCGGCGCCCTGGATGGTGGCCAGCGGCGTGCGGATAAACTGCTGGCCCAGGTCATAGAGTTCCTGCTCGCTCAACGTGTCGCTCTCCAAACCCAGTTGCAGGATGGGGACGCTCGAAGCGTCGTACTTGATGATGCTCGGCGGCGTGGTGCCGGGCGGGAAAATGCGCAGCAGCGTCTGCGCGATGGCCGTGACTTGCGAAAGCGCCACTTCCACTTTGGCGTTCGGCTGGAAGTAGACGCGCGTGACCGAAATTCCGGTGTAGGATTGCGATTCGATGTGCTCGATGTCGTTCACCGTCGTGGTCATGGCCCGCTCGAAGATGGTCACCATGCGCTTTTCCATCTCTTCGGGCGATAGTCCGCTGTATGGCCACACTCTGCGGACTACCGGAATATCGATGTACGGGAAGATATCCACCGGCATTGTGATGATCGCAGTGACGCCCAGAATGGCGATCAGCATCGCCACCACGACGAAGGTATAGGGACGCCGTAAGGCTAATCGGACTATCCACATGAAGGTTTCGACCGGCTTGGGTTACTTGGCGCTGATTCAGACGCTTATCTCTTATGATAATCGAACGCTCGAAATTCCGGGGAGACGCCGCGGGAGCAGGGCTGGCTAGCCCTTTCGGGCCATTGGCGCGGGCTACCGTCATTCAGCTTCCAAGTCGCGCCCTGCGTACCGTCGGCAAACTTGCGGAACGAAACCAAATTGTCCATACTGGTGGTGTTCTCGTACGAATTGTACGAAAGGTACACCCTATGACACGCCTCAATGTCTCGAAAGCGCGGGAAGAGCTTCCCGAAGTCGTAAGCCGTGCCGCCTACGGGAAAGAGCGGACTATTGTCTCCCGCCGTGGGAAGGACCTGGCCGCCATCATCCCCATGGATGACCTACGGCTCCTGGAGCGCCTGGCCCAGCAGGAGATGGACCGCCAGGACCTCAAAGATGCCCGCGCCGCTCTGAAAGAGGCGAAAAAGAAGGGGACCATTCCTCTCCGGGACCTCATGCGGGAATTGGGAGACTGAGTCCTGGCCTACCGCGTTGAAGTCTCTCCCGCCGCTGAGCGCGACCTTCGTACGCTCGATCCTCACGTCCGAAAGCGAGTGAACCGGGACATTCTCCGCCTGGAAGAGAATCCCCGTCCTCATGGTGTGGAGAAGATGGAGACGAAGGAGAAACTCTACCGCGTCTACGTGGGGCCGGGAAAGAACTATCGCGTCATTTATCAGATTCGGGACGAGGTCCTCCTGGTCCTCGTGGTGAAGGTGGGAGACCGGAAGGAAGTCTACCGCCGGGTGAAGTGAAGCTGCCGTCAGGCGCCGGCACACGCCGCCGACAGGATGCCGGCGTTACGGGCTGGAAGCCCGCTCCACGGATTACAATACGACTTGTGCGTGCCATCCAGACCCCGGGCTCACCTTCTTCACCGCCTTGCCGGCAGGCTGTCCAGCGATGACTGACGCACCGCTCCACCACAGCCCTCTTCTGCTGCACAACTTCTTCGACCACGCCGCAAGGCGCTGGCCTGCCGGAATCGCCGTCGAGGTTCCGCCCGATAGCGGCCGCCCCGTTCGCAGCTTCACCACCTACGCGGAACTGGCTCGCGAGGCCTACCAGATCGCCGCGCTGCTGGGCTCGATCGTTACCGGCGAGTGTGTCGTCGCCATCCTGCTGCCGCGCCAGTCCCATCACCTGTACGCCGCCCAACTCGGCGTCCTCCACGCCGGCGCCGCCTATACCTGTATCGACCCGGCTTTTCCCGACGCCCGCATTCGCGAGATCCTCGAAGACTCCGCCGCGGCCGCCTTCCTCACCGACGCCGCGGGCCTCCATCGCGCCCGCACCGGCCTCTTCGGCGCGCCCCCGCAGTTCGACGTCACCGCCCCGCTCGCGCACGGCCACCCACCGTCCGAGCCCGCCTGGCTCACGCCCGAGAGCCTCGCCTACACCATCTACACTTCCGGCACCACCGGCCGCCCAAAAGCCGTCATGATCGAGCACCGCAGCGTCTGCAACCTGGTGGCTTCCGACCTGGATGAATTCCACCTCGCGCCTGACGCGCGCATATCCCAGAATTCCTCCTCTGCCTACGATTCCTCAGTCGAAGAAATCTGGCTGGCCTTCTCGGCGGGCGCCACCCTGGTGGTGATGGATGAGGAAACCGCCCGCCTCGGCCCCGACCTGGTCGGCTGGCTGCGCCGCGAGCGCATCACGGTCTTCTGCCCGCCGCCCACGCTGCTGCGCGCCATCGGTTGCGAGAATCCTCAAGCCGAGCTGCCTGAACTCGACCTGGTCTATATGGGTGGCGAGGCCCTGCCCCAGGACATCTCCGACCTCTGGGCCGCCGGCAAACTCATGGTCAACGATTGGGGACCTACCGAATGCACCGTCAGCACCACGCGCGCCGCCATGCGCGCGGGCTCGCCGGTGCACATCGGCAAGCCCATCCGCGGCGTCCAGGCCTGGATTCTCAACGAACGCCTGGAAGAGGTTCCCGACGGCCAATGGGGCGAGCTTGCCATCGGGGGCGCCGCCCTGGCCCGCGGCTATTGGAACCGCCCCGAGCTCACCGCCGAGAAGTTCCCCGTGCATCCCCGGCTGGGACGCATCTACCGTTCCGGCGACTTGGCCCACCGCGATTCCGACGGCAACCTGCATTGCCACGGCCGCATCGATTCCCAAGTCAAAATTCGCGGCTACCGCGTGGAGCTGGAGGAGATCGAAGCGCACCTGGCCGCTTGTCCCGGTGTGCACGCCGCCACCTGCCGAATCCAGGACGATGGCGGCCAGCCCCTGCTGGTTGCGTTTCTGATTCCCTCGGATTCCGCAACACCTCCATCGCCCGACTCGCTCAAAGCGATTCTGCGGGAAATCGTCCCTTCATATATGGTGCCGGCGCGCTTCGGGCTCCTCGACAAACTGCCGGTCACCGTGGGAGGAAAGCTCAACCGCGCCGCGCTTCCTCACCTCGATCCACCCGCCGCTGCCGAATCCTCCACTTCCCCGCCCCGCGACTCCATGGAAAGCCTGCTGGCCGGCGCCTTTGGCGAAATCCTCGGCCTGTCGCAAGCCGTTTCTATCCACGAGGATTTCTTCGCCTCTCTGGGTGGCGATTCCCTACGCGCCGCGCAGCTTGTCACGCGGCTCCGCCACCTCACGCCCACTACTCCCGTAACCGTCCGCGACATCTACGAAACCCGCACCGTGGCCGCGCTGGCGGAGCGCCTGCGCGCCGCTCCGCTTGCGCCGGCCGAAAAGAAAACGGTAGTCCTTCCGCGCGGCGGCCGTCCTTTTTTCTCGACCGTCGTCCAAGCCGTCTGGCTGCTGCTCACCTTTGCGGTGGCTGCCGCAGCCGCCTATTACGTCATCTTCGAAGTCGCGCCTCGCCTCGCCCGCGGCCTGGGTATCTTCCCGCTGCTCCTGCTCGCGCCCTCGGTATTCTTCGCCGGCCTGGTGGTCTATGGTCTCCTGGCGGTGGCCGCCACAGTTTTGGCCAAGCGTGTCCTGGTGGGCGCCTACCGCCCGCTGCAGGAACCCGTTTGGGGAAGCTTCTACGTTCGGAATTGGATGGTCCAGCGGGTCGCCCGCGCCATTCCCTGGTGGCTCATCGAGGGCACCGAATTTCAGCTTGCCGCCCTGCGCGCGCTCGGCGCCCGCATCGGCCGGCGCGTCCACATCCATCGCGGCGTCCACATGAGCCAGGGAGGCTGGGATCTGCTCGAAATCGGAGACGACGTCACCATCGCCCAGGACGCTTCGCTCGGTCTGGTGGAACTCGACGCCGGCCAGATCGTGGTCGCACCCATCTCCCTGGGCGATGGCTCGACCGTCGATATCCGCGCCGGTGTCGCCGGCGGCGCGCATCTGGGTCCCGGCGCCTGGCTCACCGCACTCTCCTGGCTGCCGCCCGGCGCCACTATCCCCCTGCGCGAACGCTGGGACGGCATTCCGGCACGCCCCGCCGGCCACGCGCCAGCCGTCCCTGCCATCACTGAACACGAACGCACGCTTTCCCCGTTCTGGCACGGCTTGTGGATGGTTCTGGCCCGTTATGCCATCGGCACTTTGCCCGTTCTCACTCTGGAATTGTTCGCGCTCCTGGCCGTGGTGGTACTCCAAGTCGACGCCGACCGCCTCAACGTCTGGCTGAGACAACCCTCCGCCGAGTTCACGCCGTTCCTGCTGGTCATCGTCATGGCGTCGCTCTCCGTGCCGCTCTCGCTGCTGGTGGAAGCCTTCATTATGCGAATGCTCGGGCGCGTGCCGGAAGGCGTCATCAGCCGCTGGAGCCCATCGTATATCCGCGTCTG
>JBEKQS010000320.1:0-5335 GCA_049519475.1 Bryobacteraceae bacterium | reverse complement strand
CACCAAAGTTCTCGAATGGGAAGTCGACGACCCGGTCTTCATGAAGTATGAAAAGCACTGCGAGGTCCGCGATCAAATCGAAAAGCTGGTAATGTCTCTAATCCTCGACCTGCGCCAGCAAGCCGCTCCCAGCCGTCTTCGTGGCCAAGGGTCGGGGCGACTGGAAGTGTAGCGGCTCCGCAGGACAGGAGGCCCGTCAAACACCGGCGGCAAGACCGCCGGCGCTACCAGTTGGTCTTAACAAAGCTCGAAAATGTAGAAACTCCAGCGACCGGGTCGAAAAAGCGGGGCGCCGGCTTGGAAGCCGGCGTTGCGGGCCAGAGGCCCGCGAGCAGCGAGGGTCCGCACACTTTTTTTATGAAATTTCGCGGGGCGAAGGCCCTCTGCAACAGACCACCTGGCGCCTCCTGGGGAAACAGGAGGAAATGCGTCCAGGGGGAAATGCGTCTGACGACGTCTGACCCCTTTTCCCCATGGCCGCCGCGCCGTTGGAGCAGGAGTCTCTCGCCGGCGCTCCACCCCCTTGTTCCCGCGCGTTCGCGCTATCCTGGAGAGAAATTCGCGACCGGTCTGGAACGTCTCTGACAATCGGAGAGAACCCCGCATGGGAATTGGCATCCGCATCGAAAACCTGCGCAAAGTTTACGACACGCCGCCGCCTTCGGCCGCGCGCGGCGGCGGTTTTTCCTTCATGGCCCAGCGCTCCGCCGGGCCGAAAGAGAAGAAAGAGAAAAAGAAGAAATTCGAAGTCGTGGCGCTCGACGACATCTCTCTCGAAATGCGCCCCGGCGAAGTCTTCGGCCTGCTCGGCCCCAACGGCGCCGGGAAATCGACCACCATCGGCGTGCTCACCACCCGCACCCGCCCCACCAGCGGCCGCGCCTTCATCGGCGAATTCGATGTCTGGAAAGAGCAGGTCAAGGCCAAGCGGCTCATCGGCGTGGTGCCGCAGCGGCCCAACCTGGATTTCGCCCTCACCGCGCGCGAGGTTCTGCTTTTCCACGGCGCTTACTTCGGCCAAAGCTCGCGCGAGCGCGAGCAGAGAACCCAGAGCCTGCTCGAGCAGTTCAAGCTGACCGAGCGCGCCGACGACATGGTGCGCAATTTCTCCGGCGGCATGATGCAGCGCATCTCCATCGCCCGCGCCATGATGCACGACCCCGAAGTGCTGTTCCTCGACGAACCCAGCGCCGGCCTCGATCCCCAAACCCGCCTGCTGCTCTGGGAAATCGTGCGCGAGTACAACCGCCTCGGCAAAACCATCGTCCTCACCACCCACGACATGGCCGAAGCCGATTCCCTGTGCCAGCGCCTGGCCATCATCGACCACGGCCGCATCATTTCGCAGGGCACGCCGCGGGAACTGAAAGCCTCCATTCCGGGCGGCTATCTGCTGCGCCTCCGCTTCGACCGCGCCCCGGAGGAATTGCTCGCCGCCTTGCGAACCCTGCCGGGCGTCACCGAAGTGCGCTCCGCCGACCACATTGCCGCCGACGTCTATGCCGACCGCGGCGGGCCGCTCATCTCCGGCATCGTCACCGCGGCGCAGGCCGCCGGCGCCGAGTTGCACGATGTGCACATTGCCGAGCCCAGCCTGGAAACGCTGTTCCTGCACCACACCGGAAGGAGCTTACGCGATTGAACTGGAAAACTTTCTACGCCCTGCTTTCGCGCGACGGCCATGTGGCCCGCCGCAATCTTCTGCCCATGCTGCTGCAGAACCTGCTGCAACCGCTCCTCCTGACATTCGTATTCGGCCGTATCCTCACGGCCGGCGGCATGATGCAGGCCAGTTTCAAGACTATCCTGCTGCCCGGCGTGATGGCCATCAGCATGGTGCTCTCCGGCGTGCAGGCGGTCGCCATGCCCTTGATCGCCGAGTTTCAGTTCACGCGCGAGATTGAGGATCGCCTGCTGGCGCCCATGGAGATCGGCTGGCTGGCGGTGGAAAAGATCGCCGCCGGCATGATCCAGGCGCTGGTGGCCGGCCTGGTGGTCATTCCCGCGGCCTGGCTCACCATGGGCTCCGGCGTGCATTTCCACTTCCGCCCGGTGGAATTCGCCATGATCTGCCTGCTGGTGGCCATGTTCTCCTCGGCGGGCGGGCTCGCGCTGGGTTGCAGTGTCGGCCCAACCCAGATCGGGCTGATGTTCAGCCTGGTGCTCGCGCCCATGATGATGTTCGGTTGCGCCTACTATCCCTGGAGCTTCTTGAGCAAGTTCCCCGTGCTGCAATACGCCGTGCTGATCAACCCGCTGGTCTATGCCAGCGAAGGGCTGCGCGGCACTTTGACCGAGAGCGACCACATCAACACCATGGTGGTGATTGCGGCGCTGGCAGCCATCAATGTAGCGCTGCTGGTGGTGGGGCTGAAGAAGTTCCACGGCAAGGCGGTGAGCTGACAGAGCGCGCGAACTTAAGTGGTCCGCTACGTAGCGGCCCTTGAACGGCCGGCCTTCTGTTTCCAGCATTGGCACGGCAAACACGTCCTGTTTCCCTGGCGGAAGCCGCCGGTTCAGGCTCGGCTGGGGCCGTGTATACTGGACTCACCGGGAAGCCCGAATGGAACTCCCCGCTAAGCTATCCAACTCAGTTTTGAAACAGGTCCAGGGAGCGTCTTGAATGCGCAACCATATCGCGGAGTGGGTCCTCAAGCAGATAGCCCTCAGGGGGGAACGCCGGGCGAAACACGACGACGAATTACGATCCGAAAGTGCCCGACAGTATTTCCAGTGGCAGCTCAAGACGTCCGACGACCTTTTCAGACGGTATCCCGACTTCGATGTGACCGGTAAGCGGGTCCTCGATATCGGCTGCGGCGTTGGCGGGCGATGCGCCTACCTGGCCCGCCGCGGCGCCGCCCAGGTGGTTGGCATCGATATCAACGCCGCTGAAATCGAGTTGGCCAAGCAGGTTTGTGCGAAAGTGCAGCCGGAACTAATGCCGGCCATCCAATTCCTGGTAAGCAGGGAAGACACCGCACTGCCGGAAATCGGCCAGTTTGATCTGGTGTTGCTGGTCGACGCCATGGAACATGTCGTCTCCCCGCCCAGCATCTTGCGGCTGGCGTATGACTACGTCAGACCGGGCGGTAAGTGCTGTTTTAATACGATCGGATGGTATAACTACCATGGGTCCCACTGCGGCTATATGCCGTGGCTCAATTTGTTTTTCTCCGATGAGACGATCATCAACGTGATTCGCTGGTCGGTCAGCCGCGCCGACTACCGGCGCACATCGTTTGATTCCGACCCGCCCTTAGAACGCTGGAGAGGCATCTACAATCTGCGCGACCGCCCGGGTGAACATTTGAATAAGATCACGATTTCCGAACTCAAGAAGCTGGTCCGTTATACCATTTTCCGCTCCGCGACTCTGACCATAGTGCCCTTCGGCTCCCGGAATCCCCTGGTGCGCCTCTTTAACCCCCTACGGCACGTGCCCGTGCTCCAGGAAGTGTTTCACTCCGGTGTAGTGGTCGAACTCATTAAGTAGATCTGTTCGGCAGTTCGGCGGACTGGATGCCATCAGCGTGGCGCTGCTGGTGGTGCACCTGAAGAAGATCCACGTCAAGGCAGTGAGCTGACGGAAGCGTCTGGACGGCGCGCGGAACGAGTTGCTACAGTTGGAACACGAAATGACCGCTCGACCATCCAGCGATACCCACATCATCGCGCGCAATTCCTTCTGGTACGGCCTCGAGTTGGTGTTCGGGGTATTGGCCGCTTTCATCACCTCCATCAAAGTGGCGACGACCATCGGTTCAGTACGGCTGGCCCCTTTCCTGTTCGTCATGCTGCTCACCAGCGTCACCACCAGTATCGGTTGCAGCGGCCTGGCGCTCACCACGCGCAAGTACATGGCGGAGTACCTCAACCGCGGCGAGGGCGGCGTGGCGCGCGCCATCTACCGCAACGCGCTCCGCACGCAGATCTTCGTGGGCGCCGCTGTCACGGTAGTTGGCGCGGCGCTGGTCATGCTGGCAGGTGAGCCTTCCGAGCGCTGGATGTCTCTGCTCCTGGTCTCGGCCATGGCCCCGCGCATGATCGGCTTCATCCCCTCGCAGGCCCACATGGCCGGCGAAATGATGCAGCGCAACACCTGGCCCTCGCTGCTGGGCGGCACCATCAACCTGGGCTTAATCTGGTTCAGCCTCTGGGTGGGCTGGGGTCTCCCCGGCATCGCCGCCGGTTTCGCCATCGGCGCTGCCGTTGACACGTCGATCAAACTCTACCTGGTGCATTCCTGGCTGGCTCCCATGCCCCGTGCCAGCATTCCCCCCGAGCTCAGGAAGCGCATGCTTTCTTTCTCCGGACAGGCCCTGGTTCTCATGGTGTTGAACATCGTGGTGTGGGACCGCTCCGACATGATCATCCTGCGATGGACCAATTCAGGCGATCTGGGGAACATGCAGGTCACGTTCTTCTCCATTGCCTTCAGCCTCGCCGACCGCATTCTGATGGTGCCCACGGCCTTCTCCGGCTCGCTGGGCGCCACCATGATGGCGCAGGTGGGCCGCGCCGGCGATCGCGTCATGGAGGTCGCCGTCACCGGCGCCAAATACATTTTCCTGCTGGCGCTCCCGCTGCTGGTGGGCATGGCCGCGGTCAGCCGGCCGTTTATTCTGGCGGCGTACCACAATCCTTACCGGCCGATGATCCCGGTGCTCGTCATCTCCGCGCTGCTGGCGGTCCCCAAGGCTCTCAGCGTTTCCCCCACGGTTTTGCTCCAGTCCATGGAACGGCAGGGTTTCCTCATCTGGACCGGATGCATCTGTGGCGCGATCGACATAGGCCTCGATTTTCTTCTCACGCCCGCGCATGGCGCGGTGGGAGCCGCGTGGGCCAACGGGCTGGCGCAGACTCTGGCCGCTCTCATGATCTGGTTCAAGGTCTACCGCGATTACAAGGTGAATCTCCGGCTCGGCGAATTTGCGCGCATCGCGCTCGCCGGCGCCGCCATGCTGGGGGTGGTTCTGGCGGTCGAGCGCCTGCTTCCCTTCTCGCACTACGCCGTACTGGTCTGTTCCATCGCCGCCGGCGCGCTGGCGTGGTTGGTGGCGCTGCGCCTCACCGGTGCGATCGACCGCTCCGATGCCGAACGGTTGCTGCAGCTTGGCAGCCGCGTGCCGGGCGCCGCGCGGCCCGCTTTTGAACGCTGCATCCGCTTCCTCCGGGCGGCGGACCCGCCGTGCGAGCAGGGCCTTCACCCTTAGCCTGTCTTTCGCAGTTGACGGATTTGGCGACAGATAAGTCGTTCTGAATCAGTGGAGGGGTCTAAAAGGTCTCCACCACAGGTGGTGGGTGTCCGGAGAGTCGCTTAGTGGAGGAAATC
>JBEKQS010000319.1:0-5342 GCA_049519475.1 Bryobacteraceae bacterium | reverse complement strand
AATACGAAGGCCATTGCGTTGGCAGAAATCAGGCCGATCTAGTGGTGGGATCTGGAGACGAAGCGATCATCGTTGAGCTCAAGGCGGCACCTTGCGCTCTAGGGCCCCCCGAAAAGCAGCAGCTTAGTAACTACATGAAAAGCTTGAACATCAAGAAAGGCCTTCTGATTAATTTCCCACAACCCGAAAGACCGCGCAGAAAATTCACGGAACCCGGCCCGGAGTTTGACTCCGTCGTCATGCCTTGACTCAGAGGGTGGCAGGACTTTTGACCGACAATATTAGCAATGGATGGTGCAGATTGAAACAAAAGCTCAATGTGACGTTGGCCGCGAACTTTCTGCTTGCCTTTGTGGGAAGTGCGAATGCGCAATTTGCATATATCAGCACTTCCGGTGGCGTCTCGGTGATCAACACAGTCACCAACACCATAACGGCGACCGTGAACGTAGGGAGTGGAGCCAGCGGAGCCGCCGTCAACCCCACGGGCACCTACGTCTATGTGGCTAACGACTCAAGCTTCGACGACACTATCTCCGTGCTCAAGACCGCCACGAACACAGTAACCGCGACGGTGACCGTCGGAGCCGATCCGATCGGTGTTGCCGTGAATCCGGCTGGCACCTTTGTCTACGTGACGAACTACGTCGGTGACACCGTCTCGGTGATCAATGCTGCTACAAATTCCGTGACGGCAACGGTGGGTGTGGGTAAGGAACCACTCGGCATCGCCGTGAACCCGGCTGGCACCTACGTTTATGTGGCGAACGAATTTGACAACACCGTCTCAGTGATCAATACGGCCACTAACACAGTGACAGCGACGGTGGACCTGGGTGGGGGCGCAAGCGCTCCCAACGGCGTTGCCGTCAACCCAATGGGCGATTACCTTTACGTCACGAACGCCAGTAGCGGCAATCTTTCTGTGATCAATACGGCGACCAATACCGTAACAGCGACCGTGAACGTGGGAAACAGCCCTCGCGGTGTCGCCGTGAACCCCACCGGCACGTATATTTATGTTGCGAATTACGAAAATACTGTTTCGGTCATCAGTGCGGCCACCAACGCCGTGACGGCGACGGTCAACGTCCCATCTACGAATGGTCTGGTTGGAATTGCGGTCAACCCGACTGGTACCAGTGTTTACGTGCCTCTATTCGGCGGTAACGGTGTTTCGATTATCGACACCAGCACCAATACCATAACCGGAACAGTTAAGATCGGCGGCACTGTCAACGGCTTCGTGGGAAACTTCATCGGCGGTCCGGCCGTTGCTGCATCGATCAATCCGGGTGGCATTGTAAATGGTGCGAGTTCCGCAGCAAATGCGGCGGTAGCCCCTGGCAGTCTAGCGTCTATTTATGGCGCTTTCCCTGTCACCACCGCGCAAGCCGGCGGGGCGCCATTGCCTACTAATCTGGCTGGCCTCTCTGTGCAGTTCGGCGGCATTCAAGCTCCGCTTTCCTACGCTTCGGGAACTCAGGTGAATGTGCAAGTTCCTTGGGAGCTTGCCGGGCAAACGCAGGCATCCGTGACGGCCAGCGTTGGCAGCCAGACAAGCGCTGCGCAGCAGGTAAATATTGCGACTGTCGCGCCGGGAGTTTTTGTGATGAACTCCCAAGGACAAGGGGCGGTTGTGGATGCACTATCGGGCCAACTCATCTCTCCAATTAACCCGGCAAGAGCCGGAATTACATACATTTCGATCTACTGCACTGGGCTTGGTCCGGTTACGAATCAACCATCGACGGGGGCTGCCCCGTCCCCCGGTGTCTTGTCGGAGACGATCACTCCTACAGTCACGATTGGCGATGTGCCAGCAACGGTTCTCTTCTCAGGTCTCGCTCCAACATATGTCGGGCTTTATCAGATCAACGCGCAGGTGCCGGCCACCGCGCCTTCAGGCGATACCGTCCCATTGCTCGTCTCAATTGGTGGTGCGACCGCTAACACCGTGACGATTGCGGTCCAGCCGGGATCATAGGCCGGCCGACTCGACTGATATCGACAACGCACTTGACTGGCCCCCAAGACGGTATCACTTTTGGGAGATGACCACATTTACGCGGATTGTTTCGCGAAAATCTTTGGTCAGTGGCATCGTGTTTTTTCCTGATTCTTCCTGTTCCGGTAGTCTTCCCAATTCGCCTTTGCCTGGCGGATGTCTTCCTGCTGGCGCTTCTTCATACCGTCGGCGAGCGGAATAACAAGCCGGTCGCCGTCCCGCCCGAAGTAAATGCGGTAGCCGGGGCCAAAATCAACCTTGTATTCGACAACGCCGTTACCGACCGTCTTGACGTTGGATAGGTTGCCCTACGCAATGCGCTCAAGTGTCGTTGCTACCTTAGTACATGGTTTCAGAGGCTCGCTCACGCATCCAACACCGCTTGCTAACGCGCGCGGCTCGCATGCGAGCCGCGACCGTGAGGGAGCGGTTTTCGAGGAATGCGAGAGCGGTATTTGTGAAACGGTGCACTTAGCCGCGGCTTGAACGTTGAGTGCATGCAACCACTTCGTAAAGGGGCTTCGTCCAGCGGTGTCGATGTATTCCCGAACGTCGAGCACGATTCGATAATAACATATACGTTAGTATTGACTGTCGATTCCGGGTGTAGGGGCAAAAGACGGGAATTGGTAGCAGCCCCGTTTTGCCGAAGATCGCTCCTTTACGGTCGCGGGTCGGATTGGCCCACCACATAGTTCTGCGCCGTCCCCTGAAAGCTCCGCAGTTGTTCGGCCTCCCACTCGCCGTTCTGGCCGAGTTCCCGCGCCATCAGTTCCACCACGCGGGGCGCCATGCGGATGGCGGCTTGGGCATTCAGGAACAAAGCCCGCGTGCGCCGCGCCAGCACATCCTCCAGGGTGCGCGCCATTTCATGGCGCACCGCCCAAACCACTTCCGCGCCGGTGTAGGGGAGCGCGCCATCGAGCGGATCGGCCCACGCGGGCTCGCTTTCCTCCAGTTGCCGCACCATCGGCGCGTCGGAGCCGAACATCCACAAGTGGCCGAATCTTTCGGAAGCCGGATGGAAGCCGTGGACATTGAGATGAGCGGTTACGCAAGGCCGTTCCGGCAAGCGGGCCAGAGTGGCCGCCTGGTTGACGCAATCTTCCGCCATGTGGCGATAAGTAGTCCACTTGCCGCCACAGATGGTGATCATGCCGGAATTCTCGATGCGGATGGTATGGTCTCGCGAAAGCGCCGCGGTATTGCCGGACTCGCCCGAACGCACCAGCGGGCGAATTCCGGCGAAGACACTCAGGATGTCGCCGCGCGCCGGCTTCTTTTCCAGGTACAGCGCAGCCGTCTGCAGGATGAACTCGATCTCTTGTTCCAGCGCGACCGGCTCCAGGCTGGCCTCCGCAATCGGCGTGTCGGTGGTTCCGACCACGGTGTGGCCATGCCAGGGTATGGCGAACATCACTCGCCCGTCACTGGTATGCGGGACCATGATGGCGCTCTCGCCGGCCAGAAACGAGCGGTCGAACACCAGGTGGATGCCCTGGCTGGGTGCGATCATCGGTTGAACCGACGGGTCGGCCTTGCGGCGCAAGTGGTCGGCGAACGGACCGGTGGCGTTGATCACCACCTTGGCGCGGGCTTCCAATTCCTCGCCGGTCTCGAGGTCGCGGAATCGTACCCCGTCCACGAAGCCCTCGCCATCCTGGGTCAGTTCCGTGACTTGGGCATAGTTCAGCAAGGTGGCGCCCTGCTCGCAGGCGGTCGCGACCAGGTTGATGAGCAACCGTGAATCGTCGAACTGGCCGTCGAAGTAAATCACGCCGCCCCTGAGGCCTTCGGTCTTGATGGTGGGCAGCCGTTCGAGCGTTTCTTCGCGGGAGAGAATGCGCGATGCCCCAAAGCCGTACTTGCCGGCGAGCAGGTTGTACAGCTTCAGCCCGATTCCGTAGAATGGCGCTTCCCACCAATCGTAGTTCGGCACCACGAAGCCCAGGTTGCGGACCAGGTGCGGCGCATTTTGGAGAAGCAGGCCGCGCTCCTTGAGGGCTTCCATGACCAGCGATACGTTGCCCTGTTCCAGGTAGCGCACGCCGCCGTGGACCAGCTTGGTGCTGCGGCTCGAAGTCCCCTTGCCGAAATCGCTCTGTTCGAGGAGAAGGACGTCATATCCGCGAGTGGCGGCGTCGATGGCGACTCCAACGCCCGTCGCGCCGCCACCCGCTACAATCATGTCCCATTGCCCCGCGTGGGCGCGCAGGCGCCGGTACATCTCGGTTCTGTTCATGTAGTGAATCACCCGGCCGGACGCAATGGGGTCCGGTCAGAGCCGCGACCGTCAGGGAGCGAGGATGTCATACGCTCCCTGACGGTCGCGGCTCGGTTTGCAGGCTAGAAAAGCAGCTTCAGCGCGAACTGTCCCACCCTCGACGGGTAAGTGGTGCGAATGGTACCGAACGCGGCATTGGTCGTAACGGTGTTCGGTATCCCGAAATTCGTATGGTTCAGAAGGTCGAAGAACTCCGCCCGGAATTGCAGCCGGACGGTTTCGTGGATGCGGAAGAACTTATCGATCGATTGGTCCCACTGCTCGAAGTTGGGAGCACGGAATGCATTGCGGCCCAGGTCGCCGAATGGCGCGCTGGCCGCCGGGGTGGCGAATGTGTACCCGGCGAAATAAGTGTTCAGCATAGCCGAGCGGCTCTGGCTGGTGGCGCTTCCGGATACGTTGGGGCGCGGGAACGGCTCGCCGCGATAATCGTTGGAAAGCGAGCTGATCTCGGCGGCGGACCCGCTGGTAGCGTAGATTACGTCAAGCGGTTGGCCCGTGTGAGCGGTGTTGATGGCGTTGATCTCCCATCCGCCCAGAATCCCATCTAATACGGGATTCATGTTGGCGCCGTATTGGCGGCCCTTGCCGAAGGGAAGCTGGTAGACCACGCTGGTGACGTTGTTGAGCTTCACGTCAAAGCTGGAGGGCGCTTTTTCCGCGGTCAGGTTGTGAATGTTCTGCGGATTGGCCTGGAAGTAGCCGGCGAAATACTCGAGCGCCTGCTCGGAATCGCCCATCCCTTTCCCCCAGGTGAATGAGTTCAGGATGTACAAGCTCTTCGTGAAACGGTGCTCCACGCGGGCCGAGAGGCCATTATAGTGATTGTCACCGGCCGGATCGAGCCACGTGATGGGCCCGAACGTCGGTATCGGCACGCGGGCCGTATATGCCAGGGTTGCGCCCGGCGCGTTGGGAGTCGCCTCATTGTAATCGGCGATGATCGGAAGCCGCGTGCTGTGGTTTCCGTTGTAGGACAGCTCGAAGAAAGTGTCCTTAGGGAGTTCCCTCTGCATCGAGAAGAACCAGTTTTGGATGCGCGGCCATTTG
>JBEKQS010000318.1:0-5349 GCA_049519475.1 Bryobacteraceae bacterium | reverse complement strand
GTCCTTCCGTGGCGCCCATCACCTTCGAGTGTACTCCTCGGCGCCGGACTCATTTAAGCCCCCGGCCACTCACCAGATAAACCGCAAAACTGCCCAGCCAGTGGCCGCCTTCGTAATGTTCGCTCTTGATGCTATCGAGTCCTGCCTGACGCAGCCGGCCCGCCAGCGCAGTCAATGGCTTGCGGCGCGCGTCCGCGGCCGGCAGCTTCGACACGATGCCTTCCAGCATCCAGGCGCGGCTCAGGTTCAGCCCCGCCAGGTGGTAGAGTTTCGGATCCGCGACATCGGGAACGTGCGTCGGCTCCAGGTCCACATGCGGCAGAAAGGCCGTGAACCACTGCGCGAACTCCGCCTGCGGCAAAATGCGCCTCACCACATCCGCCTCCGCCAGGCAGGGCGAGAGAAAGTCCTCGCCCGATGGTTCATACGCCAGCGGGCAGTTCCGGTCTTTCAGGTAATAATCCCGCACGCGGGCTTCCACCAGTTTGCCGAACGGAGCGTCGCCCGCAATGCGCGCATAGTCCAGCATCAATCCCATGGCGAATGCTGTGTTGTTATGCTCCCCGATGCGGATGGGGTTTTCCATCTTCCCCAACCAGCCGCCGATTCGCGCGGTGATCGCCTCCACCAGAGGATTCAGCGCCGCGGCCCACTGCCGCGCCTGCGGATCGTCCCACTCCTTCAGCTCCGCCGCCAGTTGCAGCAGCCACGCCAAGCCATACGGCCGCTCGAACGCCGCGCGGCCTTCCGCGTCCAGGTATTTCACTTCCTGCGCGATATGGGCCGCGGTCAAGCTCTGCCCCACCGCCCGCCGCGCTTCCGCGGCAAACGGCGCTTGCGGGAAAAGCCGCGCCAGCCGCACCAGCAGCCAGTGCCCGTGCACCGATGAGTGCCAGTCGTAACACCCGTAAAAGGCCGGCGTCAGTTCCCGCGGCGGCTTCACATCGGCGTCCGAATTCATGGAGTGCGCAATCTTATTCGGATATTCCTTGTGCACGCAATCGGGCGCCAGCCGCGCGAACCGCGCCGCCTGCGCCTCATCGAAATCCGAAGCTCCCATCAGACCTCCGCACAAAATCAGTCCCGCCGCAATCGACCGCGTCATGAATGTATCTTACCCGTCTAGCCCCAATCCCTGTTCGTCCCACCCGGAGTCGGCCTAAGCAAACGGCATTGCCGCTTGAACCCCGGCATCCAGCAGGTTAGAGTAAAGACCACCGCATGATCAAAGTTCTCCTGGTCTTCGGCACGCGCCCCGAAGCTATCAAGCTCTGCCCGGTGCTGCTCCTTCTGCGGCGCCTGAGCCGCGATTTTCGCGTGCAGTGCTGCGTCACCGCGCAACACCGCTCCATGCTCGACCAGGTTCTCGAAGTCTTCGACGTGGTCCCCGATTTCGACCTCAATCTCATGCAGCCCGGTCAAAGCCTGGCGCAATTGTCCGCTTGCGTCCTGGAAGCACTCGAAAACGTCCTGTTCTCCGAGCGGCCCGACATCGTCCTGGTGCAGGGCGATACCACCACCACGTTCTGCGCGGCGCTTTCGGCCTTCTATCAGCACATCCCCGTGGGCCACGTGGAAGCAGGGCTGCGCACGGGCGACCTCGGGCAGCCCTTCCCGGAAGAGTTGAACCGCGTCCTGACCACGCGCCTCAGCACTCTGCACTTCGCGCCCACCAGCGGCGCGGCGGCCAACCTGCGGCGCGAGGGCGTGCCCGAGGACTGCATCTCGGTCACCGGGAACACCGGCATCGACGCGGTGCTGCAAGTGCGCGACAAACTCGAAGCCGGGCAACTCCCCTCTGCGATGTGGCCGGACCTCGATCTCTCCAAGCGGCTGCTGCTGGTGACCGCGCACCGCCGCGAGAATTTCGGCGCGCCTCTCGAAGCCATTTGCAGCGCCCTGCTCCGGCTGGCGAAGCGCCCCGATGTCCAGATCGTCTATCCGGTGCACTACAACCCCAACGTGGCCGGCCCCGTGACCCGCCTGCTCGGCAAGGAGCGCAATATCATCCTGTACGAACCGCTCGATTATGTTCCGTTCGTCGACCTGATGCGCCACGCTTACCTGGTGATCACCGATTCCGGCGGCATCCAGGAGGAAGGCCCGTCGCTGGGCAAGCCGGTCCTGGTGATGCGCGAAAAAACCGAACGGCCCGAAGCCGTGGAAGCCGGCACCGTGAAACTGGTAGGCTTGGATGCCGACCGCATCGTCCGCGAAGCCGAGCGGCTGCTCGACGATCGCGACGAGCGCGAGCGCATGTGCCGCATCCACAACCCTTACGGCGATGGCCACGCCAGCGAACGGATTGCCGAGGCGATCTTAGAGGCGTTCGGGCCGCGCTGAGGCAGATCAGTTGTGTGGGCGCGCCGAAAGGCCCCGGGGAAGGCCGTTTGCGGGTCGAAATTGTTGAGAATGGCGACAAGGGCCGAGGTTTTCAGATTTTCGGCTACTTTTACATTGATTCTCGCGGCAGGCCGACGCAGAATTAGCCCATGTGGGCTTACATGAATGATTCCCGAGGCGTCTTAGTATGGCTGATACAGTAAGTCAAGTGCGGCTGCTCAGCGACAGCGAGAATCCCGGCTGGCAACACTATAAGATTTTGCTCCTGAGTTGGGCCGGGTGGACATTCGACTTCTATGACCTGATGCTATACAGCTTCCTGCTCCTTCCGATCGGAAAGGAGTTGCACCTGTCGCGGGTGGCGTTGTCCTATGTGCTGGGGTCCTCGCTCACCGCGACGGCCCTCGGTGGTGTGATGTTTGGCCTGCTGGCCGACAAGTTGGGGCGTAAGACGGTGCTTTCCTGGACCATCGGGATGTATAGCATCGGCGCCTTCCTGTGCGGATTTTCCAACAGTCTTACCACTCTGCTGGTTTTCCGCATTATCACCGGCATCGGCGTGGGCGGAGAATGGGCGACCGGCCAGGCATACATCGCCGAGACTTTTCCGGCTCGCATGCGCGGGCGGATCGGCGCCTTGATGCAGACCGGAGCGCCCGTGGGCATCGCGGTGGCCGCGGTGGTGGCTGGCTTCCTGCAACCCCTGGTAGGCTGGCGCGGCTGCTTCTGGTTCTCCATCATTCCCGCACTGCTGGTGGTCTTCGTCCGCAGGACGCTGAACGAAAGCGATATGTGGGCGGAGCGCCAGCGGCTCAAGCAGGCCGGACAACTCTCGGTTCACGAAATGAAGATCGAGAGCCAGAACAAGCTGATCGGCCTTCTCACCGGCCCCTATCGTAAGTACTTTTACCTGGCGCTGGTGCTAGCCACGCTCGACTTGTCGGCCTATTGGTTCACTTACTCCTGGTTGCCCGGATATCTACAGGCCGAGCGGCATCTGAGCCTCACCAAGTCGTCACTCTGGATTCTGGTCACCCAAACCGGAGGGGTTTTCGGTTATATCAGTTTTGGGCTGCTGGCCGACCGGCTCGGAAGGCGTCCGGCATATAGTATTTACGGCGTTATCTGGGCCGCCGGCATGCTCATGATCACACTTTTCTGGGACGCGGTTGTGGCGATGCCCAGCGTGATTCTCGGTTTCATGTTCCTCACCGGCATCGGAACCGGGATGTTCGGAGGCTATGGTCCGCTGTTCGCGGAGCTGTTTCCCACGGGCCTTCGGAATTCGGCGATGGGCGCTGCGTTCAACGTGGGGCGCGGCGTGCAGTTCCTGACCCCTGTCATCATCGCGGTGGTGGCGACCCGGTACGGCCTGGGCGGCGGCCTCTCGCTGGCGGCCTTTTTCGCCCTGGCTTGCGGCGCCTGGATCTGGACATTCCCCGAGACAAAAGGTAAGAAGCTTCGTGCCACCGAACCAGGCGCCTAAAAGCGTCTGGAAAAGCCGGGCAATCACGTCCCAATAATTACCGGTTGCCTGGGTTCGCTCGACATGCGCGCCTTCTTCCAGAGGCGGCTCTCCAGCCAGCAACAGCCGATCATCGTTCCCGATACCAGGATCCAGGAAAGCGCGTGCCGTCCTAGCCACAGCGCTGCCCCATAACGGAGGAATGCCAGCCAGGCGAAGGTACCGCAGCACCCCACCGCTAGTGGCAGCCAGCGCTCGCGCGCCGATAACGGCACGGCCGTGATGGCAGCGGCCTGAAAAATGAGCATCACGGGAAAGGCAACGACCAGGTCGATCAGGTAGTGCTGTCCCAGCGCCAGCGTGGCGAAGGCCGTTCCGAGCAAGAACAACAACATGACGCGGCGTGCCGCCATGGGCCAGATCCGGCAATTCCACCAGAGAAGCAGCGCCGTGCCGAAATGCAGCGAGGGCATACCGTTGCGGACAGCGCGCTCCATCATCGGCTCAAGCTTCCCAAGGTGCGGCGCCACCGGCGGAATGTGGAACGGAAACAAACCGCGAAATTCATAAATGGGACCGGTGCCGGGCAGTACGTAATAGAGCAGATATCCGCCCGTTGACGCGGCGATCAGCAGCGGAAAAATCTTGTATCCCAGAACGTAGCTGCGGCGCCTCTGGGACGCGTAGAGCATCGCGACCGGCAACGCAATGGCGAAGTACAATGTGCGCACCAGGCCCCAAGCAAGGGGGCGGCCATAAATCAACCGCCCCAGGACGAAGCTGGGCTGGAAGCCAAGCGATCCGTCAAACGCGTAGAAAAACTCGTCGTACACGCGCGGGATCAGGTAATCCGTGAGGGTAAGCGCGAATCCCAGAACGATCCAGTAATAGAAAAAGGCGCCTCCGGCAATCAGGTCGGATAGGGCGGATTTGCGCTCTTCGCCCCGTTCGCGAATGGCGTGTACCGCCAGCACCAGAAGGCTCGAGATCCCCAGAAAGCTTCCCCAAATAATGACCATGGAGCCAAAATAACGCCCCGAGCCGCCTGTGATCCGCTCGTACAGAAGACGCAAGACCGCCGCCAGAACCAGCGTGATCAACACTTCTCGACGCGAAGGGCGGGACGCGAGATGGATAATGAATGCGCCGGCAACCGCCAAAGCCAGGATAGGGTTGTTTCCGAGGCCCGTCCACAGACCACCGTACGCCGCCGAGAATAACAACGGCATGATCATCGCGATCAGCCCCAGCGCCGCTCCTATTTCAAGAAAAACGCTAGGTCTGGTGCTGGGCTTCCGTGGCGTCATCGGTATCTGCAAGTTAAGCCGTGGTTGGCCGGGAACTCCCTGTTGGGTCTCCGGCAACCAAGACTATACCGCACTGCGCGGCGGAAGCTTCTGTACTTGCATCCGGCACTAAGGGCTGACGCAAAAACAATTTCACAGATTGGGTGAGATCGTGTAGTTCCACTTGGGTAGAACTTCGTGCGGCTTCAGTCGAAGGGATTGAAGTTGTTCGGGCGTTGGTTCAGTGCCTGTGGG
>JBEKQS010000317.1:0-5350 GCA_049519475.1 Bryobacteraceae bacterium | reverse complement strand
ACCGTGAATTCGACAGTCATCCAAGACCTTCCAGGCGTGCCCAGACCATACCGCTCCTTGGCGGCGGTCACCTGCTCAGGCGCCGGGCGGTCCGCACGGCAGTCCACCGCGTTGGGCAGGAGGTCGGGCACAATCCCGTAGAGCGCCGAAAAGCGCTGCCGGTCTTCTTCCGAGGCCGCAAAGGCCTTGTGGCTCACGCTGAGCAAATATCGCGCCCTGTGAAGTCTTGACAGAACAACTCGGAACAACTCGGATGTCTCACGGCTTCTTTAATGCACCTTTGGCAAGGATCAGAGCCGCGATTCCCATAATAAAAAGGACTAGCCAGTTCCATGAAAATGGATTGGGGATGCCCATTGCTGTTACTACTTGGAAGGCCTTGTTTTTATCCACGGTTATTGCCAGGAAGGCAATCCCGAAATACACCAGAGGCACCGCGTTCAGATATTTCGCCCACGCTGCGCGGATGAACGGCGCGGCAAAGGGTGCGGCGATGGCGATAAGGCCGAGCAAAGACAACAGCCCGGGATGGACAGCTCCCCCCAACATAGTTCCGGGACCGCCATAGTCGATCCCCAGAAGACCCCAGAACGTGTAGGTTATCGGTGAGGCATTTCCGGCAAAAGCGCTAGCGGCGGGAAAAAAGAACCACGCAATCCACAGCAGAACCCCGGCGCCTAGCGCGACCTTGCCCATGCGCGCAGCGAGCGCGCCGATACCACTCTGGAGCAACTTGGCCCCCTCCGCTCCGCGCTCCTTTGCTGCGCCGCCAAGCTGATTCGAGCGCTCCTTAGCGAGTTGTTGAGAGTCCACTACGGTGATGGCGGGTGGTGGAGTGTAAGCCGGTGGGGGCGCGGAAGGCGGTGACGGCTGGCTCGCGCGCGCCCCGCATTTGGTACAGAAGGCTCCCGCGACTTGAGCGCCGCAACTCTGGCAGAACATCTGCTTGCTCCCTGGGGCGCCGTTGCGCCTAACGTTATTCTATACGTGGTTGACTCGCATCAGGGCACCGGCAACGGGTTTTGGGCGCGCGTTATTCAATAGCAGAAATGTGAATGGAGAAGAAATAGGTGATGCCTGACAAACGGCCAACAGCGGTGCTGTATAAGCCTCGTGCGGAGCACGCGGCTGCGAAGCTCGCTCACGCGGAGTGGTGAATGCTGTAGACAGTCTCGAACGAAAGAGAATACTGCCTTCAGTCGCCGGACGCCACCAGGCTACTCAGCTTTGGCCGGTATAAAGCCGTTTCCGAGGCGTTTGAGGACGACCGGGCAGTTCCGCGACGATACACCAAACTGCTGCTGGTCCCGTGCGCCCCAGCAACACCGCCCGGACGGACACTCTGATGACCGCGGAGATTTTTTCCTGGTCCCGTTCGCGCGGCGCCTTCGCCACCGCGCAGTGGCACGAGGCATGACCCCCTCAGCGATCAATCGCCGGTTTCGCCGAGACCCTGAATCTTCTGTCGAGCACAGCGCACACAGCTATCGTCACAAGGAGCAGAAGAATTCCCTCGGCGGGCATCAATTCGTGAAAACGATGCGGCCCGAGGATGATCGGCTGAGAATACCAGAACGATGTAGTCTTGAGGCGGCTCAATGCAAACCAGTGAGCGGGCGCTCCGGGTCCCTCGTAAACCAGCAACGTGCCCGAAATCAGCAATGCGATTCCGACCGCCAGAACTCCAAGAACTGCAAGCACTCCAGGTCTCCGGAGAATTCCCTTCCAAAAGTCCAGCCAGGACTCGCGCGTTAGCGGTTCGCTGCGCAGCAGGGCCATTGCAAAGATAATTCCCGCAAGTCCTCCAATCTGATCCATGTGGATGTCGTTAAAATCCAGAAGTGTCGCTCTGCCGTGCGTCAGGTAGACGTATTGGTAGCCCTCGTCGAGCCATCCGAACACGGTCACCCACGCCATGGACTCCACCGGCGATAGCGTGAGCGCCAGAAGCGCTACCCCTTCCGGAAAATACTGTGGAAAGTGCACCAGTTCTGTATTGTTGGCCATCAATAAGCGCCAGACGCCGACCATTAGTGCGAAGGACAGGGCCCATAATGCTGCCAGCCATTTGCGTCCGGTTTGTCCCCGGAGTCCCCAGACAAACAACAGGGTCAGGGTTAACCCTAGCATCAGAGCGATCGTTACCGAGATCTGATAGAGTGGCTCCCGGCCGAATCTGTCGGTGAACCGGCTAAGCATGTCCTGGACGGGCTGGTGAGGGAAGGTGGCCGCGCAAGCGTACAGAATCAAACCGACCCACCCCTGTAGCCTGTGCTTTTGGGTGGCGGCGAGGAGTTGCGAAAGCCATCGCATAGAAAAATTGATAGTGTAGCAGAGTGATTGACTGGCGGGCTTGAACCGCAACGGGCTTCCGGAACGTATGCGTTCGCCTGCCTACTTCATCACAAGCGCGTCGGCCGCGTTGGCCATCAGAACCCAACTGGCCGCCTCGCTGATGACGTATTCGTCCTCGAACCAGAGCATTCCGAAGTCGTCGATGCACTCCGGGAAATCCGGTTTGATTACGATATAGCCGGGAATCACGCCGCCGGGGATAAAAGTGCCATCCGCACGGTTGTTCCCGTACCCCTTCATCTTCGAAACCGTCCCAACCGACGACACATACGACGTGCTAGACACCGGATGCGTCCCCAGTATGTAGTTGGCGGCGCGAAGCGTATATTCCGGGCTCACGATGTCCGGGAACGCCTGGTGCAGGAAGTACATCCGGATGCCGAACTCGACCACGCTCGCCGATCCGCCCCAAGTGCCGATGCTGGGCGGAACGCCGAACGGCGTGGCGGCCATCTGCTTATCCAGATTGGGAATATATGCCTTCACTGCTTCTGCCATCTGCGTCTTATAGCTGGCATCCAGGTAGGGCAGGGCGCGAACTGCCGTCCATCCGTTGCCCCCGACGTTCTGGATCATGGTCGGGAACAGCTCCAGTACACGCTGCTTGTACGGGTCGGCGCCATTGGTGGCGATCATCAGTTCCAGCGCGGCCGTCCAGTCCGGAGCGCCGCCGCGGCCGCCTAAACCGCCTGGTGCGCCACCGGCGAAGCCTCCACGGCCGCCGGGTGTGGGGTTCGCGTGTTCGTCCTGATAGAGTTTGGCCGCCGTGTCCAGGCACTCCTTCGCCAGCGCGTCGTCCCAGCCCTTGAGCACTCGGGCAGCCGCGGCCAGCGATGCTGCTGCGCCGTATTGCAAATTTGCGGACTTGGTCGTGAAAGCCCACCGGTCATCGGGGATGCCAGAAAAATTGCCGTCCACTTCGAGCGGCCCGAGCTTCGGATTATAAATCCTGCCGTCGGTTTGGGACGCCGCATCGCCCAGATGCGTGTACTCCCGCAGGTTGGGCTCGATGATGCCCTGGAACGGATGCCCGACCGCCTTAATCTGCGCCAGCGTTTGCAGCACGCCATGCTTCACCTGCTGGACCGCGTCCGGAACGCCGTCGGGACGATGCATCTCCACGTGGCGGGACTGCTCGTCCACGCTCAACTGGTCCCACTTCAGGTTGAAGGTGCTGTATGCCAGGGCCAGGTTCTGGATGACCGCGTACTGGCTCCCGGCGATGTTGTCGTAATCGCCCGCGTCAAACCACCCGCCGACGTTCAAACCAGGGATGTGCTCGCCGGCCTGGAAGGGGGAATTGAGTTCCGACCCCATCGCGTAGCCATCGAAGTGTCGTGTGTTGGCCGGCGCCTGGCGGGCGTCGTCCAGGTGTGAAATGCCGTGCCACAATCGGTAGCCCTCGCGCACCGAGACGTGATCCATTTCCACGGCGAGAAAGCCGTCCAGCGAGGACTGCCAAGACTTGCTGTAGGCGTCCCTGGTGATCGGAAACGGCTCGGTACGCTGCCCCGCATATTCGATGGCGTACAGGCCGGGGTCTTTGATGGCGGAGAAATCGAATTTCGCGTAGGCGTACCGCAGCCAGGGAGTTGACTCGGAGATCGGGGCTTCGAAGACCTGCTTATATGCGCCGTCCTCGCCCAACCGCAGCACCTTGGCCGTCTTGGGCGCATTGAATTTCGGGTCCAGTTCGAGCACCGCCACCTTAGAGAAATTCGGTGCATAACCGACCTGGCTGTGCGCGATCACCGGCGGCCGCGTCCAGTTCGGAATCACGTCTGGCCGGATGTGCCACACCACCGCGCCTACGGTCTTGCCCGACGGAATCAGCGTGCGCAGCACGAACCAGCCGTTTTGCGCCCGGTTGCGCCCGTCGTACATGGCAATCGGCCCGGTCTCCGACTCGATCCTGATGCGGGCCAGCGGATCGTCCACCGCCATCGTGACGCTCTTGCCGCTGGCGAACGGCTGCGGCTGAGTGTAACCCTTGGCTTGGTCCCATTCCTCTTGGTAGGGCAGCTTCTTCGGATCGCCGGCCTGTGGCGGCGCAACTATCATCTCGTCCTGCGGAGAGCGCGGGAGGGTGCCGAACACGCTGCCGTCAATCGAATAGGTCTTGCCCATGTAGATGGAAGGCAGGAACTCCAGGTTGAAGCCCGCGCGGCCGGCCAGCTTCTCCGGCAGCGGCTTATCCAGGTTTACGCTGACCCGCACTCCCCCCGGCTCCGCGGCCACTTCCAGCGTGTAGTCCATCTCGAAACTGGGGAAGGAGAGGTTCGCGGTAAGCCGGCTGTGTTCCTTATCGGGCTGGCGCGCCTTAAGCGTTGCGACCAGGTCCCACTGCTCCGGAGTGGGCATCAGGCGCACGTCGCCATTCGTGGCGATGCGCTGGCCGTGGAGAATCATCTCCATGGCGGTATTCTTTTGATCGACGAAGACAGGGTGGTACGTACTGTCGTAAAGAAAGACGCTAAAGCCTTGGGTGTCTAGGTAGTTGCGGTCGGTCACCTTCATGACGAAGTCGGCGCCGAAGAGGGCTGGGCCGGAGAACAAGGCCATCAGCAACAGTGCTCGCGGCTGGTTGAACATAAAACTCCCGGATTGTAAACGATTCGAAAAGAGCATTGTAATTGATTGCCGCCGCAATGCCTGCCACCGCGGATGTCCCCTCTGTGTCCGCGCCATGTCAGCCTGAGGTTTTAGCGCGTCCCCATCTGGGAAGCTCGAGCCGACGCAGCGAGGATCGAGACCGACAAACGCTATGACCGCTCGGCGAACTGCGCCTCCAGCCAACCGTGCAGTTTCTCCATCACCGGACCGCTGTGAGAAGTCGGGGCCCCATTAGACAATAACATCTGCACTGCCGTTAGCGGCAGTGCAGATGTTATGCCGCCTCCCGGATTATGCCGTGTGCTCTGCTCGTTATGCGTGTTTTCGCTGGGGGATCTCTCGTTTTGGGCAGCGCGGCTATCGGCATAATCAGAGACTCTCC